>CAYRZU010000017.1:0-48522 GCA_964428895.1 uncultured Planctomycetaceae bacterium
GCGTCGACGGCTTTGACGAACGCCGGCCCGCCGAGTTGCTTGGCCGGGAAGATCTTTACGAAGCTGGCGCCCAGAGCGTATTGCGTGACGATCTCATTGACCGTTCCGCATCCGGGGATCATCGCCACGTCCCCGGCGTAGCGGTCGAACGTCTCGGCCCGGAAGTTGGCGGCAGAGACCAGGTAGTCGCACCCGGCGTCAACCACTTGCTCGGCCGAGGGCAGGGGGTCGGCGGGATGCGCAGCGTTGTAGGCATCGAGGAAGGCCGGGTTGTCGATCAGGCTGGCGGCGCCGATGGCCAGGTCGGGCATGGCCTGTCGCAGTTCGGCCATCTTGGCCAGCGGTTGCTTGATGCGGCAGGTGACTTCCATGTTGCCTAGCCCTGCTTCGCACAGGGCCTCGGCGGTCTTGACGACGTCGAGTGAGTCTTGGTTGAAGACCAGGATGTAGCCGTCCCGCAGGATCTGTTGGACTGTCTCTGTCACGGTCATGGTTGGTTCCGAAGGTGAAGTTAGAGCATACGAAGGTCGAAGCCGCCGTCGACGTTGATCACTTGGCCGGCCGAGAAGTCCAGGCGCCCTTCGGCGATACCCGCGACGGCCGCGGCGACATCTTCGGGCAGGCCCCAGCGGCGGATGGGCGTGAGCCCTTCGCCGATGAGGGTGTCGTACTTGTCTTTGACGGCGGCGGTCATGTCGGTGGCGATGATGCCGGGGCGGATCTCGAACACGCCGATGCCGTCAGCGGCCAATCGCGCCGCGAACAGCTTGGTCATCATCGATACGCCCGCCTTGGACAGGCAGTACTCGCCGCGGCCGACCGATGCCGTGTAGGCCGAGATCGACGAGATGTTCACGATGCGGCAGCGACGGTCGGCGTCGGCGAAGACCTGCTCGAGCATCCAATTGGCGATCAGTTGCGTCAGGAAATACGGGCCCTTCAGGTTGATGTCCATCACCCGGTCGTAGCTGGCTTCGGTGGCTTCGAGGATATCGAGCCGTTGAGCGGGCGCGACGCCGGCGTTGTTGACCAGCATGTCGCATCGGCCGAAGACGCTCTTGGCGGTTTCGACGAGGCGCACGCGGTCGTCGGCATTGGCGATATCGGCGGCAACGGCTTCGCACTTGGCGCCGGCTTCGGCGATGAGTGCGGCCGCTTCGGTCGCGGCGGTCTGGTCAACGTTTCCGTCAGCGTCCAGGTCGTAGTAGGCGATCAGGATGTCGTAGCCGATCTGGGCGAGTCCGACGGCGATGGCTCGGCCGATGCCGCGACTTCCGCCGGTGACGATGGCCAGGGGTCGGTCTGTCATTTCGATGCTCCTGTTCCGGCGGCCAGTCGCCGGTCGATGCTGCGGGCGGCTTTCATGCCGTCGGCAATGGCGGCCACCACGGTATCGGGCCCGCGGATGATGTCTCCGCCGGCGAAGGTGCCCGCTCGTGTCGTTTCCATGTCGTCATTGACGCCGATCAATCCGTCGACGACCTCCACGTCGTCCAGCCACTCGGCCAATTCGGCCGGGGCGGTCTGGCCGATCGCTTCGATCACCAGGTCCACGTCGAATCGGTAGGCGCTGGATTCCATCGGCTTCGGTCGGCGTCGGCCGGATTCGTCGGCGTCGCCCAGGACGGTCGGGCACAACGTCATGGCCAGCCGCCCGTCGGCCGGTTCGTAACCGAGCGGCTGGATGAGGATCTGAATATGCACGCCGGCCTCAACGGCCTCGGTGCGTTCGGTCGGCCAGGCGGGCATCTCGTTGAAGCTCCTCCGGTACAATACGTGCACGTCGCGAGCGCCCAGGCGAGTGGCCGTGATCGCCGCGTCGAGTGCGGTGTTGCCGCCGCCGATGACGGCCACGGTCTTGCCGCGGACCTCGGGTTTGTCCTCCTGCTTGGCCTGCCGCAGGAAGGTCAGCGCGTCGGTGACGCCCAGCGGTCGGTCGGCGCTAACGCCCGCCGCCTCCGATAGGCCCAGGCCGATGAAGACCGCGTCGAACTCATCGCCCACCAACGTCGACAGGGGGGTCTGGGCCGACAGCGCCGCCTGCTTGAACGTCAGCCGATTTTCGTCGACGCCGTCGAAGGTCGCGCGAATCTCCTCGCCCAGCGACCCGCGGACGCGAGCGTTGGGAATCGTCGCGGTGATCATGCCCCCCAGGTCCGCCCGGTCGAACACGGTGACGCTGTGGCCGGCTTCGACCAGCCCGGCCGCGCACGCCAGACCCGCTGGCCCGGCTCCCACAACGGCCACCCGACGGCCGCTGGACTGCGCCGGCACGCGCAGTTTGGACCAGCCGTTCTTGATAGCCAACACCGATAGATGTCGCTGGATGTCGGCAATGGGCAGAGGCGCGTCGCCGATGAAGTTCTGCAGGCAGTGGCCTTGGCATTGTTGCTCCACCGGGCACAGCTCGGCACACACCAACGGAAAGGCGTTGCCGCCGCGGAGAATCTCGTAGGCCTCGCGGTCGTTGCCGGCGCCGAACTCGCTGATGAAGCCGGAAATGTCCACTCCCGCCGGGCAGCCTTGGGTGCAGGTGGCCTCGTTGCAGTGGCGACACTGCTCGGCCAGGCGCCGCAGGTTCACCGGATCGGCCAGGCGTCCGCGACGGAACATGGGTCGATACAGTTGGGCGTCGCGAACGACACAGCCGGCCTGGCCGCCGTCGCGCATCATCTGGGTGCAGGCGCTGCAGGCGACGCAGACCTTCTTGGGGTCCATCTTGCCTTGGGTCAAGATGTCGGCGGCGAAGTCCGGATACGCGAACGCCATTCGTCCGATCCCGGCCATGGCCGTTCTCCCTTGGGAGATGGCCGCGGCGGCCACGTTGGGCAAGAGCGTTCGCAGCCACGTGTAGCCGCTGCCGATGACGGGCAGATCGGGGAAGGCCTGCTGAATCTCACCGGCCAAATCGAGCAATCGTTGGACGCCCGCCAGCGGATGCTCCGGCGAGAGATATCCGCCGACCACCGGCGCGTTAAAGGGCCGATTGTAGTGCGGCTTGAAGTAGGGGTTCCCGCCGGTCACATCCACCATCGCCACGCCACGCTCGACGAGCTGGCCGATCAACTGCTTGGGCTCGGCCAGGTCGGGGGTCGTCACGTCGGTCTCGCTGACACCCCAGCCGTAGGGGTATTCCATGGCGTCGTAAACGTTCAGCCGCGTGACGATGCACGCGTCGGGCAGTTCGGCCCGTAGCGCATCTACGATGGCCAGCATCAGCCGCGTGCGATTCTCCAGCGCCCCGCCGTGGCGGCCCTCGCGGGTGTGCGCGCCAAGCAGTTCGTTGAGCAGATAGCCGTGGCAGGCCTTGACGTCGAGGGCGTCGAAGCCGCATTCAATGGCGATCTTGGCCGCCTCGACGTAGCTGTCGACCAGGCTGTCGAGGTAATCGTCGGTGACGATCTGCCCGTCGCGGGGCATCTCCAGCACCGCGTCGCGGGCGGGGTTGTGGGCCGCCATCAGCGCCGCCGGCACGCCATTCGGCTTGCTGTAGCGGCCGGAGTGGGTCAGTTGCACCACCAGCATGGGCCGATGGTCGCTGCCATGGGCGTCGGCGGCCACGCGGCGGATGCGGGCGGTCAGATCGGCCAGGGACGACTTGCTGGTTTCGTTGAGCCACAACTGCCGGGGGTTGGCTCGGCCTTCGGGGACCACGGCCGTTGCTTCCATCCACAGCAGGCCCGCGCCGCCGGCGGCGAAGCGTTCGTAGCGGCGGATGGTCAGCGGGCCGGGCCGGCCCTCGCTGTCGCCGTCGCAGCCTTCCATAGGTTGGATGGCCAGGCGGTTGGGCACGGTGACGTGTCCGACCTTCAGGGGTCGGGCCAGAACGGCCAGGTCGTCTTGGGCCTCGACGTGCAGGCCGAGGCGTTCATTGAGCGCCGCCAGGTCCGCGGAGCTTCGGAGCTTGAAGGTCCAGGGGGTGGCATTGGTCTTAGATGAATCCGTTGCGGGCATCGCGGTATTGTAACGGCCCGGCCCGGCCGGTCAACGCGGCGTCCTTGCGGCGGGGGGCCTGAGGGGGTAGATACATCTGCCGTGTCATCCCTCAAGACAAGCGATCCGCAGGCGCACGGGTCCGGCAAGTGGGTCGGGCTCTTGCTGGCCGGGGCCGTCGCCATCTGTCTGGCGCCGATTCTGCTGCGTTATGCGACCGAGCGCGGAGTCGGCCCGGTCGCGGCGGCGTTTTGGCGGGCGGCGATTGCGCTGCCGTTCCTGGGTGGTGTCGCTTGGGCCCGGTCGCGCCGGGCCGGCCGAACGCTGACAGGCCCGGACGGGCTGGATCGCCGCGCGGTGCTGTTTGCGATTCTGGGGGGCGTGTGTTTCGGGTTGGACCTGATGCTGTACTACCTGGCTCTGGTGCGAACGACGGTTGCCAACGCCACATTGCTGTCCAACTGCGCGCCGGTGTTCGTGGCCATCGCGGCCTGGCTGATTTTCGGCGAGCGGTTCGGGTGGTTGTTCGTGGCCGGGTTGGTTCTGGCGATCGGCGGGGCGGCCACGCTGAGCCTGGCCGAGCACGCCACCGACCGGGCGGGGTTGCCCATTGGCGAAGGCGACAGCGTCACCGGCGACATCCTGGCCGCGATCAGCGCGGTCTTCTACGCCGCGTATCAACTGTTCATCAAACGGGCCCGCCACTCGCTGAGCATGCCTAAGACGTTCTCGCTGAGCCTGACCGCCAGCGCCATCGTGCTGGGCGCGGCGGCGCTGATTCTGGGCGAATCCTTCGTGCCGAGCTCGACCCCCAGGCGGGTGTTGGTGGAAGGGTGGCTGGTGCTTTTGGCGTTGGGGTTGGTGGTTCAGCTTGGCGGGCAGGGCAGCATCGTGACCGCCATTCGTCACCTTCCGGTCAGCCTGTCGACGGTGGTGTTGCTGGCCCAACCGGTATCGGTGGCGGGCCTGGGGTGGCTGTTGTTCGGTGAGTCGATGGGGGTATGGCATTTGGTGGGCGGGGGGGCGGTGCTGGTGGGCATCTATCTGGCGCGGCGGGGGTCGGCCAAATTGATCGTCGCGCAGGTCGCGGCCGAGCCGTCTGAGCCGACGTAAGCGCTCATGTCATCTGAAGCAAAGTCTTGACTTGTCGGGTCGAGTTCGATATCGGATAGGCACCTTTCCAGGCCATAGAGGGCCTGGCGAGGGCCTTTCAGGCGGTTGCGAGAACCAGCGAATCGTTACCGGCTTGTTGGGAAGTCTTTACAGGATGTGATAGAGATGTAAGTGGCAGGCGCGAATGGAGGCAGCCATGCCGGCGGGTCTGGATTGGCTGCTTGTGGGAGCGGCACTGCTTCATGCGATCACTGTTGAAGAACATCGTTTGGTCGGCGGCATCTCGGACGGGTCTGTACGGGATGTACACGGGACGGTTCGAGGACCACTGGGTCCGCGTCCAGTCCGTGGACATCTTCCTGCCCGATCTCGGCAAGAGCTTTGACGGCCTCCGAATCGCCCACCTCTCGGACCTCCACTGCAGCCCCATCGTTCGCAGCCGTCATCTGGCGCAGTACATCGAGCTGACCAACCGGCTCGAGCCCGATTACGTGGTGCTGACGGGCGATTACATCACCGCCAGCTACAAGATCTTCGTCCGCAAGATTCGGTCACTGCTGAAGGATCTGTCGCCGCGCGTTGCCTCCTTTGCCGTATTGGGTAATCACGACTTTGGGTTGTGGCACCCGACGGTAGGCAAGGGCATTCCCGCGCTGGGCGAGTACTTGGCCGGCCAACTCGATGCGGCCGGCATTCAACCGCTCATCAGCGAGTCGGTCACACTTCGCAACAATGGCGACGAACTGCAACTGGTGGGCCTGGGCGAGTTGTGGTCGTCGACCTACGACCCCGCCGCCGCGTTTGCCGGGCTGGACCGCACCAAGCCCATCCTGGCCCTGGTTCATAACCCCGACGCGGCGCCGGAACTGGCGGCTTTGGGAGCTGACTACGTCCTCAGCGGCCACACCCACGGCAAGGAAGTGCCCGACAACCTGCTGAACAATCTGCTGTTCCCGGTCGAGCATCGCCATTTCGTGTTCGGCCAGTACCGCTTGGCTGAGAATCAATTCCTCTACGTTAATCGCGGCGTGGGCAACGCACGGCTGCACAAGGGTCACCGCCCGGAGATCGTGATGTTCACCCTCCGCCGGGCCCCGCACTCGGCGATGCGACTTCACCGGGCATCTCGGCCGGCCAACCGCGAGGCCGTCATCGGCCGAATGCAAGAGGCGGCCCTGGCCTTCGACCGCCCCAAAGGCCCGTTCTGCCCCTGGCCGCAGCAGTAGGCCCGCCGGCACTCCCCCCCACAAATCCGTTGCCCCCGCCCCCTCACCTGCGTACAAACACTCCCTGATTCCGTAATGCAGGAGGAGCTTCGATGCCCATCTGTACAAACGACCGTGAGATTCTTCGTCGCCTGGCGGCCGAGCGGGCCGAGGTGGCGGCCTTGCCCGTCCACGCCGAACGCTTCGAACTATGGCGCAAGCTCAACGACCGCGAAACCGGCGTCCGCCCGCTGGTGTGGATCAACGAGATCTGCTGGGGCGAGATGAACGTCGACGACGAACTCACCTGCCAATGCGCCGATGACTTCGCCCGCAATCTCGAGGCCAGGCTGCGGATGGAGCTTTACCAGTGGCGCCACCTGCCGGGCGACATGGTCATCAGCGAAACGCTCGCCTGCCCCAAGGCGTTCGAGTCGACCAGTATGGAATTGTCCGCCGAGATCGACGTGGAAATCGACCAGGGGGCGAGCGGCATCACCAGTAGCCACTTCAAGGCGCAGCACCTGACGGCCGAGGATGCCGCCAACGTGCGCGAGCCCGTCGTCACCGCGCTGCCGGACGTCACCGAGCGCAACTACAAGACCATGTGTGAGATCTTCGACGGGATCGCGCCGGTCAAGGTCACCGGCATCAAGAGCCATTGGTACGCGCCGTGGGATTATCTGATCGGCATCTGGGGCGTGCAGGAGGCGATGATCGACCTGATCGATCGCCCGGACGCGATCCTCGCCTACATCGAGCGGATCGTGCACTGCAACGGCCGGTACCTGGACCAACTCGAAGAGCTCAACCTGCTGGAGTGCAACAACGACAACACCCGCGTCGGCTCGGGCGGCTACGGCTGCACGGGCGAACTGCCCGGCGAGTCGTATGACCCCGACCACGTTCGCCTTTCAAATCAGTGGGGCTGCGCGACGGCCCAGATCTTCTCGGAAGTTTCGCCCGAGATGCATTGGGAGTTCGCCCTGAAGCACGAGCTGAAGCTGCTGGGACGGTTCGGCATGACCTACTACGGTTGCTGCGAGCCGCTCGATATCAAGATGGGCATTCTCCGTCGCGTGCCGAATCTCCGGAAAGTGTCGATGAGCCCGTGGGTCGACCCCGATCGCGCCGCCACCGAGTGCGGCCGCGAGTACGTCTACTCCCTCAAACCCAACCCCGCCATTCTGGCCGAAGACCGCTGGCGGCCGGACCAAGCCCGCGCCGAACTCCGCGACACACTCGAACGCACCCGCGGCTGCAACGTGGAAGTGATCCTCAAAGACATCTCCACCGTCCGCAGCCAACCCCAACGCCTATGGGAATGGGCCCAGATCGCCACCGAAGAGGTCCACCGCCTCGTCGACTGACAGGCGGCGCTAGGTCTTGCAGCAGCCTTTGACCTTTGTGAAGCAGCAGAGGATCAGGAACAGCCCGGCGATGCCCACGACGATGTAGGTGATCTTTTCGGCCAGGTACATGCCGTCTTGGCCAGGCCCGGGCATGTCGACGTCCAGGTTGCCGCCTTCGAGGGTCACCTTGCCTTCACCGGCGATGGCGTCGCAAATCTTGAAGACCATATTCCAGTCGTGTCCCCCAACACCGATCAGGCCCCAGTTCAGGGCGCCCACAATCACCAGCAGCATCGCGAGGCAGTGAAGTAGCTTCATGGTCGAATCTCCTTATTCCAGACCGTGGCGTCAGTCGGCGGCGCCGGCTTTCATGAACTCGTCGCACATGGCTTCGATGGCTTCTTCGGAGTGGCCGGCCGCGACCGGGTCGCCGTAGTAACCGCAGATGAACCCGCCCTCGGGGCGGGCGAGGTGCTTGATCATTTCGTGGACGTAGGCCCGAATCTCGTCACAGTTGCCGCGGGCCATGGTTTGTTGGATGTCGACCGGACACCAGAAGGTGATCCGCCCGCCCCATTCGCGGCCCAGGCGTTCCAGGCCCATGTTCTCCTGCTGGTCCATTTGGATGACGTCGAGCCCGGCGTCGATGAGGTCGTCGAGGATGGCCGTGATCTCGCCGCAACTGTGCAGCAGCGTGAGCATGCCGGCGTCGTGGGCGGCGGAGTAGACCTTGGCGTAGGCGGGCTTCCAGATTTCGGTGAACTTGGCCGGCTGGATCATCAGCCGGTCCTGCAGGCCCCAGTCGTCGCAGAAGAAGTACCCATCGCAGCCGGCCGCGGCGTAACGCTCGATCGCGTGCAGGTTCATGTCCACCAGAATATCGATCAACTTCAGCAGTTCGTCGGGGTGTTCGTAGATGTCGGTCCAGGCGTTGACCAGCCCGCGGACGAAGTGCACCCGCTCATACAGGCTCACGCCGCCGCCCATCAGGAACTTGTCGCCGGCGCGTTCGCGGGCGCCGGCAAGGCCTTCCCAGCGCGCGTCGTCGCGGACGTCCGGGATGATCAGCTTGTCGAAGTCGGCCCAGTCTTCTAGGGCCGGCTCTTTGACCTCGCCCAGGGCCGATACGCCGATGTTGATCCAGACCGATCCCCACTCATCGGTGGCCGGGCCGGCCGACGCGTCGGGGCGCCCGTCCACGGTGGGGTCCATGCCGGTCGAGGCCCGATCGCCGCCCCATGGCTCGGGCAACGTTCGCGGCAGGCGGCGGGGGGTCTCGAACTTGATGGAGGCGATGAAGTTTTCTCTCGGTGTCATCGGGGTCTTCTCCGTTGGTCGCGTTCATGAATGCGCGGCCCGTCACGATACCACATTCGCCGCCGCTCACAAACCCCTTGCGGCAGGGAGGCGAGTCCGAGACACTGCCCCCTCCCGCCCGGCTCGCGCAGAGGCCGGCGTTTTCGATGGAGGCGTTCGAGCGACCACCATGATTGAACTAGAGTTCCACGGAGCGGCGGAAACGGTTACCGGATCGATGCACCTGTTGCGCCTGGACGAAGGGCCGGTCGCGATGGATTGCGGTCTATTCCAGGGCCACCGCAGTTGGTCGCGGGAAATGAATGAGGAACTGCCCGTGCGGCCCTCGGACCTGCGGGCGATTCTGCTCAGCCACGCCCACATCGACCACAGCGGCAAGATTCCCCACCTGGTGGCCAACAAATTCAACGGCCCGGTCTACGCCACCGCCGCAACCTGCGACCTCTGCAAGATCATGCTGGCCGATTCGGCCAAGATCCAAGAGGAAGACGCCCGCTACTGGAACGAGAAGCGCGCCGAGGATGAGCGCGAGTTCATCCAGCCGCTCTACACCGTCGAGAATGCCCGGGCCTCGGAACGCCTGTTCCACGGCATCCCCTACAATCAGCCGATTCCGTTCGCCGACCAATGCACCGCCACCTTCCTGGAGGCCGGCCACATCTTGGGCTCGGCCTGCGTGCTGGTGGAAATCCAACGTAGCGATCCGGTCCGCATTCTCTACACCGGCGACCTGGGCCGGTTCAACCTGCCGATTCTTCGGGACCCCACCGAGCCGCTGCCCAAGGTTGACTACCTGATCACCGAGAGCACCTACGGCGGGCGCCGTCACTCCGATGCGCAGTCGATGAAGCAGGCCCTGGTCAGCATCATCAGCGAAACGCGCGACGCCGGCGGCAAGGTCATCATCCCATCCTTTAGCGTCGGCCGAACGCAGCACATTGTCTACTTCCTCCACCAGGCCATCGCCGAGGGCCTGCTGGAGCCCCTGCCGATCTACGTGGACTCGCCGCTGTCGGTCAACGCCACCGATGTCTTCATCCGCCACCCCGAATGCTACGACGACCAGGCCCGCGACTTCTGGGCCCAGCAGGGAGACGTGTTCGGCCGCGGGCTGGTGCAGTACCTGGTTGATGTTAGCCAATCCAAGGAACTCAACCATCGCGACGAGCCCTCGGTCATCATCAGCGCTTCGGGCATGTGCGAGGCGGGCCGAATCCTCCACCACCTCAAGAACAACGTGGAGGACGAGCGCAACACCGTGGTCATCGTCGGCTACCAGGCCCAGCACACGCTTGGCCGCCGGATTGTCGATCGCGTCAAGGAACTGAAGATCTTCGGTCGCCTCTACAAACTGATGGCCCGCGTGGAAGTGCTCAACGGATTCAGCGCCCACGCCGACGCCGACGACTTCGCCCGGCTGCTCAGCCCGATCGCCAAGGACCTCAAGGCCGCCTTCGTGGTCCACGGCGAAGACGGGCAGCTTGCGGCCATGAAAGAGATGCTCAATAATGCCGGCTGCCGCGACGTGGAAATTCCCGGTCCCGGCGATTGCTACGACCTAGACTAACCGGCGCCGCCAACGCGTCGCCTGCAGGTGGGGCCATGACGCCAAACCAATCCGTCACCTTCCGCCGTTTCGGCCGATCATTGCACCCGGTGATCCGCAACACCAAGGACCTGCAAGCGGTCGTCACGCTCGATGAAGCCCACTGGGTGGCCACCGCGGCCCCCACCGAGGGCCTGCACGCCGATGAGGTCTTTCTGCGCTGGATCGACGCCGACGACAACGGGCGAGTCATGTGCTGGGAGATTCGCGACGCCGCCCAATGGTTGACCGACGTGTTGGCCGACCACGGCGGCATCGACGGCGCCAAGGCGTCGCTAACGCTGGGGGCCATCAACGGCGAAAGCGCCGACGGCCGACAGATCCGCGCCGCCGCTCAGAAGATGCTCCGCCGCCTCGGCCAAGACGCCGCCGATGAGAAGCCTCTGACCCTCGATCAGGTCCGCCAGATCAAGGCCCAGGCCGAAGCCAGTTCCGTCAGTGAGGCCGGCGTGGTCTTACCCGAAGCGGCCGAAGATTCCGACATCCGCCAGTACCTGACCGACATCATCACCGCGGTCGGCGGCTCGCCTCACCCCTCGGGCAAGGACGGCGTCGACAGTGACACCCTCGCGGCCTTCGCCGCCGAGTCGGCCGCGTATTTGGAGTGGCTGGCCCGAGGCGCTGCGCCCTCCGGCAAGGAGACCAACGACGTCTATCCGCTCGGCGCCGACACGGGAGAGGCCTACGCCACCGTCCAGTCGTTACGACGGAAGCTCGATCAGTACTTCGCCCAGTGTCACGCGGTGGCGCTGGATGAATCCCTGGTCGGGCGAATGGGCTGGACCGCCGGCGAACTCGAAACGCTCGACCTCGACGACGTCGCCGCTATCGAGCACCTGCTGGACGAAGCCCCCATCGCCCGCGCTCGGCCGGACCTGACGTTGGTCTTCGACGATCCGATCAATCACCACGACGCCGATGCCCTCGACGCCTTCAGCGCCGATGTGATCCCGGCCGTACTGGGCAAGGCCGCCGCGAGCCTGTCGGCCCGGCAGTGGAAGCAGATCAAGGATTTCTTTGCGCCCCACGACGCGTGGGTCAACGCCAAGCCCGGGTCCAACATCACCGACCTCGACGTTGACCGATTGACCACCTACCAGCAGGCCAAGTACGCCGACCTGGTCCGCGGCCTGATTGCCGAGAGCGAACAGACCGCCTTCCACCTCGACAACGTCCGCCTGGTCGAAAAGGTCTTGCTCTATCAGGCGGGGCTGCTGGAACTGGCCAACAACTTCATCGCCTTCCCGCACCTGTACGACCCCAGGAAGCGGGCGATGTTCGAAATGGGCTCGGTGATCATGGACGGCCGACGGTTCGAGTTCGCGGTGAAGGTGACCGACCGCGCCGCCCACGCCGCCATCGCGGATTCAGCCAATATGTATCTGATGTACATCGAGGTCACGCCCCGAGCCGGGGAGGAAGGGCCGCTCGAATTGGCCGTGCCGGTCACGTCCGGCAACAAGGGCAACCTCTGCCTGGGCAAGCGGGGCATCTTCCGGGATCGACTGGGCTACGAACACGACGCTCGCGTGGTCCATGTGCTGGAAAACCCCATCAGCCTCTCCGAGGCGATCGTTGCCCCGTTTGTCCGCCTGGGGCGGATACTGACGGGAAAGATTGAGTCGATCACCTCCAAGGCCGAGCAACAGTTCGACCAGCGCGTCGAAACCACCGTGACGGCCCCGGCCGAACCGGCCCCGACGCCGCAGAAGCAATCCCTGGCCAACGCCGGCATGCTGGCCGGGGCGGGCGTGGCGCTGGCGGCGGTGGGTTCAGCGCTGGCCTACATCACCGAGAAACTCACCAAGCTTCACTGGTATGAGATTTGGATCGGCATCGGTGCGGCGGTGCTGGCGGTGCTGATTCCGACCATGGTAGTGGCGGTGCTGAAGCTGCGCAAGCGCGACCTCAGCGCGGTGCTGGAGGGCTCGGGTTGGGCCGTCAACGCCCGTATGCGACTGACGCATCGGCTGGGGCGCGTCTTCACCCGCAAGCCGCGCCGCCCGCTGGGCGCAACGCTGATCGGCAAGCGCCGGGTCCGAACGGCGATCATGATCGTATTGATCGCCGCGGCGCTGGCGGCGGGCGGCTGGTTCGCTTACGACCGTTGGTTCGCCGATAACGGAACGCCGGCTGGGCCGACGAGCCAGCCGACGTCGTCCCCGGCGAGCCCATAGCCATCGCCGGGCGGGCCCCAACGGGACCTTAGCACGTCTTTGGCCCACTGGGCGGGGCGATACGTGATAGCATGTGGTGGTCAGGCCGAGGGGTCTGAAGCATGTGGAGAGAGGGGATGGTCAAGACCGCGGACAAGAGCGAACGACGCCTGGCCGGACGTTATCTGCGTCGGCAACTGGCGGCGCTGGCCGAGCGACTCAAGGGCCTTCGTCGTGGCGACGACGTGGAGGATGTTCATCAGGCCCGTGTCGCCTCGCGGCGGATCCGGGCGGTGCTGGCCGTCTTCAGCGATCTGTGGCCGACCAAGTCCGTCAAGCGGTGGCGGCGGCAAGTCCGACGACTGGCCCGGTCGCTCGGCGAGGCGCGCGATCAGGACGTGCAGATTGAGTTCCTGCGCGACCTGGCCGGCCGGGTTGCCGACCCCCAGCAACGACAGGGCGTCTCGCGACTGCTCTTGCGGTGCATGCAGCAGCGGGAAGCCCTGCAGCCGGCGGTGCTGGCCGCCGGCGAGAACGCCAAAGCCCTGCGCGTGATCGATCGGATGCGGCGCGAGGTTCGCAAGGGCGCCTTGCCGAAAGGCTCTCGCGCCGGCCGACCCAGCCGACGCCTACTTCGCCGGGCCCAGCGGGAGATTCTGGCGCGGCTGGAGGAGCTGTGCGACTACCAGGATTCACTGGCCGAGCCGCAACAACTGACCCGACACCATCAGATGCGCATTGCGGCCAAACGCATGCGCTACACCATGGAGATCTTCGCCCCGGCCTACGATGGCCGACTGGATGATTTCATCGCCGCCGCCAAAGACCTCCAGACCATGCTGGGTGAGCTCCACGATTGCGACGTCTGGTCCGAGCGACTCGAGCAGTTCCTGCTGACCGAGCAGCGGCGGACCATCACCTATTGCGGCAGCGATGATGCCATCGGCGCCGTCCGTCCGGGCGTGGCCTATCTCCGCGAGGACCGCCAACGCCATCGTGAACAGACCTTCAGTCGACTTAGCCTTTATTGGGCCCGTCTGCGGGACAACGAACTGTGGCCGAGACTGATCGCCCTGTTGCAGCAGGGGGCAGATCGCGGATTCACGAGCGCCAGGCCCGCCGATGCCGCCGGCGAGCCGACGCCCGCCGTCTCCCCGCCGGTCTGCGAGCCCAGCGAGTAGGAGCATGCGCGACCCCTCAGGCAATTCCGAGTGGCCCGCCGGCGTGGAAGCTCCCGTCGATGAGACACGTGCGTCGCAACTGGCCGCCGCGGCTGTTCTGGCGCAGCGTTGTCACTATGAGGCTGAGCACACCCACCAGGTGGTCCGCCTGGCGTTGCGCTTGTTCGACGAACTCCGACCCCTGCACGGCCTGGGCGCCGACGAACGTTTCTGGCTGCAATGCGGGGCCATGCTGCACGATATCGGCTGGATCGAAGGTCAAAAGGCCCATCACAAGACCGCCCTCCGGCTGGTCCTGTCGGCTGAACTGCCCCTGTCCGATGACGAGCGCCGCATCGTGGCGCTGGTGGCCCGTTACCATCGAAAGGCCCTGCCCAAAGACACTCACGCCGACTTCGCGGCCCTTTCCGACGGCCGCCGACACGCCGTGAGGGTGCTGGGCGGCTTGCTGCGCGTGGCCGACGGGCTGGACCGCAGCCACGCCGACGTTGTCGAGGATGTTACGTGCACCGTGACGCCGCAGCGGATGGTGGTGCACTGCCGGACCACCGGTTGGGCCGAGCCCGAACGCCAAGCCGCCCAGCGAAAGGGGAATCTGCTTGAAAACGCCCTCCGGCGCGTGCTGACTATAGAGACGTAAAGGCGCCTGGGCTTCCCATGCCGCCAGCTCTGCGAGCGACCATGAGCACAACCGACCAACACGACCACTCGACGCACCCCGGCGGCGTTATCGCCGCGATCGACATCGGCACTAACTCCATCCGCATGGCCATCGCCCAGGTCCTGCCCGACGGGCGCATGGAGGTGCTGGAGCAGTTGCGCCGGGCGGCCCGCCTGGGCCAGGACACCTTCGGCCAGGGGCGCCTCGACGAGGAAGCCATGCGAGCGGCGGTGGCGATTCTTCGCGACTACCGGCGCCAACTGGACCTTTATGAGGTTTGCGGCATTCGGGCCGTGGCCACCAGCGCCATTCGCGAGGCCCGTAACGCCGACATGTTCATCGACCGCGTCTTCATGGCCACCGGCTTCGACGTGGAGGTCATCGACACCGCCGAGGAAAGTCGCCTCAAGGTCTACGCCGTTCGCCACCGAGCGGGCAGCCGCGTCAAGCTCAGCCGCTTCCGCACGCTGGTTGGCGAGGTCGGCGGCGGCTCGACGGAACTGACGATCCTCTCCAAGGGCCACATCGTGGCCAGCCAGTCGCTGCCGCTGGGGTCGATCCGACTCCAAGAGATGCTGGTGACCGCTCACGAAACGCCCGAGCGGTCCGCGGAGATGTTGGCCCAGCACGTCGACAACGCGCTGACCTCGGCTGGGGCGTCGCTGAAACTGGGCAAGATCAAGAAGTTCGTCGCGATCGGCGGCGACGTGCGTTTCGCCGCCGAGCAAGTGGGCCAGCCGACGGATGAGACCGACTTGGTCACGCTCGACCGCGACCGCCTAGACGAACTGGTCGACCGATGTCACCACCATACGCCCGAAGACCTGATCAATCGGTTCGGCCTGAACTTTGCCGACGCCGAAACGCTCGTGCCGGCCTTGCTGGTCTACCAAGCCCTGATGCACGCGACGGGCGTGAAGGAAATGATTGTTTCCCCGGTGACCATGCGGGACGGGCTGTTGCTGGACCTGGCCCTGCGCGTGACGGGGCAGGAGGATGAGACCCTCGCCGTCGGCGTGATGCACTCGGCCGAGACCATCGCCGAGAAGTACGGCGTGGAAACCAAGCACGCCGCCAACGTCGGCCGATTGGCCCTGCGACTGTTCGATCAACTGCAGGCCGAGCACGGCCTGGGGCGCCGCCAACGGTTGCTGCTGCAGGCGGCGGCCACGCTGCACGAGGTGGGGCGGTTCATCCATACCCGCGCCCACCACAAGCACGGCTACTACATCATCGCCAACACCGAGATTTTCGGGCTCAGTCGCGAAGAGCGGGAAATCGTCGCCCTGGTGGCGCGCTATCATCGGCGATCGTGTCCCAAGAACTCGCACGTCGAGTACACGGCCTTGCCGCGGCCCATGCGGATGGTGGTCTGTAAGCTGGCGGCGCTGCTCCGCCTGGCCGACGCCCTTGACCGCGGCCACGCCCAGCAGGTGCGCGAGCTGACCTGTCACCCCGGCGACGGTGAACTGATCATTCGGGTTGAAGGCGTCGCCGACCTGACCCTCGAGCGGCGAGGGCTGGACACCAAAGGCGATCTATTCGCCGATATCTTTGGGCTGAAAGCTCGATTGGAAGAAGCGCCGGCCTCGCTCGGCGACCAGCGACGGGCCGAGCCCGTTCAGTAGCCCCCCGGACCCCAGCAGACTCATGGCCAAGAACCCCAAGAAAACGCCGGACCTGGACGACCCCAGCCTGTACATCAATCGTGAGTTGAGTTGGCTGGAGTTCAACCATCGCGTTTTGGCCGAGGGGCTCTCCCCGGAGTTGCCGCTCTTGGAGCGGCTGAAGTTCCTGGCCATTGTCAGCTCGAACCTCGATGAGTTCTTTCTGATCCGCGTGGCCGGCCTGATGCAGCTTCGGGCGGCCGGCTCGGCCAAGCGCGACGCGTCCGGCCTGACCGCCCGGGAACAGATTGACGCCATCGGCGTCCGCGCCCACGCCATGGTGGCCCGGCAGACCGAGGGCATCGCCGAGGCCCTCGGTCTTCTGGCCGAGCAGGGCCTGGTTGTGCTCGGCCCGGCCGATTGGACGGCCTCCCAGGGCGAGTTCCTGGCGGCGCACTTCCGGGAAGAAATCCTGCCGATCCTGACGCCCCTGGCGGTTGATGATCTCGACCCCATGCCGCTGCTGCCGGGCATGCGGCTGAACGTGGCGCTGGTGTTGGCTGGGGCCAGGCCGGACGACGACCCGGGCATTGTGGTTGTGCCCGTGCCCGGGCAGCTTGCCAGGTTCATCACCGTTCCCGGCGCCGAGGCCACCCACCTGGCGCGGCTGGAGGATGTGATCGCCACGCACGCCGGACAGTTGTTTCCGGCCGGCAACGTTCTCGCCGCGGCGACCTTCCGCGTTACCCGCGACGCCGACGTGGCCATCGACGACGACGCCGGCGACCTGCTGGAGGCGGTCGAAGAGGCCATCCAGGCGCGCCGACGCCGTCACGCGGTCCGCCTGGAAGTCTCCGCAGATCCGCATCCGCACTTGCGCGGGTGGCTGCTGGCGACCCTCGATCTGGCCGAGGCGGATGTCTACGAGATTTCGGGCATGCTGGACGCCGCGGCGCTGATGGAATTGGCCAATCGACAAGGGCACGAGGATCTCAAGTACATCGAGTGGCCGCCGCAGCCCCCGCGCGACCTGATCGGCTCGGAGGATCTCTTCCAGACGATCCGGACGCAGGATGTGCTGCTCAGTCACCCTTACGAGAGCTTCGATCCGGTAGTTCAGCTGGTCGAAGGCGCCGCCCAAGACCCCAACGTGCTGGCGATCAAGCAGACGCTGTATCGGACCAGCGGCGATTCGCCCATCGTCCAGGCCCTGCAAGATGCCGCCGAAGCCGGCAAGCAGGTGACGGCGCTGGTCGAGCTGAAGGCCCGCTTCGACGAATCCCGCAACGTCACCTGGGCCCGGCGCCTGGAAGACGCCGGCTGCCACGTGATCTACGGGGTGGCCGGCTTTAAGACGCACGCCAAGGCGCTGCTGATCGTGCGGCGTGAGGCCGGCGTGATCCGCCGGTACGTTCACCTGGCTACCGGCAACTACAACGACAAGACCGCTCGCCTCTACTGCGACATCGGCCTGATGACGGCCGACGCCGACCTGACGCTGGATGTGGCCAACTTTTTCAATCTGGTCACCGGCAGCACCGAAGGGGCCGAATACGCCAAGCTAGCCATCGCCCCAACCGGCCTGCGGCGCCGCTTCCACGAGTTGATCGAGCGTGAGATCGAGGTCTCCACCCCCGAGCAGCCCGGCCTGATCGTTGCTAAGGTCAACAGCCTCGAAGACGCCGACATCTGCGAAGCCCTCTATCGGGCCAGCCAGGCTGGCGTGCGGATTCGGCTGAACGTGCGCGGTATTTGCTGCCTGCGCCCGGGCGTCAAGGGCGTCTCCAAGAACATCGAGGTCCGCTCCATCGTCGACCGTTTCCTGGAGCACGCCCGCGTGTTCTACTTCCGCAACGGCGGGCGCGAGGAACTGTACTTCAGCAGCGCCGACTGGATGGGCCGCAACCTCGACAAACGCCTGGAACTGATGTTCCCCATTCTCGACTCGCGCCTGCGGCGGCGCGTGGTCGGCTGGCTGGACATGTACTTCGCCGACAACCTCAAAGCCAAGCGATTGCTCAAGGACGGCAGCTACGAACCCGTCCAAGCCCCCGGCAAGGCCGTTCGCGCCCAGTTGGAGCTCTACCAAGAAGCGGGCGAAGCCGCCCGAGCGGCCGAGCGAACGGCCATGCGCTTCCGCCCTCTGGCCGGCCCGGAGTCGTAGCGGGGATCAAGATTCGGCCCTACGACCTCTGGGTTATCAGAGCTTTCGGCTGATTTCCGTAGGTCCCCGTCGCATCTGGAGCTAGCGACGCCGCTTCGGACAACGTTATCCGCGCCACCCGTCCACACACCCCATGAACTCCATGTTGTCTAGCGGTTGACCTACATCTTGATGCACATCTCCAATGCCCTGCCTCCGGGCTGTTACCCCGACGAAGGAAGATTCCAGCAGCAGTTTGGGAACGGACGATACGGGACAATAATAAGTGATGGAGACAGCCTGCCTTCTAAGAAAGGGAAATGCACATGAAGGGCAAGATGGGGCTGATGGGCCTGGCGGTAGTCCTTTCTGCGACCGTGGCCCTGGGTGGTATCCGCGCTGACCTGAGCGGGGACGCAGTGGTGGATTTCCAGACGACCATGGACATGCCCTTTATGAATGTCGGCAATCGGGGCAATGCCGCCGATACGCTAAGGATGCGTGATGATACGACTGGCTATGGGGCCGTTGACTACAGCTACAACATTGGCAAGTTCGAAGTGACGGCCGGCCAGTACGCCGAGTTCCTCAACGCTGTTGCGGCCACAGACACCTACGGGCTTTACAGCACCAAGATGTGGGCAGAGGAATATGGCTGCAAGATCGATCGGCTCGGCTCGGACGGTAGCTATACGTACGCAGTTGCGACCGATCAGGAGGATCGCCCCGTCAACTTAGTTGGTTGGGGCGATGCGGCGCGATTCGCCAATTGGCTGACCAACGGCATGCCGACCGGGGCGCAAGATCTGACCACGACCGAGGACGGCTCTTACTTCCTCAACGGGGCTACGACGGACGCGGCGCTGCTGGCCATCATGCGAGAGCCGGACGCCCGGTACGTTATCCCCACTGAGGATGAGTGGTACAAGGCCGCCTATCACAAGAACGATGGCGTCACGGGCAACTACTTCAAGTACCCCACCGGCAGCGACACCAGAGTCAACAACGACCTGATCGATCCCGACCCGGGAAACAACGCCAATTTCTACGACAGCGGCTTTACGATCGACAGTCCGTACTACCGCACGGAGGCCGGCGAGTTTGAGCTATCCCAGAGCCCCTACGATACGTTCGACATGGGCGGCAACGTCTGGGAATGGAACGAGGCGATCGTGTTCGGGGTGTCCCGCGGCTTGCGGGGGGGATCGTACAACAAGGCCTACTCCGACGTCCTCGCGTGGGGCCGCTACTCGGACTGGCCAACGTACGAGGGCTTCGGCTCCTTCGGATTCCGCGTCGCCGAGGTCCCCGAACCGGCCACATTGGGTCTGCTCGGCCTGGGCGCCGTGGCATTGCTGAAACGCCGACGTTAGAACTCTCACACGGATATCTGTCAACGAGCGATCGCCTCTCCAACTGATGGGCGGTCGTTTTCTTGCGCAGATCGGAGGACGATCGACCCACTAGGCCACCTGAGCTTGCAGCTTGTAGGGCGCGTAGATCTGCTACCCACGCCGCAGTCTTGGCTAGCTGCGGATCTGAAACAGCGCCGCCTTGCGACGGTGGCAGGTGTTGTAGGCGTCGATCGTTCGGGCGGTGTCGAGAATCTCCAGTTCGATCGCCCGCTGGGCGAGGAAACGCTGGGCTTCGTCGGTGACCTTGCCCTTGCCGTCCACGCCCGTGCTGAGGAAGACAATCTCCGGCCCGCCCACGCAGAGGCGCTCCACCTGTTTCGGGGTGACCACGTTGCGCTTGAGGGTGGTCTTGTCTTTCTTGCGTTTGCCGATCTTGCCGCCGACCAGGATGCAGACGTCGCGACTAAAGGGGGTGTTGCCCACAATCAACTGATCGTCGGCCAGCCGCACCTCGGGGTAGACCAGGTCTTCGGCGATGCATTTCCCTAACGGCCGCGCGCCGAGCTCGCGCTGGGCCATGGCGATCAGCCCCAGTGCGACCGCGTCATCGCCCAGCGCCGCGATGCGAACCGGCACGGGCGGACGGCTGCCGGGCAACTTGTCGGCGTCGAGCACGCCCTGAATGATCGGTAGGAGGAAGTCGCTGCACGCTTCGATCACGCCGCCGCCGAGGAGTATGACCTCCGGGTCCAGCAAGTGGCGGATGTTCAGGCAGCCCACCCCCAGCATGCGCCCGGCGCGGGCCATCACGTCCGTGACCAGCTCGTCCTCACGGGCTAGCGCCTCTTTCAGTGCGCCGCTACGGATGACGCTCAGGTCGTCTTCGAGCAGGTCGCTTAGTACCGTGGTTTGGCCCTTCGCGACGGCGGCCCGAAGATCGCGTTCGATGGCGGTGCGACTGGCCAGCGCCTCAAAGCAGCCGAAGTTGCCGCATCCGCACTCCGGGCCGTCGACTTCCACGATCATGTGGCCCACTTCCATGGCCGAGTTGCGAAAGCCTCGCCAGATCCGGTCACGGCGGATGAATCCGCCGCCGATGCCGGTTCCCACGAAGATACCCGCCGCGCTCCGCGCCGCCCGGGCCGACCCCAGCCACGCCTCGCCCAAGATCCCAGCGTTGCAGTCGTTGGCCAGCACCACCTTGGCCCCCAGCAGGGCGCCGAGTTCCTTGGCGACCGGCACGCCCGAGAGGCCCATGTTCGGTGTGAGCACCGCCAGGCCCGCTTTGGGGTCGGTCACGCCCGGGATGGATACGCCCACGGCGGGCACGTGCTTGCGGCGGACGCCGGCTTTTTCGAGGACGCCGTCCACGCTGGCGGCGATGGTTTCGATGACGGCCTGGGCGCCTTTGTCGCGCGGGGTGGGCACGCGGTGGCGGTTGACGACGGCGCCGGATTCGGTGGCCAGCACCGCCAGGATCTTCGTGCCCCCAAGATCAACGCCGACGAAAAGCCGTTCCTTCGCCATCACCACCGTCCTTGATTACCGTCGTTGGCGGCGCGGCCTCCATGACGCGCCGCAGCCTGCTAGCTATAGTCGCGCCCGGCTCGCCACACGTCAAGAATCAGCTCGTAGCGCTCCAGGGCCAGGCCGGTGTAGATGCAGTTGCTGGTCGAGAACACGAACCCGCCGCCGGGCTTGCCGTGGTCCATTGCGTATTGGGCCGATGCGCGGGCTTCGGCGTCCGTGCCCGTCTGCAGCAGGCCGCAATTAACGTTGCCGATCAGGCAGACTTTATCGCCCACCAGCCGCTTGACCTCGGCCATGTCGACCCCGCCTTGGGGGTCCAGGCTGTGCAGGGCGTGAGGATTGGCTTCGATCAGCGAGTCCAGGATCGGCATGATGTTGCCGTCGGTGTGTTTGATCACGTAGAAGCCCATCTCGCGATAGCCGGCGATGACGGCTTTGAGGTAGGGGGTTACGAACTCGTCGAACATCGCCGGCGACAGGAACGGCGCGTCGTTGAAGCAGTAGTCGGCGCACATGGCGAAACCGTCCAGCTCGCCGTGCTTGGCGAAGACGGCCGCGTGCTCCAGGCAGCGGTCGACGGATCGTGCGGCGTCGTCCTTGAGGCCTTGCGGGTCCTCGCCGAGGCGCTCGGCGAAGGCCATCATGTGTTCGCCGTCGGGCAGACTGTAGGTCGGGTCGCCGTGATTGAGGATCAGATAGTCCTGGCCTGACAGCTCGCGGATCTTCTCCCAGCACCGCATGGATTCCAGCCCCGCCTGCTTCCATCCCATGGCGCAGTGAAACATGATGCCCGCGTGGTCGTACTTTCGGGCGCAGTCGACGTAGAGCCCGCCGATGTCGGTGCGGTGGGCTTCGCGTTCGGTCTCGGACATCTGGTCCCACTGGTGGTAGGCCCGCTGCTCGGGGTGGACCTTCCCGAGCGCTTCCATGGTCGGGTAGAAGACCAACTCCCAGTGCGGCACGTACGGCGGCTGGCCGCCTTCCAGCGCGGTGATGAATGCCTCTCTCGGGGTCACGATCGGTCTCCTTCGGGCCGGCGCTATCGTTGCACGAGGCTCCGTGGAGAGCATAATGGCCGATGGCGGCGCCGGCGTCCAGGGCTCGCCGCCGTGATCCGATAGCTATGGTCGCTTATCCCGCCATCTCGTTGACGTTCGATCAGCCCGGGTGGTGGCTGCTGGGCGCTGCCGCGATCGTGCCGATCGTGGCCGCCATCGCGGCCAAGAAGCGCGGGCGGCCGCGACGGACCATTGCCATCGTGATGCGGGCCGCAGCCGTGGTGCTGTTGGCGGGGGCGCTGGCTCGGCCGGGCCTGATCGGACTGGGCGGGCCCGACCGGCCTTGGCTGGTGCTTGGCGATGCATCCGCCTCCGTGCGGGGCCAGGGCCCTTCCGGCCTGGCCATTCCGGACGAGATCGCCTCGGATCGGCTGCAGTTCGCGGGCCAAATCGCCTCGCCCGGTCAAGAGGTGTTGGCCGACGCCACGGAGATCGGGCCGGCCCTGCGCCTGGCGGCCAGTCGCGCCGGCTCCGGCCGAGCCGGCGGCGTGGTCTTCATTACGGATGGTCAGTTCACCGATGCCGGCTGGGAGCGTGCGGCCTCGGCTTTGGGGCGTGCGGACGTGCCGGTGCTGATCGTGCCGCACACAGCGCCGCCGCCCGACGCGCGGGTGGCGGACCTGTCGGTCAGCCGCAGCGGCGACCAGTTGCATCTGAGCGTGACCGTCTCGGCGACGAAGGCTCAGTCCCGAAGGCTGACGGTTTCGCGCGATGGTCAAAGGCTCTACGCGCGGCAAATCCAACTGCTGCCCGATTTCCCGGCAACGATACGCCTGAGCGATTCGCCTCCGCGCGACCGGGCGCGCACGTATGCGGCCGAGCTGAACGCCGCGGACGCCTTCGCCGAGAACGATCGCATCACTGCCATCGTCGCGCCTACCGAGCGGATCGTGGCGGTGGTTGCCGCCGGCCCCCCCGTGTCGCTCGACCTGCCCAGCGATGCCTCGGTTGAGTCGCTGTCCTTGCGCAACGGGTCGCTGCAGCCTGTGCGGTCATGGATGGGTTACGCGGGCGTGGTGGTGGTTAGCCCGTTGGGGTTGATGCTGTCGGACGACCAGCGCCGCGAGTTGGCCGACTACGTTCGCGCCGGCGGCGGGCTGCTGCTGATCGGCTCGGGGCCGAGACAAACGCCGGCCGATCGGGATGACCCGCTTAACCAGGTCGCCGCGTTGGTGGCAAATCCGTTCGAGCGTCAGCCGTTGGCGGTGACGGTGGTGTTGGACGCTTCGGGATCGATGGCGGCGACGGACGCGACCGCCGAGGGGCTGACGCGTTACCAGCAGGCGGCGCAGGCGACGTTGGCGCTTCAGCGACATCTGACCGACCGGGATACACTAACGGTGATTGCCTTCGCGGATCAGTCGCGCGAGATCTACGACAGCGGCGACGGCCCGCCCGACTTCAACACCCTCGACCAGGCGTTGCAGATCATTCGGCCCGCCGGGCCCACGGACGTTTGGCCCGCCCTTCAACACGCCGCCCAGCCTGCGGCGAGCCCGCGCCGGCGCGTAATCCTGGTCGTTAGCGATCTTCAGACCGAGCCCTTCGACGCCGACGCCGCCCTGGCGACCATCCAAGCGGCTGATGCGGCCGTCTTCATCTTCGCCGTCCGTTCATCCGGAAACGAGGCGGGGGAATCTCCGCTGGCGCGGATGGCGGCCACCCACGAGCTGTCGCTGATCCCCACCGATGACTTCCGCCGTCTGGCTGAGGTGTTCAGTCTGTTCGTGCGTCAGTGTCGGGGCCCGGACATTCAGCGAGGGCGTTTTTCGGTGACCCCCATCGACACCCCGGTGAGCGGATCCCCCGAAGCGCTGCACGCCTACATCCCCTGCGCCCGGGCGGCCGATACCACCACCGTGCTGGGGCAGATTGGTGACGACCCGGTCCTGGCCGTTCGTCACGTGGGGCTCGGCCGCAGCGCGATGCTGGCCGTGCCCGTGCAGGACGATCAGGACGATCGAGACCGATCCGCCATCAAGCGTCTGACCCAGGGGGCGGCGGAGTGGATGCTCCGGCCGACCGGAGACCCGCGCCTGGCCGGCGAGGTCCGCCGCAGTCGGGGCGGTGCGGTCGTCCGCGTTCGAGCAGCCGACGACGGCACGCCGATGAGCGACTTGTCGCTGTCCGTGCTGGCAGGTCGGCGGGCCGACGGCGACCTGGCCGACCGCATCGATATGCAGCAGGTTGCGCCGGGGGTCTACGAGGCGGCGGTTCCCAACGCAGCGAACCTGGTCGCGCTATCGGTGGTCGATGAATCCGGCCGGGCCGTGTGGGCGGCGCCGCTTCAGCAGGGCTACGCGGCGGAGTTTGCTGCGCTCGGCGCCAACTGGCCCAACCTCAATCGGCTGGAAACGCTCACCGGCGGGCGTATCGTCAGGGCTCTCACTTCGGGAACCTTAGCTGAGGCCGTCCTGGCCGCCGATAGGCTGGCGCTCTGGCCGTGGGCGATCGCTGCGGCGCTGGCGCTGGTGCTGGCCGATTGGCTCATCGGGCGGCGGTCGCTTCGCATGTTGGCGGCGTAGTGCCACCACACCAACGGCCTATCGTCGATACCTCATGACGTGAGGTATCAGCCGAATCGTCGACGAGGGAGGCGCCGAGGACGTGACGGTGGCGTCGGGCTGCGCGAGAGAAGGGCGGCCGACCCCAAGGTAGGCCGCCCGGGCCCGGACCCCCCATCTAGCCCGTAGGGGGCAAAAAACCCGCACCGACGGCGTCGTCCTCGCCCCCCATGTCTGCGTCGAAGTCAATGGGGCGGCCCTCGTCCGGGCGCCCCCCCCCGTGGGGGGGCCGCCGGGGCCCGGACGCCCGTTCTCGCCGGTAGGGTCGAAAGACCCGGCACCGAGGGCGTCGCGGGAGGCAACAGCTTGGACAGCGGTCATCGCCGGGCGCTTCCGGCGGGCCGCGATGACCGCTTGCGTTTCCGCTTCGACGCTTGCCGCAACGCTTCGGCGAGCAACTGTTGCTGCCAGTCGCCCAGCGTGGCCACGGCCTTGAGTAGGTCTGT
The DNA here is from genome assembly GCA_964428895.1 of uncultured Planctomycetaceae bacterium. Taxonomy (GTDB): domain Bacteria; phylum Planctomycetota; class Phycisphaerae; order SM23-33; family SM23-33; genus HyVt-337. Next base: position 25,228 of record CAYRZU010000017.1, read on the forward strand.
CAGGCCGGGATCGGCTTGCGGTGTTTTTCCCTGCATATGCGAAAATCCCTATTGCGGGACCCCCGAAAGTCCCTGTAGAATCGACGTGGGTCGTTGTGTCGTGCGAAAGTGTATTCGCATATGCGTACAATGGCAACAAGAATATTCGCAAACGCGAAGCAATTTTATGGGCGCCACGTCGGACAACAGCATTTGTCGTCGGATTGCCCAAATCCGAGCCGAACTTACCGGCCCTCGCGGCAAGAGCAAGTTCGCTCAACTCCTGGGCATATCTCCTAGTACTTACGACTATTACGAATCCTCCCGCATTCCACCGGCCAACATCTTAGTGCGGATCTCGGCCGTTTCCGGCGTGGACTTGGCGTGGTTGCTGACGGGCGAGGGCGGCAAGGCCTCCGGCGTGTCAGCCGACCATCCGGCCGTTCAGCGTGTGGCGGAATTGCTGGCTGACCGGCCGGATGCCGCCGAGCCGCTGTGGGCGTTTCTCGATCTGCTGGCCGACGTTAGTCAATTGCCCGCCGGCGTAGGCGAGGCCGCCACGGCGCCAGCGAAGGCGACACTGCCGTTGACGCCCGTGGCCGGCCCCAGTGCCGACGCCGACGGAGCTGACCGCCTCTTCGACCAAGCTGAGCTGATCCCGATCCTCGGCCGAAGCGCTGCCGGCGTGCCGCAGTTCTGGGCCGAGGGCCAAGAGGGACAAACCACCGCGCTGGCCGATCTGATCCGTCGCCACGCGGGGCGGGCGGCCCAGAAGGTGCGACCCGCCGGCGTCGAGGGCGCCGACGATCAGGCCGCCGCTCAAATCATCACCTTCCGGGACGAGCAGTCCGACGAGGTCTGTCAGTTCGTCCGGGCCGCCGCCATTCGCGCCCGCCATCCGGATGCCTTCGCGCTGCAGATCGACGGCAGCTCGATGGCGCCCGATATCAACCACGGGGACATGGTCATTCTCAGCCCCACCGCGCCCGCCGCGGACGGCCGGGCCGCCGTGGTGCAGCTGGCCGGGCAAATTGGGGTCACGTGCAAGCTCTACCGACGAAGCGGCGACGATATCCACCTCGTGCCCATCAGCGACGAGTTGTCGGTGATTTCGGTGTTCGATACGGAAGTGATCTGGGCGCTTCGGGTCCTGGCCCGTGTGCGGCCGGATGCGCTGGCCCGATAGGCGTTCGGCTATTCGCCAAACTTCTCGGAAGTGAACAGGTACACGGTGGTGCTCGGGTCGCGCCAAGCGTCAGGCGCCATTCCCGCCTTGCCCGCGCAGCATTGGCTGAGGAACTCCGAAGCGTCCCAGCCCAAGTCGGTGGCGACCTCCGGCAGAAAGCACCCGCTCCGTCCGCCGGAGACAATGTAGATCCCGTCGACGCCGATTCGCAGGCTCAGCGGGTCATCGGTCTCAACCAACTCGCTCAGCACGGAGACCTCCACGGTCAGGTCCGGCAGTTCGTCGGCGGAGATGGGGTTGCCGAAGAATCGCGGATCGTCCCGCGCCGCCGCGGCCGCCATGTTCACCAGCGTGACCCCCAGCGGGTCGGTCGGGCGAAACGTGCCGATGCACCCGCGCAGGTGGCCGTGGTTCTTGAGCGTCACGAAGCATCCCCGGGCCTGGGCCAGCACGCCGGCGGCGTCGGTCACGCGGGGCAGGGCCCCGCCGGCGACGGCCGCGGCCACCGCCTGACGCGCCAGGGCCAGCAGGTCGCGCCGTTCGCTGTCGATCAGAGCCATAAGCTTGTCCTCACCTAAGAGCCATTGCGTCAGATGTAGCTAATGACCAGGAATCCGCCAATCAGCAGCGCCGCAAACAACAGCGCCAGCCAATTGAAGTACTTGTCGATGAAGGGGGTGATAGTCGGCCCATACTTGCGCATCAGGCCGGCGACCAGGAAGAACCGGGCCGAACGGCTGACGGTCGAAGCGATCAGGAATACCGCGAAGAACAACAGGGGGCTGGCCACCTGCTCGCCCGTGCCGAATACGCCCGCCGTTACCGTAATGACCTTGAACGGCAAGGGCGTGAACCCGGCCGTGAAAACGATCCAGAAGTTGTACTGCTCGTAGAGCTTTCCGATCCGAGAGAACGGGTGGACCTTACTGGCGTCAACGTCGACGGCCTCGAGGGGGAACTCCTTGGCCCCACCGTCCATGCGGACCGGATCGGCTAGGGATACATCCCAAATGCCCTTCAATTCGAGGCTGGTCTGATCGACGAAGCCTTCGATGGGTTGGTCGGGCTGGGCGACCAGGGCGACCTCATCGCGCCCGAAGCCGGGCACGTTCTCGTGGAAGAAGTCGCCCACCTGTCCCCACAGGAACATGCCGATCCCAAAGCCGAACACGGCGCCCAGCACGCTGGCCAGGCTGCAGATGAAGGCGTATCGGATCCATCGCTTGCGGTTGCCCAGCACCAACGGCATGAGCAACACGTCCGGCGGGATGGGGAAGAAGCTACTCTCGGCGAAGCTCAAGATGAACAGCGCCACCGCGGCCGAGGGCCGATATGCCCATGCCAACGTCCAGTCGTACACACGGCGGTGGACGTGCCACCAGGGCACGTGTTTGTGCTCGCCGACCTTGGCGCCGCAGTGCTCGCAGAACTCGGCGTCGGCGGCGATGGTCATGTGACATCGCGGGCAGGCGGGGGCTTCGGTCGTTTGTTCGCTGATGGTCAGTCTCCTGTTGGCGGCCAGCAGTAAACCCCGCGGCGGGGCAGTTGTCAAACGCGACATTGAGTCAGCGCGTGGGCACCGAAGGCCGGGGCGGGTAGAATGGCGCGAATGTCGTTGGACGACAATCACGTGATGGTCGCCATGAGCGGTGGGGTGGACTCCGCGGTGGCCGCGGCGCTGTTGAGCGATGAGGGCTACCACGTCACCGGTGTGTTCCTGTGCCTCAAGCTCGAACAGGCCGGCGACCGGGCGTGCTGCTCGCCCCAGGCGGCCGAAGACGCGCGACAGGTGGCTGAGGCGCTCGGCATTGAGCTGATCTCCATGCCGGTGGTCAGTGCGTTCGCCCCGATCATGGAGGACTTCGTGGCCGAATACGTGGCCGGCCGAACACCCAACCCGTGCGTGCACTGCAACGCGCGGATCAAGTTCGGGCGCCTGTTCGATATGGCCGACTCGGTCGGAGCGGCTCATCTGGCGACGGGTCACTACGCTCGCACCATTGAAGCCGACGGCCACGTGGCGATCGCCCGCGCCAAGACGCTCGCCAAGGATCAGTCCTATGCGCTGTTCGGCATCGACCGGTCGCGGCTGGGCCGTATTCGTCTGCCCATCGGCGAGCATGCGAGCAAGGACGCCACGCGCGAGATCGCCCGCCGCCTGCAGTTGCCCGTCCACGCCAAGCCCGATAGCCAGGAAGTGTGCTTTGTTCCCAACGATGACTACGCGGCCCTGCTGGCCGAGCGCGCCCCCGAGGCGCTTCGGTCGGGTCCCATCACTAACGCCCGCGGCGAGGTCCTCGGCGAGCACGATGGCTACGCGCGGTTCACCATCGGCCAGCGGCGGGGGCTGCGCGTCGCAGCCGGCGAACCGATGTACGTCACCGCGATCGACCCGGCGACCGCAACGGTCACCATTGGCCCGAAATCGGAGGTGATGAGCCGGTCGCTCCGCGCTTCAGCCGCCAATTGGCATGCCGACGTGCCGGACGATTTCGAGGCGACCGTGCAGATTCGCTACAACCATGCCGGCGCGCCCGCTCGCGTAAAGCGAACCGGCGAAACCGAGTTCACCGCCGAGTTTTCCGAGCCCGTCTCAGCCATCACCCCGGGCCAGGCGGCGGTGGTCTACGACGGCGACCGGCTAATGGGCGGCGGCTGGATCGACTAGGAATAGCGCCGCCCCCGCGTGGTCGAAGAAAGCGATTGACACGAGGGCCGGTCGGCTCGAATATCCCTCTCGATGCAGGCTGACGGGCGGTCGGGGAGCGGGTTCCCACTCGTCGGTCGGGTCCGAATTGGCAGACGGGCTCAGTTGCGCCGATGCACAACGAACACCTATCTAATTTGTGCGCGGCCGTCGCGGCGGGACGGTGGTCGTGGGGTACGAGGTCGGCATTTCTTGCAGCAGCCGTGCGACAAAGGAGTTCAAAGGATGCCTACAGGCAAGGTCAAATGGTTCAACAACTCGAAGGGCTATGGGTTCATCACCACCGAGGAAGGCAAGGATGCGTTTGTGCACTACACGGACATCGACGGCGAGGGTTTCAAGACCCTCGACGAAGGCGATGACGTGCAGTTTGAACTCGCCGAAGGCCCCAAGGGCGCCAAGGCGAGCAAGGTGATCAAGGTCCAGTAGGCCAGGGCCCATTACCGAACCGAATCGAGGCGTCGCCCGTCCGGCGGCGCCTCGTCTTATTGCGCGGCCGAGGGCTAGGGGTCGATGCGGATGAAGGCCAGCTCGTCGGTGTCCGCATCCAGCAGGGCGGCGGTGGGGTAGTTGGGACCTTTGGGGTGGTTTAGGGCGCCGGGATTGATCACTCGCACACGGCCGACCCGTTCGTCCCGCTGCTTGTGCGTGTGCCCGCAGCAGACGTAGGGGAACTGCTGGCCGGCGATCAGCTCATCCAGCAACTCTTCGTGGTTGCCGTGGGTGGCCACCAAGTACTTGCCGCCGGGCAGGGGAACTTCGATGGTGCTGGGCGAGAAGGTCACCCCGGCTTTCTCGGCCTTGGCCGCCATGTGAATGACAGACCGATCCATGTTGCCGGCGACCAGGTAGGCCGGTAGGCCGCACTTGCCCAGGAGCTTGAGGCAGTCGGTCGAGCAGATGTCGCCGCAATGGACGATCAGCTCCGCGCCGGCGTCCGCCAGCAGTTGCAGGGCGTTTCGAAGACGAGACGTCTTCCCGTGAGAGTCCGAGACGATACCGATCTTCATGACGAGGGCGTCTTATTCTTCCGGCACGGTGCGCTCGGGCTTGTCTTCGGGGGGGTGGTCGCTGGGCCGATACTTATCGATCGACTCATCGTAGGTCAGCTTGCCGCCGTGGGTGTTCATCCACCCGCGGAAGGTCTCCCATTGGCGGTAGTCGACGCGGTCCTCATAGGTGTCGACGCGGCCGTTGTAGCTGGTCGTAGCCAGCAGAAATCCGACCGCCATGGCCGAATACTGCGTGTGGTAGATTTCCGGCGCATCGGCGGCGCGGGCGGTCTCGACCTTCTTGGCCAGGGCCCGCAGGAACGCGGCGTCCTTGGGGGGATAGGCCTGCAGGTGGTCGCCCGCCAACCACAGCACGTAGTAGTCGTACATGTTGAAGGTGTCGGACCGGGCCAGGGCCTTGGCGAGCTCGTCGGAGAGGGCCTGGCTCTGCGGGTCATCCTCGCACATGGCCATCATTTCAAAGATCAAGCTACGGCAGTCGGCTTCGCGTTCGGCCGTTCGCGGCTGAAGTTCGCTAAAGGCCGATCGCAGTCGCATCACACCCACCGATACGTTGGAGCGAAACACGTTGAGTTGCTGTTGTTCGGCCGTTTGGGGAGTACAGCCGACGGCGACGAGTATGCTCCCCGCGATTGCGAGCGCCCAAAGTGTTCTCATGGTTGGCCCTTCCCGTTGGAGCGAACGGTTATTGTAACGTAGCCGTTCGATTTGAACAGCGTTTTGCCGGTCGTCAGCCCAGCGTGTCGATGACGGCTTCGGCCATGGCCAAGTCGGCCGGGGTGGTAATCTTGATATTGCGCGGATCGCCCGTGACCAGATGGACGGGTCGGCCCATGGCTTCCAGCATGGCCGCGTCGTCGGTGGCGGATTGCCCCGACGCGTAGGCCTCGATCAGCCAATCCTTGCGGAACACCTGCGGGGTCTGCGCCTGCCACAGGTCGCTGCGGTCCACGGTGCGCTCAATGACCTGATCCGATGCGTGCTTGACCGTTCCGTGAATGGGCCAAGCCAGGATCGCGGCGCCGTGGGTTTCGGCGGCGCTGAAGACCGCGTCGATGTGTGCTTGGGACACACACGGGCGGACCGCGTCGTGAACGCAGACCAGCTCGGCTTCGTCGGTCACCGCGGCCAGGGCGTGGCGGACCGAACCGGTCCGGTCGGCCCCGCCGGGGACCAACTGGACCTTCTCGGCGGCCAGCACACGCTCGTAGCACTGGGCCAGGTCGTCGCGTTGGGCGTCGGAGACCACCAGCAGGATCTGGCCGACGTCCGGCCGCCGTGAGAATAGGTCGATCGAGCGCAGGAAGACCGGCTGGCCCTTGAGGGGCTGGAGAATCTTGCTGGTTTCGGCGCCGAACCGGGTCGACGCGCCGGCAGCCGGCAGAATGACGCTTACGGAAGCCATGGGTCTGTTCGGGGTCGCTGCATGGTAGCGTTGGCGCCCCTCGGCTGCAACGCGAGGGGGGCGTTGGGCAAAACTCCTTTACTCTCGTCACGGGCAAAGCTATCATTCCGCCCGCCGTTTGTCCCTTATTTCATAGGCTTATGGAACACGCGCACACCACCATTCGTAAACGTCCGGACGGGAAGGATTGCCCCGTCGGTTGTGTCCATTGCGGTATCGGCGCTGGCCCCGACAAGCCCGGCGCCTTGGCTGGAACACGCCTGGCGGGCGCTGCCGCGGCGGCCTTTCTGGCCCCGCTGATCCTGGCGGCGGTGGCCGCGACGCTCTGTCCGCCCGGCGCCAAACCCCTGGCGGCGGTGGTGGGGTTGGTGGCCGGCGCTCTGATCGCCCCGGCGGCGGCGCGACGCCTGGGCCGACCGGCTGAAACCCACGAGGAGATCCAATGACGGCCGTTGATGTCACCGGCAAGAAGGGCACGTTCCCGCGAGGCGTTCATCCCCCCGAGGGCAAGGCCTACTCGGCGGACATGCCGATCAAACCGCTGCCGACGCCCCCCGAGGTCCGCCTGGCGCTACTGCAGCACACCGGCGCGCCGTGCGAGGCGGCTGTCAAGGTCAAAGACGAGGTCGCCCTGGGCTCGGTGGTTGGGACGGCCGGGGCGTTTGTGTCGGCTTCGGTGCACGCGTCCATCAACGGCACGGTGGCGGCGCTATCGGTGGCGACGCTGCCGAACGGCCGCCACGTTCAGGTCGTGCCCGTCAAGGCCGCCGAGGCCCAACTGGGCGGCGAGCCGCTGATGGATGACATGTACGGCGGCGACTGGCCCACGGACATCGATGGCTACGCCGACGAGCAGATCACGACCGCCGTTCGTGAGGCCGGCATCGTGGGCCTCGGCGGGGCGGCCTTTCCCACCCACGTCAAGCTGACCCGCAACGAAGCCAAGCCCATCGATACGCTGCTGGTCAACGGGTGTGAGTGCGAACCGTATCTGACGGCTGACTATCGACTGATGCTCGAATACCCCGCTCCGATCATCACCGGGGCGTTGCTGGCGGCTAGGGCCTGCGGGGCGGCCAACGTGGTCATCGCGGTCGAAGACAACAAGCCTATGGCCATTGACGCATTGCGGCGGGCCCTTCGTGGCGACGGCGTTCGCATCGCCGAAATGAAGACCAAGTACCCCATGGGGGGTGAGAAGCAGACCATTCTGGCCAGTTTGAATCGCCGCGTGCCCACCGGGGGACTGCCGCTGGATGTCGGGGTGGTAGTCGTCAACGTCGGCACGGCTGCGGCGATCGCTCGGGCGGTGGTGCGGGGCAAGCCCATGACCCATCGCGTGGTGACGGTCACGGGCCCGGGCATTGAACAGCCCAAGAACCTGCTGGCGCCGATCGGCGCTTCGTATGCCCAGTTGATCGACTTCTGTGACGGCCTCAAGCCCTCCGCCCGGCGCATCATCGCCGGCGGGCCGATGATGGGCTTTACGCTGGCCAACCTCGACACGCCCGTGACCAAGGGCACCAGTGGCGTGGTGGTGCTGACCGACAAGGAGGTCCGCCAGGCCGACGAAACCCAGTGCGTCCGCTGCGGACGATGCGTGGATGTCTGCCCGCTGAACCTGGTGGCGACCAAGATCGCCCTGGCCGCCCGTCACAAGGATTGGGATCTGGCCAAGCGTTACCACATGGCCGCCTGCATGGAGTGCGGGTGCTGCGCCTACGCCTGCCCGGCCAAGCTGCCGCTGGTCCAACTGATTCGGATGGGCAAGGTGCAGATGCCCCGAGAGTAGTAGCTGTTTGCCTAGCACGAACTGAGAAGCGAATGAGCGAAACCAACGACACCTCCGCCGCCGAGCCGGCCCCCGCGCCTCAGCCGATTACCACCGTGGCGCCTTCGCCGCACGTGGGCGACAAGGGCATGACCACCCGGCGCATGATGGTCGACGTGCTGATCGCCCTGAGTCCGATGGTGGTCGCGGCCTTGGTGGTCTTTCACAACGTGGCCGTCCAATCGCTGGGCGTGATGGCGATCTGTGTGGTCAGCTGCGTAGCGACCGAAGTGCTGTTCGCCGCCGCCCGGCGAAAGCCCGTCAGCGTGGGCGATTGCTCGGCCGTGGTGACCGGCATGATCCTGGCGCTGTCCTTGCCGTGGAGTTGCCCGTGGTACGTTTCCATGATCGCGGGCGTTTCGGCGATGGTGCTCGGGAAGATGGTCTTCGGCGGCCTGGGACAGAACATCTTCAACCCCGCCATGGTCGGCCGCGCGTTCGTCATGATTTGTTTCGCCTCAGCTCTTGGCGCTAAAGCCTACGTTGGCGGCGAAGGGCTCGGCGATATCGTCACCCACGCCACGCCGCTGTCGGTGCTGAAAGAACCCGGCCAAGCGCCCAACCTGATGGCGCTGCTGCTGGGTAACACCAACGGATCGCTGGGGGAGACCAGCGCGTTGGCCTGCCTGCTGGGCGGGTTGTACCTGTGCCTGCGGCGGACGGCCTCGTGGGAGATTCCCCTGGGCGTGATCGCCGCGACCGGCCTGATCGCGGCCATCCTGCAGCTCAACGGCTCAAGCATGACCGTTCTGCACCACCTGCTGAGCGGGGCGCTGCTGTTCGGGGCGTTCTTTATCGCGACCGACCCGACCTCCAGTCCGCTGACCCCCAAGGGCAAGTTCATTTTCGGCCTGGGTGTCGGCGGCGTGGTGATGCTGCTGCGGACGCTGAGCAACTACCCCGAAGGCGTGATGTTCTCGGTGCTGGTGATGAACGCCTTTACCCCGCTGATTAACCGCTGGACGATTCCCAAGCCGGTCGGCGGGCCCGTGCCGAGCCGCACCTAGGAGCCAACGATGGCGACGGTTTACATTAAGCAGGCGTGGCTGGTGCTGATCCTGGCGATTGTGTTCGCCGCGGCGCTGGCGTGCATTCAGGCGGGGTTGAGCCCGCGCATCGAGGCCAACAAGCGGAACGAGACCTACGATCAGATTCCCGTCCTCGTTCCGGGCGCCGACCAGGCGGCTACCGAAGAGTGGGCTACCGACGACGGCAAGATCGCCTACAAGGCGGTCTCCGCCGACGGCGAGGCGGTCGGTTGGGTTATCAAGGGCGCGGGGCAGGGCTTTGCCGACAAGATCGAGCTGCTGATCGGCCTGGACGCCGAGGCTACGCGCATCACCGGCCTGTTCGTGCTGGAGCAGAAAGAAACCCCGGCGCTAGGCAGCAAGATCGCCGACAAGTCCGACCCCTGGTTTCGCGACCAGTTCGAGGGCAAGAGCGCCGCGGAGGATATCGCCGTGACCAAGGCTTCCCCAGTCGAGGGGACCAACCAGGTGGCGGCGATTTCCGGCGCAACGATCTCTTCCGAGGCCGTTAGCGACATTGTTAACGACGCGGTGAAAGAGTTTCGAGACCGCATCAACGATCTGACGCCGATGTCTCAGGAGTAATCATGGCCTCCGATGGACCGACACCCCTGGAACGATTTCTAAACGGCATCCTGCCGGAGAATCCGGTCTACCGGCAGTTGCTGGGCATGTGCCCCACGCTGGCGGTCACCGGCAACATGAAGGCGGCCATGACCATGTCCGCGGCGGTGCTGTTCGTGCTGGTTTGCGCGAATATCATCATCAGTTTGATCCGGAATCTGCTCAAACCGCATCTGCGGATCGTCGTGTTTGTGCTGACCATTGCCACCTTCGTGTCCATCGCCGACCGGTTGCTGGCGGCGTTCCTGTACGACATGAGCAAGGAACTTGGCCCCTATATCCCGTTGATCATCGTCAACTGCATCATCATCTGCCGGTGCGAGGTTTGCGCGTCCAAGCAGTCGATCCCGACCGCTGTTGCCGATGCGGTGGGGCAATCGATCGGTTTTGCGTTGGCGCTGGCGAGCATCGCCGGCATTCGTGAGATTCTGGGCACCGGTCAATGGTTCGGCCTGACCGTGCTGGGCAAAGACTGGTGGCCGGCGTGGGGCATCATGGTCCTGCCACCGGGCGCATTCATTACGTTGGGCTTCCTGCTGGGCGGGGCCAACTGGCTGGGTTCACTCGGTAGGCCCAAGACCGCTGCGGCGGCATAAGGTAGACACGCGATGGAAACGATTAGCCAACTGGTTCTGATCGCCGTCGGCGCCGCGGTCATCAACAACTTCGTGCTGCACTACTTCGTCGGCATTTGCCCGTTCCTGGGCGTTTCGCGGCGGGTGGACATGGCCTTCGGCATGGGCTGCGCGGTGACCTTCGTGATTACCGTGGCGGCGCTGCTCAGTTGGATCTTCACCTTTTACATTCTCCGGGAGGGCGCGCCGCTGACGAGCTTCCTGGCCGCCAAGTTCACGGGCAATCCCGAGGCCACGCTCGATCTGAGCATCCTGAACTACATCGTCTATATCTTTGTGATCGCCTCGTCGGTGCAGTTGGTGGAGATGTACGTTCGCAAGTTCCATCCGCCGCTGTACAAATCGTTCGGCGTGTACCTGCCGTTGATTACGACCAACTGCGCGATCCTGTTCGCCTGCCTGGAGATCATGAAGCACGTCTCCGGCGGCGGGGCCGGCGCCTGGGGCGCTGGCGGCGGCGAGGTGTGGCTGGTTCATCATGCGTTGGTGCTGGCCATCGGCGGGGGGCTGGGCTTTACGCTAGCGATTGTGTTGATGGCGGGCATCCGCGAGGAACTCGACCACTGTGACGTGCCCAAGCCTCTGCAAGGCGCCGCTATCACGCTATTGGTGGCGGGCATTATGGCGCTGGCGTTCATGGGCTTTTCCGGCGTGGACAGCAATCTGGAAGCGGTCTTGAAGGGCAAGTAGAGGATCCCCCATGGCGGTATTGATGATCATTCTGGCGGCGGCGGCGATGCTGGTTCTGGCCACCTTCATGGGCTACGTGCTCGGTTGGGCCAACCGGGCCTTCCACGTGGAGGTCGACCCGCGCATCGCGGCGGTCGATGAAGCCCTCCCCGGCGCCAACTGCGGCGGCTGCAACTACGTCGGCTGTGGCGAGTACGCCGAGGCCGTCGTCGAGAACGCCGAAGCCGTCAATCTCTGCACCGTCGGTGGCGAGAGCGTAGCCAACGCGATCGCCGAGATCCTCGGCGTGGAGGTCGAGCAGTCCTGGCCCTATCGGCCGGCCGTCCACTGCGGGGCTACCCACAATGAACGCCTGCAACTGGGCAGCTATCAGGGCGAGCGCCAGTGCGCGTCGGCCAATATCGTCAGCGGCGTGCAGGGCTGCATCTACGGCTGCATGGGCTTTGGCGACTGCGAGCGATCCTGCGCCTTCGACGCCATCCACGCCGTCGACGGTCTGGCGGTGGTCGACTACGACAAGTGCACCGGTTGTGGCAACTGCGCCAAGGTCTGCCCGCGGAACATCATCACCATGGTGCCCTTCAAGACCGGCGAAATGGTCGTGGTCGCTTGCGCGAACAAGGACTTCGGCAAGGACGTCAAAGCCGTCTGTAAGGTCGGCTGCCTGGGCTGCAAGGCCTGCGCCCGGGCCAGTGAGTTGTTCACGGTTGAAGACAACATCCCCACCATCGACTACGACAAGTACGACCCGCACGAGATGGAAGCCGTCGAGGTCGCCCTAACCAAGTGCCCCATGAAGCGACTGGTCAAGATCGGCATGCCCACCACCGAGGGCGACGCGGCCGCCGATGACGGCGACGGGCCGTCCATCGTTCAGGCTGACTTCAAGACCACCGTCGACGACGTCGAGTGGCAGGGCTAGTCGGCCGTTGAGCCTGTCATGCGGAAAGCTCGCCGCATCCTGCTGCTGACGCTCAGTGTGGTTACCGGCGTCTACTTCGTCGCGGCCATGCTGTTGTGGCTCAGCCAGTCCAAATACATCTACCACCCCACGCGACCGATCGAAGCGACCCCCGCCGAAGCCGGGCTTGATTACGAAGATGTCACCTTCACCGCCGCCGACGGAGTTCATCTGACCGGATGGTTTGTTCCGGCGGACCACGCGCGCGGTGTGATTCTGCTGATGCACGGCAACGGCGGCAACATCGGCCATCGCATTGAACTGCTAGCAATCCTCAACCGTCTGAACTTCAGCACCTTCATCATCGACTACCGCGGCTACGGCGCTTCGGGGGGGACCTTGAGCGAGCACGGCACGTACCTCGACGCCGAGGCCGCCTGGGCCTACCTGACCGACGAGCGCAACATGGCCCCCAAGGATATCGTGCTGATGGGCCGGTCGCTGGGGGGGGTCTTCGCCGCCTATCTGGCCAGAGACCACGCCGCCGGGGCTGTCATTATCGATTCGTCCCTGACAAGCGTGCCCGATCTGGGCGAGGAACTCTTTCCTCACTTCCCCGTCCGCCGGCTGTCGCGGTACCAGTACCCCACGCTGGACTACCTAACTGAGGCCCGCTGCCCGGTGCTGATCGTTCACAGCCCCACCGACGAGACCGTTCCTTTTGCCCACGGCCAACGGCTGTTCGAGGCCGCCCCCGAGCCGAAGGCGTTTCTCCAACTTATCGGCGCGCATAACGACGCCTTCCTGGTCAGCGGGGACAATTACACCGACGGGGTCAGTCAATTCCTGGCTCAGCACCTGGGCCGATAGCTACCACATGCCGGTGGTGCGTTGGCGCCGCCGGACGGCCGCCTGGGCGAAGATGCCCCCGATCACCGTGCCCATCAGAACGTGTGGCAGGATGCACAGCGCCGGCAGGCGCTTGCGAAGTTCTAGCAGCTTGGCCCGTTGCTCGTCGGTGAAGGGCTGGGTCGTCGGCTGCGTGGTCGGTTGGGTCGCAGCCGGCTGCGTGGCGGCCTGCTGGCGGAGGTAGTCGTCGATTCGCAGCAACTGCCGCAAAGGCTCGGCCATGCCCATGAAACTGCTGACCCCGCCCAGCAGGCCGAGGATGGCGCCGTAAATGATGCCTTGCCGAACGGACGTGAACCGCGTGGCCACGAAGATCAGCACCAGCATCGCCGCCACCATGGCCACCACCGGGGCCGCCTTGTGCGGGAACAGCACGCGGCTAGGAATGTGGGCGGCCATGATAATGCCGATTCCGGCGGCGATGGCCGTCCCGGCCTGACTGCGCTTCTTCTTGGTTCGGGCGTTAGCCATGGTCAGCGGGCCTCACCGTGGGGCTTGAAGGCGGCCGAGAACTCAAAGTCTAGCGTTGCGAAACCATCGCTGGTGATGACGGCGAACTCGTCCGGCTCACCGGTGATGATGATAGCATGGATGTCGTCGGGCAGCAGCTTCAGCCCTTCCACGCCGAGTACGCTCAGGGCGGTCGCCCAGGCGTCGGCCGCCGCTGCGCGGGGAGCAATGACCGTTACCGACGGATTCACGTCGGTGGGACGTCCCGTCCGCGGATCGATGATGTGGCTGTAGCGACGGCCCTCGATTTCCGTGTACCGGGCGTAGTTGCCGCTGGTGCAGACCGCCCCGTCGTGGAGCGTCAGCAGACCGACCGGATCGCCCGCGAATGGGTTCTGCACCGCCACCACCCACGCCGAGCCGTCTTCCTTCTCGCCGAAACACCGGATGTCGCCGCCGACTTCCACCAGGCCGCCCACGCACCCCACGCGGATCATCTCCTCCGCGGCCAGATCGATCGCGTACCCCTTGGCGATTCCCCCCAGGTTGACCTTCGCTTCGGCGAGAGCTTTGACCACCACGCCGTCGCCCAATTCGAAAAACTCCCACCCCGAGGCCGCTACGGCCGCGGCCAGGGCGTCGCCGCTGGGCAGTTGCTTGGCCTTGCCTGCCGCCGACCACACCGCGAACACCGGCGCGAAGGTAATATCGAACGCGCCGTCGGTCGTCTGGGCCAGATCGGCCGACAGCGCCAGTACGCCCATGGCCAGGTCCGAGACATCCACGGTCGCCCCGGCCGGGGCTGCATTGAGAACGCCCACGTCGGATCGGTCCAGATAGGCGCTGAGTCGCGCTTCGACACCCCGCAGCGCCGCCTCGGCCCGCTGGGCGCCCTCAATGGCCTTGCCGAAACTGCGCTTGGGCGAGATCGCCACCAGTTTGGTCTCGGTGTCCATGATCCCGCCGGGTTCGGTGATTACCCGCCGCGCGTCGAAAGGGCGGACCAGCACGTAGGCCACCACCAGCGCGGCGATTCCCACCAGTGCCGCAATGCCTTTGACGTGCTGGCTGGTCATGCCGGATAACTCACCGTAACGACCGAATGCATGCCGCCCCGCGGCGTGAACTCTCCGGTGACGGTCATGGTTCGCGGCGCCAGGGCCGCGACCAGGTCGTTGAGGATGCGGTTGACGACGTCCTCGTAGAACACGCCCTCGTTGCGGAAGCTCTGGAGGTAGAACTTCAGGCTCTTCAGTTCCACGCAGGTCGCTTCGGGCACGTATTCGATGGTGATCGTGCCGAAATCGGGCTGACCCGTCTTGGGGCAGACCGACGTGAACTCCGGCGCTACGTGCGCGATGGCGTAGTCGCGGTCGGGGTGGGGGTTAGGGAAGGTTTCTAGCTGGGTCATGGGCCACATACGATACCCGCATTGCACGGAAAGTGAAAGACGTGTAGGCTCGGCCTTGTGACGGGCGCGACAGCAAGAGCGGCGGTGGTGTTGGTCTCGGGCGGGCTGGATTCGGCCACAGCCCTGGCGGTGGCGCGCCGGCAGGGCTTCACGTGCCACGCGCTGACGTTCGACTATGGGCAGCGACATCGGTTTGAGTTGGCCGCGGCTACGCGTGTGGCGGCGGCGATGAATGCGGCCTCGCACCGCGTAGTGAAGTTGGACCTCTCCGCCGCCGGCGGCTTTGGCCACAGCGCCTTGACCGATGCCATCGCCGTGCCCAAGGACCGCCCCGCCGACAATGACATCCCCGTGACCTACGTGCCCGGTCGGAACACGATCTTCCTGTCGGTCGCGCTGGGCTATGCCGAGGTGGTCGGCGCGTTCGACATTTTCATCGGCGTCAACGCGGTGGACTACAGCGGCTACCCTGACTGTCGGCCGGAGTTCGTGGCGTGCTTCGAGCAACTGGCCAACCTGGCCACGGCTGCGGCCGTCGAAGGGCGGGGGCGCTTCACCGTGCACGCGCCGCTGATCGAGATGACCAAAGCTCAGATCATCCGAACGGGGCTTGGCCTGGGCGTCGATTACGCGCAGACGCATAGTTGCTACGATCCGGACGAGGGCGGGCGGGCCTGCGGCCATTGCGATGCGTGCCGACTGCGCCTGGCGGGGTTCGCCGAGGCCGACGCGGCCGACCCGGTGGCCTATCAAGACGGCCCGGCGAGCTAAGGGGGCTATTCCATCTCCGCGGCCAATTGCTTGGCCACCTTGTGGGCGTCGCCGGAATTGGTCAGCAGATACCAGCACGACAAGGCCACCGTTGGCGCCGAATAGCGCTGTGACTCTTTGACGATGTCAGCCAGAGCCGGTCGGGCCCGCGGGTCCCCCTGCTCGCCCAGGGCCAGCGCCGCATCCACGGCCAGCTCGGTGTAGGGACTGTCCAGCAGGGGTGCCATCAAATCGCAGATCGCTGGGTTGTCCGACCGCATCAGCCCCGCGGCGACGGCGCGGGTCTTGGCGGTGTAGTCGCCGGCCAGGAGCTGCTGGAACTGCTCCATCGCTTCCGGCACGTTCATGTTGGCCAGAATGGTGACCGCCTGAGCGGCGTAGAGGTGCACTTGCCGCGGCTGCTGGGCGTTGGGCGGAACCGCGTCCACGATGTGCCACAACGCCGCGGCGTACAGCTTGGCCCATTGGCCCCGCTGCTGGAAATCACGCCGCGCAATGGTCAAAACGTATTCGGTCGCAACGGGTCGGTCGAGCTTGGCTGCGGCCAGGGCGGCCTCGGCGGCCTGCTCCTTCGGGCCTAGCCGAGCCAGTTCCAATCGGACCAGCGACCGGATAGGCTCGTCGGGGGTGTCCAGTTCCTCCAGGGCGGCTGGCCCGTCGGGCTGGTCGGCCAGCATTCGCAGCAATTGCACTCGAAGCAGTCGGGACGGGTCTTCCCGGACGCCTTCGAGCAGGTCATCCGTGGCCGTCGGCGAGACCGCCACCAGCGCCTGGTAGGCGCCAAGCCGCATGGTGCGGGACGCCTCGGATCGGGCGACCGAGCGCACCAGGTCCGCCGCCTGCGTGATACGCTCCTCGCGGATCTGCATCAGCAGCAGCGCCAACAGGCCCGGGGCCGAGTCGGGGTCGTCGAACACGTCGCGGAGGGCTTCGATCTGTTCGGCTTGGCCGAGCTTGAGCAGGGCGGCCCGGGCCGGGTAGGCGACCAAAGGCTCACCACTGGCGGCCAGTTCGGTCAGGGCCTCGGCGGCGCGAGTGGGGTCCTGGTCGGCCAGGGCCCGGGCGGCCAGGCAGCGGAGCATCTCATCGTTTAACTCGACGGCCTTGACGAGTTGGCCCACGGGAGCGGCGTCCAGGCGGATCAGTTGGGCCAGCGCTTCGGCCCGGACGGCCGACGCCGGATCGTCGCGGAGGCGTTCCAGCAGAATCGGAGCCGCTTCATCGCCGGCGACGTCGACCACGGAGGCGGTTGCCAGAAGGCGGGCCTCCCGGTTGGCGCTGCGTGACATGGCGGCGAATAACGGCAGCATGTTCTCGTCGGCTCGGGTCTGCAGGGCCATGATCGCCAGCGGCTCGGTGGCCGGGAACTCAAACAGCTCGCGCAGCAGTTCGGCGGCCTTGTCGTCGGGGTCGGCCTGGGCCAAGCAGATCGAGCTGGTCGCCAGGAGCAGCGCAAGGCCGACGAGCAGGGGGCGTTGGATGGATCGGGGGGGGCAAAGCATGAGGATAGTCTACTCCCTTTCGGGCGCGAAAGGAACGTCGTCGCCGCTAGGCCTGCGGGGCCCCGGCCGCGTAGTCGGCCATGTTCGGCTCGCGGACCGTTTCGATCAATTGCTCCACGACCCGGTCGGGCGTGACGCCCTCGGCGTCGGCGGTGAAGTTGGTGAAGATGCGGTGTCGCATCACGGATGTGGCTGAGGCCCGAACATCTTCCGTGGCGACGTTGTATCGGCCGTTCAGCAGGGCCAGGCTCTTAGCGGCCAGGATCAGGTATTGCGCTGCGCGCGGGCCGGCGCCCCAGGTCAGGTACTGGCGGACGAAGTCGGGCGCGGTCGGGTCGGTGGGGCGGCTGGCGCGGGTGAGGCTTACGGCGTAGTCCACCAGGTGCTGGCTGGCCGGCATGCGACGAACGATTCTCTGCAAGGCCACCACGTCGGCCGCCGTCAGCACGGGCGCCGGCTCGGCGGCGACGTCGCTGGTGGTATTGCGGACGATCAGCCGCTCCTCGTCGCGCGAGGGATAATCCACCTGCACCATAAACATGAATCGGTCGAGCTGGGCCTCGGGCAGGGGGTAGGTGCCTTCCTGCTCGATCGGATTCTGCGTGGCCAGCACGAAGAACGGCAGATCGAGCGGATAGGTCTCGCCCCCGGCGGTGACGTGGTATTCCTGCATCGCCTGCAGCAGGGCGGCTTGGGTCTTGGGCGGGGTGCGGTTGATCTCGTCGGCCAGGATGATGTTGGCGAAGACCGGCCCCTTGACGAAACGGAACTCGCGTTTACCGGTGGTGCGGTCTTCCTCGATGACGTCCGTGCCGGTGATATCACTCGGCATGAGGTCGGGCGTGAATTGAATGCGGTTGAAAGACAGCTTCAGGACCTTCGCCAGCGTGGAGATCATCAGCGTTTTGGCCAGGCCCGGCACGCCGACCAGCAAGCAATGGCCGCGCGAGAGCATCGCCTGCAATAGCAGTTCGATCACGGCGTCTTGGCCGACGATGACCTTGTGCAGTTCACCCAGCAGGGAGGCTTTGGCCTTGGCGAGGTTTTCGATGATGGCCTGGTCGGTCGGCGGCTGAGGCGTTTGCGTCATTGGTCTCTCCGGGTGCCCTGTGGGCGCCGTCTGAACACACTAACGCGGCGGCACGCTAAACATTGCGAACGGGCCTATTCCACATCGCAGCGGCGAAAAGCGTCTTCCATCGCCGCGATGGGATCGCCGGTCGGCGAGAACTCATGGGCGACGAAGCCGTCATAATCGGTCGCGGCAATGGCTTTGCAGACCGCGGTGTAGTTGATCTCTTGGGAATCGTCCAGCTCGTGTCGGCCGGGGTTGCCGGCGGCGTGGAAGTGGCCCATCCACTGGCTGTTGTCGCCGATGGTGCGGATCAGGTCTCCTTCCATGATGGCCATGTGATAGATGTCGTAGAGGATCTTCACGCGTGGGCTGTTGACGGCCTCGACCACGGCGACGGCCCAACTGGTTCGGTCGCACTGATAGCCGATGTGATCGACCTTGCTGTTGAGGAGTTCCAGGTTGAGCGTGACGCCCTTGGCCTCGGCGTGCGGAGCCGCGGCCGCCAGCGTGGCGGCCGTATCCTCGATGGCCTGCTCGTCGCTGACGCCCTCGCGCCGGTCGCCGCAAAGGCAGATCAGGCCCGGCACGTCGAACTCGGCGGCGATGTCAATGCTCTTGGTCAGGTCGGCGACGGCCTGGTCGCGCGTGGCCGGGTCGTTCAGCGGGGCGCCGGTGCCGATGAAGCTGCTCATCCGCAGACCCAGCTTGTTGGCCAGCTCGCACTGCTTGGGGAACTCCACGTCGTCACAGCCCCAGACCTCGATCCCGGCGTAGCCGATCCGGGCGACCTCCTCGGCGATTTGCTCGAACGTCATCCCGGGGCCGAACATGAACATCGGGGCGCTGACGGATTGCTTGATACGCATCGATAGGTTTCCTTGCGAAAATGGGCCTCGCGAACGCGAGCAAGTCTGACCGCCCCGGCCCGGCAAGTCAACAGCCCCGTGAGCGTCGCTCTAAGGCCTTTTAAGAACGCAGGTTGCGGCCGCCCGAAATAGCCAAAAGCAAGTGTCTATCCGTCCAGAAGTTGCGGCCGAAAACGGCCGATATCAATTTGGACGGGGCGTTCGCGGTCGGGAGCCGCGATTGGAGGACCGTCACGTACCAGTCAGGAGAGGTCATGTTTCATCACACGCAGTATCAGGCACATCAGGCGTCGTCGGACGCACTTCAACGCACCATTCGTCTGCCGGACAGCCCCTGTCTGGTTTGCGGCTCGCAGGCTTTCACGGCCGTGATGCTCCACCAGAACGGGGACCCGCTCAGCGTGCGTTTCTGCCCCCAGTGCAACGCCCGCGACGTCCGCCCGGCCCGCACCGGCGAAATCCGCGCCGCCCTCGACGGCCTGGACGGCATCTCGATCTAGTCGGTCTATCCGCCCAGTTCGATGCAGCGGTCGCGGTAGTGGGTGTAGTTGTCGAGGAAGACTTCCTCGGGGACGCCGTGATCGCAGGTGGGGATGTAGCCGCCGCGCTCGCGCATGGCTGGGAGGATGCGTTCGAGCATTCGGTCAATTTCATCTGTGGTCGTGGCGAGCACGCGCTTGTCGATGCCGCCGCGCATGATCAGGTCCGGGTACTGGCGGCCGATGGCGACCACGTCGCAGCCGGAGGCGACCTCAAAGGGGCTCATCACGTCCATGGCGA
This sequence comes from uncultured Planctomycetaceae bacterium, assembly GCA_964428895.1. Lineage (GTDB taxonomy): Bacteria > Planctomycetota > Phycisphaerae > SM23-33 > SM23-33 > HyVt-337. The sequence continues at coordinate 44,991 of CAYRZU010000017.1, forward strand.
TCGATTCGCGATAGATATCAATGATGGCGGGGGCTAAGCCGTCCGTGTCGACCTGGACGTAGAGGTGGCGATCGCGGTCGATCTGTCGGCCGCGGATGTTGGTCATCAACTGCTGGTAGTAGGGCAGCAGGAACTCGCGCATGGTCTCCGGCGAGCACAGCGCGCCGGTGTTGTAGCAGATGTCCTCGGCGAAGAAGACCTCATCGAACGTCACGTGCTCCTGAGCGCGCGCCGAGACCACGTCGGCTAGCTCCAGCCAGGTCTGCATGCAATCGTGGATGACCTCCGGGAGGTCAAACCACGCATACATCAGGTCGGTCGGGCCGATCAGGCTGCGCAGGTACATGTAGCCGCCGATCAGCAGTTGGCGGACCAGATGGCCCTTCGCGGCGGCGGCCTTGGCGCCGGCGACGGTGTCGTCGAAGCCTTCCCAGCGCTTGGGTGTGGTCGGGTCCATGCGCCACTTGCACAGTTCTTGCCAGGTTGCCATGTCTTTGACCGGGTGATCGAGGTACTCGGGCATGAAGCCGTTGCGACGGCCCTTGAAGACCAGCACCTTCCGACCAGCCCAATCCTGATAGACCTCGTGCTCGCCGCGATCTTCGACCGTCTTGGTCTCGAAGGCCGGCTCGAAGGCGGCCTCGCACCAGCCCAGCCCGTAGAAGTCGTAGGTGGCGCCGGGATCGTAGTTGAAGACCTCCGACAGGTCCGCCTCGGGGTCGAGTCCTTGCTCGTGCCAGCGCTCCAGGCAGTAGTACCCGAACTCGCTGCGGACCAGCGGCGCGCCGGGGGTGACGGCGTAGGTGTCTCGCAACTTGACGGCTGCGGGGTCCCACTGGTCGCGGGGGGCCAGGGCGTGGATTCCATCTTGGGCCATGTCGCTCACGGGGTCGCTCCGGGGTTGAGTGGGGGTACGATCAATTCAAAACGTTCAGCAGCGTGGTGGCGGTGGTGAAATAGATGACGATGCCGAGCACGTCCATCACGCTCGCCAGGAACGGGCCGCTGGTGACGGCCGGGTCGAGCCCGAGGCGCTTGAACACGAACGGCATCATGGCGCCGACCAGGTTGGCCAGCGTAACGGCTGCGGCGATTGCGACTGCCACCGACAGGGCGATTTGCGGCAGGTGGTCGGCCACGGCCATTCCGCCGCCCAGCAACGGCCCAAAGAAATGCGCCGCGGCGAAGCCCATTCCCGCCAGCACCAACCCCATGGTCAGTCCGCGCGCGAGTTCGCGCAGCAACACCCGTCGCCAGTCGGCGCCAATGACCTCCTGAACGGCCAGGCCGCGAATCATCATGCCCGCCATTTGCGAGCCGGTGTTGCCGGCCGGCGAATTGATCAGCGGCATGAACACCACCAACGCCACGAACAGCAAGGGCTGTTCGAACCCCAACTGGAATCGCGTCAGCGCCAACGTGGTCAGCATCTGCGCCAGCAACAGCAGCATCAGCCACGGCAGACGCTTGCCCACCATGGCGAAGAAGCCCGTGGAGAAGTAGCTGTACTCCAGGGCGGCCATCCCGGACATCTTTTGGAAGTCCTCGGTGTCCTCTTCTTCGGCCACGTCCAGCACGTCATCGACCGTGACGATGCCGACCAGCGTCCCGCCGCTGTCGACCACGGGCAGGGCGACGGCGTCGTACTTCTTGACCAGTTCAACCGTCGACTCCTGGTCGTCAGCCGCCTGCAGGGAGGGCGGATCCTCTTCCATGATGTCGCCGACAACTTGCTCGGGCTCGGCCAGGACGATCTGCTCCAGCGCGATCTGCCCGACCAGCTTCCAACGGTTGTCGACCACGTAGATGACGTTGAGCGTTTCGGTCTCGCTGCCGACGCGGCGGATGTGGCGCATCACCTGCTGGATGGTCCAATCGGCGCGGACGGCCACGTATTCGGGCGTCATCAGTCGGCCGATGCTGTCTTCCGGGCACGCCAGTAGCCGTTGGGCGACGGCGCGCTCCTCGCCCCGCAGCATGTTCAGCAGCCGCTGGGCCATCTCGCCGGGCAACTCCTCCAGCAGCTCGGTGCGCTCGTCGGGGGCCATGTCGTTGAGAATGCCCGAGAGGCGCTCCGACTCGGTCATCGAGACCAGCAACCCCTGCTGATCGACCTCCATGTTGCCCAGCGTCTCGGCGGCGAGGTCCTTCGGGAGCAACCGGAACACCAAGGCCATGTCCTCAGCCTTGAGCTCCGCCAGCAGATCGGCCAGATCGTGCGTTTCCATACCGGCGGCGGCGGCCTTGAGAGTGCTGAAGTCCTTGGCTTCGATCAACTGCTCGATTTCCGGCAGGAGGAGGTTGTTGACGATCTCGGACATGGCTGGGTCCACACACGCGTGGCGATCGGCGACACGTCGGTGCATTGTGCCTGCCGGGCGGGGGCAAGTCAACGTCGGCCAGACAACGGCGGCCGCGACGGCGTATCAATGGGGGAGATCATAGGATGAAGGACAGGGCGAGCGATGGTAAGGTGAAGGCGCTGGTACGAATCTGGGCTGGGAGATTGCGATGAAACGCGCACTGATAGGAGCACTGACGCTCTTCGTGATGGGGTGTGGCGACACGACGCCCGGCTACACCAACGCCGACGAGTTCCCCCGTCTGTTGGGCCAGGAGATCACGGTGACCGGGCGGCCGGAGAACCGCAAGGTTGGGCCGGTGCTGGTCATGAAGAGAGGAGAGGTCTGGGTACTCGGGTTGGATCGGTGGCCGGACGATTCTGACGCCTTCGGCGGCGACGGCAAAGTCATTACGGCTACCGGTCGGCTGACCGAAGCTCACGATCTGCCCGTCTTCATCCCGAAAGAAGGTGAGCCGATCATCTCCGGAATCCCCGTTCCGGAAGGCACGGACCTGAAGCAGGCAAGCCATCGATACTTGCTCTTGCTTCGCACGAGGCGGTGGACCGTGACCGACGAGTGACCGGCGCGTCGGCTTGGCCTCAATCGGCATAGCCGGTTCCGCCGATACCGTTTATAATGCAGTGCTTCGGACGCGCAGAAGGTCGCTCCTGTCGGTTTCGGCAGGGGAGGAAAGTCCGAGCACCACTGGGTTACGGTGGTGGGTAACGCCCACCGGCGTGGCTGGCGACGGCCACGCCCGGGACAGTGCCACAGAAAACATACCGCCCCCTCGGGGGTAAGGGTGAAAAGGTGCGGTAAGAGCGCACCGCGGCTGGTGTGAGCCAGCCGGCACGGTAAACCCCACCGGGTGCAAGGCCAAGCAGCGACACATGGGCGAACCCGGCCCGTCGCGGGTAGGCTGCTTCTCGGTTCGCCGAGAGAGCTCGTCTGCAAAGGCGAGTCCAGACAAATGGCCTTCGCCGTCGACTCCGCCCGGCCCGGCGGACCGACGGAACAGAACTCGGCTTATAGCGCGTTCGGATGGGCCGATTTACCCATGGTCAGGGCTTGAACGGTAGCCAAGGCACGGTACACTGTTCGACCTGACACCGTTGGACGGAGCGTAGCTCAGCTTGGATAGAGCGCTGCGTTCGGGACGCAGAGGTCGCTGGTTCAAATCCAGTCGC
>CAYRZU010000018.1:0-48243 GCA_964428895.1 uncultured Planctomycetaceae bacterium
CGTAGGCTTCGAACATCTCGCCGAAGTCGCCGCGGTTGCAGCCGCTGGTCACCATAACCTTGCCGACGGCGCCGCTTTCGAACTTCATCGAGACCAGGAAGCAGTCCTGGATGGGCATGTCCGAGCCGGACAGGCTGTTGCCGCAGCAGTAGACTTCCGTGACCGGATCGTCTTCCATGACGTACAAGACCATGTCCAGGCCGTGGCAGCCGCCGCCGAAGAGAATGTTCTGCGGGTTGTCCTTGTCGATTCGCCAGGGGGTGGTGTACTCGCCGTCTTTGTCGTACCAGTTCCACATGTCATGAATGTAGAAGCCCGCCAGGTAGAAGATCTTGCCGATCTTGCCGGCCTTGGCGGCCTCCATCATGGTGCCCCAGGGGTGGGAGTATCGCATGGTGTAATCGACCATGATGATCTTGCCCGTTCGCTCTTCGGCTTCGCGGAGTTTCTGGGCGTCTTCCAGGCTCGTAGCCATGGGCTTCTCGATCAGCACGTGGCAGCCGGCTTCCAGAGCGGCCAGGCACTGCGGGCCGTGCAGGAAGTCGGGTCCGGCGTCGACGACAACATCCGGCTTGGATTCGGCCAGCACTTTGGCGAAATCGGTGCCGATGACGGCGTCGGGGTACTTCTCCTTGAGCTCTTTGATGCGCTCTTCGCGCGTTTCGACGAACGCAATGGGCTCGGCTCGGCCGTCAGCTTCCATCTCGTTCATCACAGCGGTGCCGGCCCCGCCCGGGCCGATAATCAATGCACGATGCTTAGCCATCTGTATCTCCTGTGAGGGTGAGTCTGTCGCAACGCGTGTATTTACACGAACCAGTCGACCTTTTCCACATGTCCGCTTGCGATGGATTTCATCGCGGCGTCGCAGATTGCCACGTTGCGGGCGGCGAAGGTCGTATTCATTTCGTTGGGCTTGACGCCGTCGACCGCGTCAAGGAAGTCCACCACCGTGTTGATCCAACTGTGACCCATCCGGGACTTCTCAGCCGGCTGGGGCAGTTCCTCGGGGTCCTTGTATCTCCGGTAGAGCTTGCCATCATAAAGCGTTCCTTCACGGCCGTAGACCTCCAGCATCTTGCCGAAGTCCCATCCGTTGCATCCGGCCGAGACGAAGATCTTGCCCAAGGCACCGTTGGCGAACGTCATGGTCAGGATGTAGAGGTCGTTATCAGGCAGGCCGGACTGGGCGAGGTCGTTGGCGGCGCAGTGAACGGAGGTGACCGGCACGTCGTCCATGATCACCAGGATCATGTCCAACGGATGGACGCCGCCGCCGAACAGGATGTTCTGCGGGTGCTCGGGGTCGGATCGCCAGGCGGTGTATTCCGAGCCGGAGGGGTTGTAGATGTCCCACATGTCGTGGATGTAGGCTCCGCCAACGTAGAAGATTTCTCCAACGCGGCCTGCCTTGGCCGCTTCCATCATGGTGCCCCAGGGGTGGGAATACCGCATGGTGTAGTCAACGGTGACGACCTTGCCGGTCTTGCGTTCGGCGGCGACGATGGCCTTGGCGTCCCCGATGCAGGTGCACATGGGTTTCTCGATCAGCACATGGCAACCATGTTGCAGGGCCAGGATCGTGTTCGGGCCGTGAAGGTGGTCGGGGCCGGCGTCGACGAATAGGTCGGGCTTGGCTTCGGCCAGCACGCGGGCCAGTTCGGTTTCCTCACAGACCAGAGCGTCGGGATAAGCCTTAGCCAGTTCGGCACGTCGCTTGGGGCTTTTCTCGACGAAACCCACGCACTCGGCGCGGCCGGTGTCGGCAAAGGCGTTCATCACCGCCTGCCCGGCCCCGCCGGGACCGAAGATCACCGCTCTGTGTTCGGGCTTGGCCATCAACCTAGAACCACGTCACTGTCTCGGGTCTGCCGGAAGCGAAGCTCTTCATCGCGGCGTCCAGGATCGACGTGTTCCGGGCGCCGTAGGTGGAGTTCATCCAGTTGTCACACTTGCCGTCGATCACGTCGAGGAACTCGGCGGCGGTGATGTCCCAGGAGTGACCGAGGCCGGCCTTTTCCGGGGCGTCCAGTTCGACAGGTTCGTCGCCGCGGCGGAGCAGCTTGCCGTCGTGGAGCGTACCGTCTTGGCCGAACACTTCCAGCATGTAGTGCGGGCTTCCGCTACATCCGCTGGAGATGAACAGCTTGCCGATCACGCCGTTTTCGAAGCGTAGCGAGACCAGGTAGCAGTCCTCTTGGGGGAAGTCCGATCCGCTGAGGTGATTGGCTAGGCAGTAGACGTCCAGGACGGGCACGTTGTCCATGATCAGCAGCATCAGGTCCAGCCCGTGGACGCCGCCGCCGAGGAGAATGTTCTGCGGGTGGTCCTTGTCCACGCGCCACGGGGTAAAGCACGCGCCGTTGGGGTTGTACCAGTCCCACATGTCATGGATGTAGAAGCCGCCCAGGTAGAAGACCTCGCCGACCTCGCCGCGCTTGGCCGCCAGCATCATGGTTCCCCACGGGTGGGAGTAGCGCATGGTGTAGTCGATCATAACGACCTTGCCGGACGCCTTCTCGGCGGCCAGGATGGCCTGGGTATCTTCGAGGCTGGTGCACATGGGCTTTTCGATCAGTACGTGGCAGCCGTGCTCGAGGGCGGCCACGGTGTTCTGCCCGTGCAGGTAATCGGGGCCCGCCTCGACGACGATGTCGGGCTTGATCTGGTCCAGCAGGTCCAGGACCTGCGTCTCATCCCCGAAGACGGCATGGGGGAAGTCCTTGGCCAGTTCTTCGCGCCTCTCGGCAAGAGGTTCGATAAAGGCGACGGATTCGGCTCGGCCGTCCGCGTTGAAACCGTTGGTGACAGCCATTCCAGCGCCACCGGCGCCGATGATCAGAGCTCGCAACTTGGACATGTTGACGTTCCTCGGGTGGGGCCTACTTGAACCAGTGGACTTTCTCGACCTTGCCTGACGCCAGGGACTTCATGGCTGCGTCGAAAACGGCGATGTTCCGGGCGCCGAAGAGGCTGTTCATTTCGTTGGGTCGCGTGCCGTCGATGACATCCAGGAAGTCGCGGACGGTCAGGTTCCAGCCGTGCCCTTCTTGCACGTTATCCTTGGGCTGTTCGAGTTCGACCGGGTCAGCCGTTCGTTTGAGTAGCTTGCCGTCGATCAGCGTGCCGTTACGGCCGTAGACTTCGAACATCTTGCCGAACGAGGCGGTGTTGCAGCCGGTAGTCACGAAGATCTGGCCGGCCACGCCGTTGGCGAAGGTCAGGTTGACCTGGAAGCAGTCTTCCATGGGCATACCCGAGCCGGACAGATGGTTGCCCACGCAGTGGACTTCGGTGATCGGCTCGTCGCCCATGACGCACAGCATCAAGTCGAGCCCGTGACAGCCGCCGCCCAGGAGGGTGTTTTGAGGCTGCTTGGGGTCGACGCGCCAAGCGGTCCGACACTTTCCGTCTTCGGCGAACCAGTCGTACATGTCGTGGATGTAGAACCCGCCGATGTAGAAGACCTCTCCGACGGCCCCGTCGCGGGCGGCGTCCATCATGGTGCCCCACGGGTGGCTGTAGCGCATGGTGTAGTCAACCATGACGATACGGTCGGTCTTGGCCTCGGCGTCGAGAATGGCTTGGGCTTCGGCGGTGGTGGTGCACATGGGCTTTTCGATCAGCACATGGGCGCCGGCCTGAAGGGAGGCCACGGTATGCTCGGCATGCAGGTGGTCGGGCCCGGCGTCGACGACGATATCGGGCTTGGCCTCGGCGAGGGTCTTGGCCCAGTCCGGTCCGTCGCCGATGATGGCGTCGGGATACTGGACGGTCAGTTCCTCGCGGCGTTCGGGTCGGGTCTCGACGAAAGCAACCGGCTCGGCCCGGCCGTCTTCCTCCATATTCTCATACACGAAGGTGCCGGCTCCACCGGCCCCGATAATCATTGTACGATGCGGCATGGGGTCTCCTTTTAAGCGGCCAGAAGGGCGGATTATTGCATGAGCAGCAGGCTCAACGCCATGACAATCATGCCCGCCACCAGGCCGTAGAGGGAGTCGTGGCCCTTCCCGTAGGCGCGGCTGGTCGGCAGGAGTTCGTCCAGCGAGATGAAGACCATCACGCCGGCGACGCCCCCGAACATGATGCCCATCAGTTGCGGCGAGATGAAGCTCATGAGGATCAGATAGCCCACCGCGGCGCCGACGGGCTCGGCCAGGCCCGAAAGGAACGAATACCAGAAGGCCTTCCTGCGGCTACCGGTGGCGTAGAAGATCGGAACGCTGACGCTGATGCCCTCCGGGATGTTGTGGATGGCGATGGCCACGGCGATGGCCAGACCTACGCGGGGGCTCTCCAGAACGGCCAGGAACGTCGCCAGGCCTTCCGGGAAGTTGTGGATCGCGATCGCCAGGGCCGTGAAGATGCCCATCCTCAGCAGCTTGTGATGGTGCTGCGGATCGGGGGTCAAGTCGGCATGGGGGGCTGTGCCGTCATGCAGATGCTCCACCACGGCCTTGTCGCGGACCTCGTGGGGGTTCTCAGCCTTGGGAATCAGCTTGTCGATGATGGCGATGAAGGCCATGCCGCCGAAGAAGCTGGCACCTGTGACCCAGTAGCCGAGCTTGGGCCCGTAGTGTTCGCCCAGGCTGTCGCGCGCCTTGACGAAGATCTCCACGAAGGACACATACAGCATCACGCCGGCGGAGAACCCCGTGGCCAGGGAGAGGAAGCGATAGTTGGTTCGCTTAGCGAAAAAGGCCAGCGCGCTGCCGACGCCGGTGGCCAACCCCGCGAACAACGTCAGACCGAACGCGAGAAGGATATCCGCCGTCTTGATGTCGTCCATGCCCGATCTCCGCTGGGCAACAGGATAGGCCACACACAGCCTGGTGCAAGCGGTTAGTCGGCGGCGGCGGGATCGTTCGAAGCCGGAGGAGTGTCGGAGGATTGACAGGAACTGTGGCAGCCACAGCCCCCGCAGCCGCCCTTGCCGGACGCGCTGCGAAAGAGCTGCCACGCCGTGGCCAGCACGGCCAGAGCGACGAGCACGCCTATGGTCAGTAGCGCAGCCATGCCGTCCTTCAATTGACGCCGAGGTCCCTCGTCCACCGCATTATAGCGGCCAGGGGGGGGCGTCTGCTCTGCCAAGTTGGCATGAGAACGAGGTGTTGGCAAATCTCAGGCCGTGCCACAAGAGATGTGTAAGGCAGACGTTATGGTGGCGCCGTGTTTGGCACGGCGGTTGCAATCAATAGGGAGGACGACGCGAGGTCGTCCGGAGTATCTAGCGATAACCTTTTAATAGAGCGCAGCCGGGAGGTGAACGACCATGGATATCATGCCTTTCAGACGACGAGCCGGCAGGCCCCTCATGCGGTTCCATGACGAGATGGACGATTTTGTGCAGCGGCTATTCGGCGACTGGGCCGTATCCGAAACCGGTTGGCTGCCTGCACTGGACATCGGCGAGCAGGACGAAGCCTACCTCATCAAAGCGGAACTGCCCGGCGTGCAGGCCGACGACATCGAGATCTCGGTCCACGGCAAGCAACTGACGCTGGCCGGCGAGAAGCAGCAGCAGACCGAGCAGGATGAGAGGGGCCCCTACCACACCGAACGCCGGTACGGGTCGTTCCGTCGTGAGATCACGCTGCCGGGCGAGGTCGACGCCGACGCCATCGACGCCCACTACGCCGACGGCGTGCTGACGGTCACGCTCCCTAAGAGCGAGGCCGCCAAGCCCAAGCGCATCGAAGTGAAGCACTGACCGACTTCTTGAAGTCTCCTAGCGTGTTACGGCCCGGTCATCTGCAGCGGAAGTTGCCGTTGCAGCCGGGCCGTAACTTCGTCTAGGCCGGAATGCCGAAACCGTTCGACCTACAGATCTCATCAAGGCCTCATCTCGACGGCACGTACCGCTCATACTCATAGGTGGTCTTCTTGGACTGACCGGCTTTGAGTTTCAGCCGCCACTCGACCGTTCCATCTCGGTCTGTCAACTTGAGCTTGTTCGGATTGATCCAGACGTCCCCGTCGTCCGAGGCGAAGGTCGGTTTGCCGGGAATGGTCGTACGGATGATCAGTTCGATGTCGTACGGCTCGTAGTTTTCGACGGCGAGCGTCCCTTCGAGCGTGACCAGGTCGAGGAATACGTTACGGGAAGGCTCGTAGGCCTTGAACTGGCGGTCGATTTCTTTCTCGAGCAGGTCGGAGGCGACATTGACGGCCTCGGTGACCTGCAATTCGGTTCGGCCTCCCTTGGCCGTGTACTTCAGCAGGTCTTCGCTCAGGGGGTTGTTGCCGCTGATGGCCAGGCACGGCCCGGTGGTCCAGGACGTGTCGGTATTGTTGTGCAGCACGAAGAAGTGCTGAATCCGCCCGGGCGGCGACCACCGGTACAGGTGCGAGAACTTGATCCGCTTGCGAAAGAGCGTAACGATGGCCTTCTCGCCGCGGCGGATGGTCATGTCCTTCTTGGTGTAGATGGTGAAGTCCGAGCCGCCGGGTTCGGCCAGTTGCGGTAGATTGCCGATGCCGCCTCGGGCGCCGGCCGGCTGATGGTAGGCGGGCCCCATGGTGCCTTGCTGGGTATGGGCGACGGCGGCCCGGTTGGCGATTTGGGTCCGTATCTGCGGTGGCGCCACGGCCGTGCCCACCGTGCGGATGACCTGCCCGACCGCCGTGGGCGTCAGGTAGTCTGTGTGGACGAAGTGCGGCACACCAACGATGAAATTCACGTCGCAGTGAATCAGGTCTTCGGCTTCGTTGATCAATGTTCCGCGCAAGGTCAGCTCGGCCGTGTCATCATCAATGACCGTTAGCGTGTACTCGGGGATCCAGGTGATGCCTTTGCGAAGATAAGCCATGCCGAGCTTGGACTGCTTCGGTCGTGCCCGCTTATCCGAGGCTATGTGGATTCGGAGGGGCAGTTCCAGCATGGCCATTCGGTTGATCGATTCGATCGGAACGGCCAGCGTGTTGGCGCCGTCGTCGACCACGGCGTAATCCTGGCTGGTGCTGATGAGCTTGCCGGCGGCTTCGCGGGTGGCGCCTTTGTGATCATAGGTCAGCTTGATCCGCAGGCTGGTGGCCGCGGCGAGGCGGGCGCGTTTGGTGTTCATGTCATCGGGCGCATCGATACCGTCGAAATCCACGACCTCGCCGGGCCCGGACCCGATCAAATCGACGGTTTCCGTGTCATCAAAGGAATAGATGGCCAGCGTTCCGAAGGTGGCCGGCGGGATGTACTTGGCGACGCACCAGCCGTCGCGGAGTGTCACCTGACCTTCACGCATGAAGAAGCCCAACCCGTTCTTGAATACCGATACCGAGGTGGTCTTCGGCTCCCAGAGGTGGGGGTTGGCGTCCTCGGCCGCGGCGGCCGGGGCCGAGGCCAGCAGGAGCGTCAGGATGATGAGCGCATAGGTTGTCTGTGGATGGTGAGTGTGGCGTCTCATGGCGTTGTCTCCGACGGCTGCGCCCCTAGATGGGTCAAGCCTTCAGACGCCCGGAGGTCGGATCGGTTCCCGGGGTGTCCCGCTTTTTCTGAGGCGAGTTTCGCTCCGGCCTGGGGCTTGACAGGAGGTCCCGGGCGGTTAGCCTTTGCAGATCGTCGTATGCTGCGGCGTCTACGAGCGGACGATCATCAAAGGAGTTGTTTCATGGCCAAGACGACACGATGGGGCATTTTGGGTACGGGCAGCATCTGCGGCGCGTTCGCCGAGGGGCTGAAATCCTGCCGCAACGGCAAGTTGGTGGCCGTTGGCTCGCGAAAGCAGAAGACGGCCGACGCATTTGCCGAGCGGTTCAAGGTGGCCAACAGTTACGGCGCCTACAAGGCGCTCGTGGCCGACCCGAATGTGGACGCGATCTACATCGGCTCGCCCCACCACATGCACTGCGAGCACACGCTGCTGTGCCTTAACGCCGGCAAGGCCGTTCTGTGCGAAAAGCCCTTCGCCATCAACGCTCGCGAGGCCAAGCGGATGATCGACACCGCCCGCCGCAAGAAGGTGTTCCTGATGGAGGCGATGTGGAGCCGGTTCCTGCCGTCGGTGGTCAAGACGCGCGAGTTGGTCAAGGCCGGGGCCATCGGCAAGGTGCGGATGATCACGGGCGACTTTGGCTTCCGCGCCGGCATCGACCCCAAGGGACGCCTGTTCAACCCGGCCATGGGTGGTGGCGGCCTGATGGACGTGGGTGTCTACGTGGTGTCGTTGGCGAACATGTTCCTGGGCGAGACTGTCAAGGTGGCCTCGTTGGCTGAGATGTGCCGGACCGGCGTGGACGGCCAGGCCTGTGCGGTCATGAAATACACCGGCGGCGAGTTGGCCATGCTCGCCACCGGCGTTCGGACCACCACGCCGGCTGAGGCGAGGATCCTCGGTACGGACGGTTATATCGAGATGCATCAGCCCTGGTGGTGCAACGGCAAGATTACGGTCCACAACGACAAGGGCCCGAAAAGCTTCGAGCCCAAGAAACGCGGCAACGGCTACCAGTACCAGGCCGAGGAGGTCGGTAAGCGTCTGGCCGCCCGGAAACTCGAAAGCAAGATCATGCCGTGGGCGGATTCCCTGGCGACGATGAAGACCATGGACGCGATCCGGGCCGAATGGCCGCTGCAATACCCCATGGAGAAGAAGGTCGCCCGCAAGAAGACGGCGAAGAAAGCCGCCAGGAAGAAGGCGTCCAAGAAATAGACGTGGCCCCACGCATGCGATGTGTGGGTCTTGATGGTCTACTGAGGAGTAACCAACGTGAAATACGGACAGATTGCCGGTGTTGACAAGAAGGTCTCGAAGCTTTGCCAGGGCACGATCATGCTCGACCCGGCCAAAGAAGAGCATTCCCTTGCACTGATGGACGCCGCGTTCGAGCAGGGCATCACCTGCTACGACTGCGCCGTCATCTACGGCGACGGCAACCAGGGCACCTTTGGCAAGTGGGTCAACGCTCGCGGCATTCGCGACGAGGTCGTTCTGTTCAGCAAGTGCGCCCACCCGATGGGCCCGGAGGACCGCATTACCCCCGAGATGATCAACAGCGAGGTCGCCCATTCGCTGGACATCCTGGGCTTTGAGTCCATCGACATCATGGCCATGCACCGCGACGACACGAATGTGCCCGTCAGTGAAATGGTGGATGTGTTCCACGAGCACATCGCGGCCGGCCGCATCAACGCGTTTGGTGGGTCGAACTGGACCCACCAGCGCATCGCCGAGGCCAACGAATACGCCCTGGCCAACGGCAAGACGCCGATGACGGTTTCCAGCCCGCACTTTAGCCTGGGGACCATGGTCGAGCCGATGTGGTGGGGATGTATCGGCATTAGCGGCCCGGCTCCCGAGGCCGCCGAGGCCCGGAAATGGTACACCGAAAACGACGTGGCGCTGTTCCCGTGGTCGAGTTTGGGCCGCGGGTTCTTCACCGGCCGCGTCACGCGCGAAAACGCCGAGAAATTGAAGACGGAGATGGACGAATGCATGTCCGTCAGCATGTACTGCGAGGATAATTTCGATCGCCTCGATCGCGCGTTCGAGCTGGCTGCCGCCAAGAACGTACCCGTGGCTACGTTGTGCGTGGCGTACGTGCTGGCCCAGCCGATGAAGATGTTCCCGTTCGTCGGCGGCACGGAAGTTGAAGAGATCAGGGAAAACGCCCGCGTGTTCGAGGTCGAACTCTCCGATGTGGAGATCGCTTACCTGGAGATGCGGAGCGACAGCGTCTAGGGACGCCAAGGAGTAGACCGTGAAGTACGGAACAGTAACCGGCGTCAATAAAGAGGTCTCACGCCTGTGCCAGGGCACGGACATGGTCGGCAGCCACGATCTGGATCAGTCGCAGGCGATTCTAGATGCCGCGTTCGAACAGGGCATCAATTGCTTCGATTGCGCTCACATTTACGGGGCCGACGGCGACAACGAGAAGACCTTCGGTAAATGGGTCCACAGCCGCGGCGTGCGTGACCAGATCGCGATGTTCGACAAGGTTACCCATCCGCTCCGCGATGATGACATCATCACCCCGGAGTGGATCGCCAAGGAGATCGACATCTCCCTGGATCGGCTGGGCTTCGACCACATCGAGATGTTGGCGCTGCACCGGGACGACCCGCGGACGCCGGCCTCGGAAATCGTGGCGGTGCTGAACGAATACAACGCGGCCGGCAAGATCGGCGCGTTCGGTGGGTCGAACTGGGAAGTCAGCCGTCTGAAGGAAGGCAACGACTACGCCGCCGCGAACGGCCTTAAGCCGATGACGGTTTCCAGCCCGCAGTACAGCCTGTCCGAAATGGTCCAGCCGATTTGGCCCGGCTGCGTGGGCCTCGGTGGGGCCAGCCGCGCCGCCGACCGCAAGTGGTACGCCGAGAACGACGTGGCGATCTTCTCCTGGTCGAGCCTCGGCCGCGGGTTCATGTCCGGCGTGGTGAGCCGCGAAACGGCCGAGCAGGCCAAGAGCATCCTCGAAGAAGACGTCGTCGCCGCGATGTACTGCGACGCCAACTTCGACCGCCTCGACCGCGCCTGGGAACTGGCCAAGGACAAGGGCGTCTCTCTCCCGCAGATCGCCCTGGCGTTCGTGCTGGCTCAACCGATGAAGACCTTCCCCTTCACCGGCGGCGCCAACGCCGAGCAGATCGCTCAGAACGTCTCCTGCCTGGAGATTGATTTGACCCCGGCGGATCTGGCCTACCTGGATCTGGAGAGCGATACACGATAGCCGATCGCTCATCTTCCGTGTTTACCCAGCCCCCGGGCAGATGACACATCTGCCGGGGGCTCTCTACTGGGGTGGGGAAGTCAGCATCCTCGCGCGACAGGAAAAGCAGAGCATTAGCAGAGGGACATTGGTAGGATGTGCCTGGTGATCCATTTCACAGTGCCTGTCCTGCGTGAGGCGTTCTGGTGTTGCCCGAGGGAGCGGTCGCGTGATTTCCGACAAGACGATCGGTCGACTGAGTCTCTACCGGCGGCTGCTGAACGGCCTGGCCCGGGCCGGTGAGACGCACATCTACTCGCACCAGCTTGGCAGCAGCGCCGGGGGGACGGCCGCCCAGGTGCGGCGCGACCTGATGGTGATCGGTTGCTCCGGCAGTCCGGCCAAAGGGTACGAGGTGCAGGAACTGATTAGCGCCATCGGTCGCTTTCTGGACGTTCCCGGCGGCATGGGCGTGGCGTTGGTGGGGGTGGGCAACCTGGGGCGCGCGATCCTGGCCTATTTCCGGGGCCGGCGCCCGAAGCTGTCTTTTGCCATGGCGTTCGACAGCGATCCGGCCAAGACGGGGCGTGACTTCCACGGTTGCCCCTGCTACCCGATGGCCGACCTGCCGGCGCGGATCGCCGAACGGGAAATCATGGTGGCGGTTCTGGCCGTTCCGGTCGAGGTCGCCCAGGAAACGTGCGACCTGCTGGTTGGCGCCGGCATTCGGAGCTTGCTGAACTTCGCGCCCGTGCCTCTTCGCGTGCCGCCGGGCACCTACGTCGAAGATGTGGACATGACCAGCGTGCTGGAGCGCGTGGCGTTCTTCGCGCGCACGGATGAAGCTCTCGGGAACTAATCGCCGCGGGCGGGGTTACTGGGGATCGTAGAACAGCACCTGAGCTTGCTGCAGCTTTCGAAGCTTGTCGTATTCCACCCAAGAGGCCGAGCCGCCGATATAGCCGACCACGATGCCGTCGAAGGGCTCGGGTTCTTGGTCACTGGGGTACCAATCGCAACTGGACCCGGAGTGAGGCATGCAGGACCTGTTCTCGGGGGTCTCTGTCAGCGCGGAGGAGCCCGTGAAGACATCGAAGGCCATGCACGTAACGAGCGTGCGTGAGGTCGGCGTGTAGTCGTACCAGCGCTCACTGTCTTCATCCTGCCGTTTGTGGATGTCTTCGATCTGCCAGGTATCGTAGGTGTCGGCGGGCAGGGACGGGTCGACCGGCTCAGGATCCGGCTCGGCCGGCTGGGTTGTCGCGTCGGGGGAGACGTCTTCTCGCCCGCCCCAGTAAATCATGCCCATGTAGATCGCCGGGAAGGTGGTAATCCCCGTGGCGGAGGCCTTGCCGGAGTCGAACGCAAAACTGGCGGCGTCTGCGCCGAGGCTGGAACAGGTCGCCAGTTCCTGGGTAAGGTTGTAGTCGTCTCGAAGCTCGTTGTACGTGTCTTCGCGTATCTTCAGGTAATTGTCGGCGTCGGCGTCGTCATCGGGGTCATCGACGCGCCCGGGGGGCAGGCGCATTCGATCGGCTCGGTTGGCGGCGTGGGCCTGATCGGTCGAGTAGATGTGGCAGGCCGAGGCGAACCCGCGGACATTGGACTTGCATTCGGCGCGGCGGACGATTTCGCCCACGCGGGCAAGGCTTGGGGCAATCAGGGTCGTCAGCAGGGCAAGGATGCCGCAGACCACCAACATTTCCACCAGATTGAACCCTCGCCGCAGACGGCGACTCAATCGCATTCGACCACAGGCAAGACCGTTCCGTGTGCGCATCAATGACTCCTTGTAGAACCACCTTTATCTTACGCATCCAAGGCGGGCCCGGCCAGCAAAAGCGCTCGCAGGGGCTGTTCTAGTCGGTGTGGTTGTCGGCCGGGCGGTCTGGGGCGCCGGGGCGCTCATGGCTGCAGCAGGTCACCTGCGCGCGGCCGCCCTTTGGTACGAACAGCAGGGGGAAGACGATATCACTGGTGCAACAGGGCAGCCAGACGGCCAGGAATAGAAAGGCCGGCACAGCGACAAAGACCCAGCCGCTGACTCCGTGTTCCAGGGCCATGGAAATGTGGAACAACGATGCGGCGGTCGACAGCAGCACGTGTCCGGCGTGCGGAATCCGTGTTCTGGGCCACAGTAGGCCGATCAGCGCACCGATGACGGCCAGAGGGTTCACGATGTACCACAGGTGCGGATCGATGAAACCGATGTGGGCGTGGGCGTGGACGTGCTCGCCGGCGCCGGCCTCGAACAGTAACTCCCCGAGATAAGGGATCAGGCTGTCGCTGAGTGTGCCCACGCCGATGGAGCCGACATAGCCTATCAGCAGCACCGCCCACCAATGGGCCTTGGAGCTGTACAGGCGGTAGATACTGGCCGAGACGATCGCACTAAACAGGACGTGCAGAGGATGGAAGACGCCGAACAGCCATTCGGACGTCTGGTGCGGCACCCGGGCCAACACGATCGCTACCAGGGCCCCGGCGCCGACGACGGTCCCCAACGCCGTGAATGGCGCGTGGTGCTTGAGCTCCTTGCCGATCAGCGTCAGCATGTGGGGGGGTCCTCCGGCTAGAAGGTCAAGCCGTCATGCTCGCAGATCAGATGAACTTCATGACAGTCGGGGCATTGCTCGATGGTGTGGCTCTGGGTGAACAGGTCCCAGTGGTCCTTCTGGCTGGGCGTCAGCACGCCCGTGCCGCCGCAGAGGGGGCAACTGCTTTCGAGGGCGGCCAGGATGGCGTTCCGAATGAAGGCGCTGCGATTTGGAATGCCCTTCAAGGCCTCCAGAAGGGAGGGCGCTACCTTGAATGTCAACGTTTCTTGTTTGCCCATAAGACGTCTCCGGAAAGGGCCATCACCGCGACCGGTGGTAATACAGTGTATTACTGTCCGGGTCCAAATGGAACGTTCTAGTCAAGATGGTCTGGTGCCTTTGGTCTCATGTTTGGCCTTTCCGGTCGGGAGTTCCGAGGTGGGCCCGAACCAGAGTGCCCGGAACACATTTAGAATACTGCGGTTACGGCGCGACACATCGGTGGCCTCGGGCGTGAGCACGACGGGAACACCAGCCGTTCTCTCGAGCAGATTGTTGACATATGGACCGGTTGGTGCGGGGCGGCTATACTCTCCTCGTCGTGGGATTGCCCGGCAGGAGGCTGAATCGGCTAGACAGGGATGTGTGATGATTACTCGCGTTGAAGAAATCCTGACCTTGGCCAAGAAGCTCAAGGCCAAGCCTCGCCTGGCGGTGGTGGGGGCCGAGAGCGTGTCGGTGTTGGAGGTCGTTGCCGCGGCCCACGAGAGCGAACTGGCCGAGAGCATCCTGTTTGGGGACCGCGCGAAGGCCCAATTTGCTGCGGACGAGTTGGCGATGGACCTGTCGCCTTACGAACTGGTCGATTGCTCAGGCCAGACGGAAATGGTGGCCGCCGCCATGCAGCGCATCCATGACGGGGACGCTCAGATCATCTGCAAGGGCAGCGCACCGACCCGCGCGGTGATCAAGGGCGTACTGGATAAGAAGTGGGGTTTCCGGACCGAGCGGGCCATATCGCACTCGGCGGTATTCAACATACCGAGTGAAGATCGGCTTCTGATCATCACCGATGCCGGCGTGAACGTTCAGCCGGACTTGTCGCGCAAGCGTGACATTCTGCTGAACGCGGTGGATCTGGCTCACGTGTTGGGTTTTGAACGGCCACGGGTGGCGATCCTGTCCTTCATCGAGGAGGTGACCGATCCGCGGGTCGGCTCGCAGAGCGATGCGGCCGAGCTGAAGAAGATGTACCAGAACGGCTCCATTACAGGCTGTGTGGTGGAGGGACCTTACTCGCTGGATGTGGCCCTGTCACCGGAGGCAGCCAAGATCAAAGGCGTTGAGAGCGAGGTCGCCGGGCATGCCGACATCGTGGTGATGCACGACATCGGCATGGGCAACATCCTCTACAAGGCGTTGCTGCTGTGGTGCAAGCCGGTGTTGGCGGCTGTTGTGATGGGCGCTCGGGTGCCGATTGTTTCGCCCAGCCGGGCTGACTCGATCGCGACTAAGCTGAACTCCATTGCGTTGTCGATGATCGTTCGCCATGAACTGGACGGCTTCAAGGAATGACCAAGGACGCGCCGAACATCCTGGTAATCAACCCCGGTTCGACCAGCACGAAGATCGCGCTGTTTTGCGGAGAGCGCGTGGTCTTCGATGACGAAGTCCGACATTCGCGCAAGGAATTGGATCGGTTCCATGGGATCATGGATCAGGGCCAGTTCCGGCGCGAGCAAGTGACCGAGGCGCTGGCGGCTCGAGGGGTCGCGCTGGATGAGATCGACGGATTCGTGGGCCGAGGCGGTTTGCTCAGACCGGTGCCCAGCGGGGTCTTCAAAGTCAATCGCAAGATGCTAACGGAACTGCGAAACTGCAAGCATGGCGAGCATGCGTCCAACTTGGGCGCCATCATTGCCGATGGATTGGCCCGGCAGACGGGCCAGGCCGCCTACATCGCCGATCCGGTGGTGGTCGACGAGTTCGATGATGTGGCCCGCGTGTCGGGCCATCCGGCGGTGCCGCGCAGGAGCATCTTCCACGCCCTGGGCCAAAAGGCTGTCGCCCGGAAGGTTGCCGCCAAGCTCGGCAAGCGTTACGAGCGGCTGAATCTGGTGGTGGCGTTCCTCGGCGGGGGGGGCACGGTGGGCGCCCACCGCAAGGGCAAGGTGGTGGACGTTACCAACGGGCTGGAAGGCGAGGGGGCCTTCACCCCGGAACGGACCGGCGCCCTTCCGTTGCTGCCGTTTGTTAAGTATATTCTTGGCAAGAAGTTGAAGTACGGAGACGTTGCGAAGATCGTCACGCGAGAGGGCGGCGCGCTGGCGCTTCTGGGTACGAACGATCTGCGATACATCGAGCAGAAGGTCGCCGCGGGCAACAAGAGATACACCCTCGTTCGCGATGCTTTCATTTACCAGATCGCCAAGGACATCGGTTCGATGGCGACGGTGTTGGCCGGGAAGGTCGACGCGATTGTGGTCACTGGCGGCATTGCCAACAACAAGGCCTTGGTGCGTGACCTGGCGAAAAGGGTTCGATTTATCGCCCCCGTTCATGTTATGGTGAAAAATTCGGAGATGGAGGCTCTGGCGAGTTCCGCCCTGGGCGTCCTGACCGGGAAGACCCGAGCAAAGGTTTATTGAGATGGCCAAAGGAAGTGATGGTACGACCAAGACCCGGACGTTCCGGG
Source organism: uncultured Planctomycetaceae bacterium (assembly GCA_964428895.1). GTDB lineage: Bacteria > Planctomycetota > Phycisphaerae > SM23-33 > SM23-33 > HyVt-337. The sequence goes on from CAYRZU010000018.1 coordinate 15,880, forward strand.
TGCAGATTTACGAGGACTTCTGCAAGGGCTGCCAGTTGTGCGTGGCCCACTGTCCGAAGAACTGCCTGGCGCTGACGACCGACCGGATCAACGCCAAGGGGGTTCCGTTCTCGGAGTGCGTTCGGCCACAAGATTGCATCGGTTGTCGAGCCTGCGCAACGGTTTGCCCCGATGCGTGCATAGAATTGTTTGAGGTCACCGACGAGGACAACGATGGCTAATCGCGTGCTAATGACGGGCAATGAAGCCCTCGGCGAGGGGGCCATCCGTGGCGGTTGCGACTGCTACTTCGGCTACCCCATTACGCCGCAGAACGAGTTGACGGCTTACATGGCCAAGCACATGCCGGCTAAGGATCGGGTCTTCATCCAATCTGAGAGCGAGATTGCGGCGATCAACATGGTTTTCGGGGCTGCGACGGCCGGGGCGCGGGCGATGACGAGCAGTTCGTCGCCCGGCATCAGCCTGAAGCAAGAGGGCATCAGCTATCTGGCCGCGTGCCGTCTTCCGGGACTGATCGTCAACGTCATGCGGGCCGGCCCGGGACTCGGGGATATCACGCCCAGCCAGGCCGACTACTTCCAGGCCACCCGGGGTGGCGGGCATGGCGACTACCGAACGCTGGTGTTTACGCCTGCGACGGTTCAAGAGATGCACGATTTTGCGGTTCTGGCCTTCGACCTGGCCGACAAGTATCGCAACCCGGTGATGATCCTGGCCGACGGGCGACTGGGACAGATGATGGAGCCCCTGACGCTGTGCGAGAAGTCGCCGGATCGTCCTGAGAAGGACTGGATCCTTCGCGGGGCTGTGGGCGACGAGAAGCGGACCATTCGCTCTTACTACGCCGGCGGCGTGCCCGGCAATAACAAGCGCATCCAGAGCATGTTGGCCGAGGTGGAGGCCAACGAGGTCCGGTATGAGACCTATCTGATGGATGACGCCGAGATCATGCTGGTGGCGTTCGGGACGGCCGCTCGGCTGTGTCGCGGGGCGATCGATCAGGTCCGCGCCGGCGGCGTCCGGGCCGGGCTGCTTCGGCCGCAGACGGTGTGGCCTTTCCCGATGAAGGCGATTGGCGACCTTTGCGGGCAGGTTTCCAAAGTGCTGACGGTGGAGATGAACGCGGGTCAGATGGTCGAGGACGTCCGACTGGCCGTTGAAGGCCGCGCCGAGGTCCATTTCTACGGAGCCATGGGCGGTGACGTTCCGACCGTGGCCGATGTTGCCGAGCAGATTCGCACGATCTCGTGACGGAGTGAGTCATGACAGAGACGGCCCTTTACACACGACCGAAATCGCTGGAAGACGTGTCGATGCACTATTGCCCGGGCTGCGGGCATGGCATTGTGCACAAGCTGATCGCGGAGTTGATCGATGAGATGCAACTCCGTGAGAAGATCATCGGGGTGGCGCCCGTTGGGTGTTCGGTCATCGCCTACGAATACTGGAACGTAGACTGCACCGAGGCCGCCCACGGTCGGGCGCCGGCCGTGGCGACCGGCATCAAGCGGTTCCGCCCGGATGCGTTCGTGTTGGCCTACCAGGGCGATGGCGACATCGCCTCGATCGGCCTTGCCGAGGCCATCCACGCCGCCAATCGCGGCGAGAACTTCACCACGATCTTCATCAACAACACCATCTACGGCATGACGGGCGGGCAAATGGCGCCGACCACCCTGGAAGGGCAGGTCACCGCCACCAGCCCCTCCGGCCGCGACCCCGCCACCGCGGGCTACCCGATCCGCATGTGCGAAATGGTGGATACGCTGGCGGCGCCCTCCTTCATCGCCCGAGCCATGCTCGACGGGCCCGGCGGAATCCGAAAGACCAAAGCCCTGATCAAGAAGGCGTTCCAGTGTCAGCTCGACGGGCTGGGGTATTCGGTTGTCGAGATACTCTCGCCGTGTCCGACCTACATGCGGATGGACCCGGCCGCGGCCATGAAGCACGTGAAGGACAATGTGGCCGCCTACTTCCCCGTAAAAGTCTTTCGCGAGCCCAACGCGGAGTAACACGATGAGCCACCACGAAGTGATCTTTTCCGGTTCCGGCGGTCAGGGGCTGATGTTCATCGGCAAGACGCTGGCGAACTTGGCCCTGGCCGACTACGAGCACGTGACGTTCTTCCCCAGCTACGGCGCCGAGGTCCGAGGGGGGACCAGTAACTGTCAGGTTATCCTCTCCGAGACGCCGATTTCCTCTCCGGTGATCGAACAGCCCACGTCGATGGTGCTGATGAACCAGCCCAGCGTCGACCGCTTTCTGAAGCAACTGCCCGCCGACGGCATGGCGTTCGTCAATAGCTCGCTCGCCGAGGCCGACGGGGACAATGTCTTCTGTCTGCCGGCGACAGACATGGCTTTGGAGTTGGGCGACGTGCGGGCGGCCAACGTGATCATCTTCGCCGCGTTCCTATCGCAACTGCCCGTGATCGACAAGGACGCCGCCCTAGTCGGCATTCAGAAGATATCGAAGGCCAAGGGCAACAAGGCCGTCGAAATCAACACCCAGGCCTTCGAACGAGGCTTTGGCTATCTGACCGCCGCGGCGAAATGACCTCGGGGGAGTTCCTCAAATGAAAAGGCCCGTCCTTGAAGGGACGGGCCTTTCTGTTGCGCGGGGGGGGGCAGGGAGAGGCCTAGAACTCCTTGGGCAGTTCGATGCGTTGGCCGGTGTCGATGGCCTGGCGGGCCAGCAGGTAGGCCTGGTTGTACTGTTCGGCCACGACGTCCCAACTGACGACGTTCTCCAAGTACTCCTTGAGTCGCGTACCGAGTTCCATGCGGAGCGGTTCGTTGGTCGCCAGGGTGACCACGTGCTTCTTGAGCATCTCCTTGGTCGTAAAGAGCAAGCCGCCGCCGCTTTCGAGGGTCTGGGCGGTCAGGCCCTCCATGGGGGCGGTGGTGATATAGGGTTTGTTGAGGGAGATAATGCGAGCCAGCGTGCCGGACTGCGTCTCGTCGGTGCTGGGCAGGACCACGAAGTCGCAAACGGCCATCATCTTGTAGTAGATGTCGCCGCGCGGGACGAACTCAAAATAGTGGGCCAGGCCCTTGTCTTCCAGCAGGCCGATCTCGTCCTTGTAGCGTTCGTAGTCGGCCTTGTGGTTGGGGTCCCGCATGGCCCCGGCGGCCAGCAGGTCCCATTGCTCGCCGGTGCGGTCTTCAATCTCCGTGGCGATTTCTTCCCACATGCTGGTCAGGATATCCCAGCGTTTGTTGGACTGAATCCAGCCGATCAGGCCCACCAAGTGCTTGGATAGGTGGGTGACCTTGTCCAGGCCGAGTTCCTTTCGCAAGGCGACGACCTCGGCCAGCGTGTTGCCCATGTCGGGCATGGCCCCGTGAGGAATGACCATGATGTTCAGCGGGGTGGTCCAGCCACGCCCGGCAAAGTTCCAGTCCAGTCGCCATTTCTGGTAGTGGCACTTGAACAGCACCACGTCGCAGCGCTGACAAAGTTGGAAGACGAATTCCATTTCATGGTCGGTCAGCCGGCCGTGGACGGTGTGAGGTTCCGCGATCTTGGGCACGTCGCTGATTGCGTCGAACAAGTCGAGCAGGCCCTGGTTTTGGTCGCCGTGGCCGCGCTCGTCGATGTATTCATACAGGCCGTACTCGTGCTCCACATGCACGCAGTAGGGCTTGAGTTGATGGATCGTGTCCGCCACCGGGCGCCACCAGTTGCGCTGGCTGAGGTCCATGATGGGGATGACGCCGTCCCCCTCGCCGTCGGTATGGCTGATGACCAGCACCTCGCGGTCGGGGTTGTGCTTCTGGATGAACATCCTCGCTTCTTCGCAGAAGGTGCCGATGCCGCACAAGCGCGGCGGGTAGCTACTGATCATCACGATGGGTTGCGCCATGGTCGGTCAATCCTTGCGGCCAAGGTCAATGCGAAGATAGGCCGGCAACAGCGCAGCACAGACTACGCCGTCGGGGTTGCCGGCTGTTCTTTCTTATCGGCCGTTGGGGCGGCAAGCGTTCGCTCCATTTGCAGGTCGTGCATGAGCAACAGGCTCATTAGCCAAGCCAGTGTGCTCTCGGCGCCTTGGTTGGCGTTGACCCGGTCGGCGTGGAGCCCGTCGTGGCATCCGCCCGTGGCGAACTCGCAGACCGGGGTTCTCAGGTCATTGGCCCCGAGGAACCAATTGAAGACCTTCTGGGCCTGGCCGATCCAGTGTTCCTCTCGCGTGACATGATAGGCCTCCACGCAGGCGTCCAGCAGGGCGTGGACGTCGATGGCCTGCTGATCGTATTGGGCCCGTCGGCCGTCGCGATGCATCCAGCCGTCGGTGCCGACGATCGAGAGCATGCCGTCCTCGGTGGTCTGGACGTCCAGCAACCACTGCAGGGATCGCTTGCCGAGGTCGATCCAGTCGTTGCGATTGAGCCACTTGCCCGCCATCAGCAGGGCGTGGGGCAACTTGGCGTTGGCGTAGGCCAGGATGTCCTCGCACCAGGGCCACTCGTGGGACATGTTCTGGGTGAACAGATTGGCCAGTCGCTCGGCTAGTTCCGCTCGGGTGCGACGGGCGTCGCTGTCGCCGCCGAAGCGGCGCAGATAGGCGTGAATGCCGATGATGACAAACGCCCACGCCCGGGGGGAGGTGAACGTCTCCGTGACGGGCAGGGAGTCCTTGAACAGTCTTGTGGCCAGGGCGACGGTGGGCTCGGCCGGGCTGAGCGCGGCGGCTACGCCCAGTCCCCACATGGCTCGGCCGTGGCTGTCCTCGCTTCCGGCGTCCTCCATCCAGTTGCGGCTGTAGTCCATGAAGTTTCGGAATCGGCCGTTCTCTTCGTTAAGGGCATGGGTCAGAAACGCCAGGTAGGTCTGCATGAGCGGCAGGACGGTGTCATCAGTGGTCTGCTGCCAATACATGGCCGTGGCCAGCAGAGCTCGGGCGTTGTCGTCGGTGCAGTAGCCGTGGCTGCGGTTGGCGGTACTGTAGATGGCGTGCTGGAACAGGCCTGTGTCGTCGGTGAGGCTTCGCAGGTGGCGGAGGTCGACTTCGGGCAGGTCTTCGCCGAGGTCGTAGGGCCTGGCGCTATCGGCCGGCGTGGTCGTTACCAGCCGACGGGCGACCCAGTTCTGGCGGGCCTGCTCGAACACGTCCAGGTAGTCCTGGGCGACCTGCGACCAGACCATGGAGCGCGTGAAGGTGTAAGCGCGTTTGCGAATGGCGTGGCGTTCGGTTTCGTTGTCCAGCAGATCGATGACTTCCGTGGCGATAGCGTCGCCGTCGCGGAAGTCGACCAGCCGCCCGCGGCCGTCCGCGAGCATTTCCTGGGCGTACCAGTAGGGGGTGGAAACGGTGGCCTTGCCGGCGCCGAGCGCGTAGGCCAGCGTGCCCGAGACGATCTGGACTTCGTTTAGATAGGGAGTCAGATAGATGTCGGCCGCTCCGAGGTACTCGCACAACTCCTCCAACTCCACGAATCGATTGACGAACTTGACGTTGTCGGCCACGCCCAGTTCCTGGGCTCGGCGGATGAGGCTGTTGCGATAGACCTCGCCATTGTCCCGCTTGACGTGCGGGTGCGTGGCGCCCAGGACGACGTAGACCACGTCGGGATGTTTGGCCACGATCTTCGGCAGGGCCTCGATGCCGTATTCGATGCCTTTGCCCGGACTCAACAGGCCGAACGTCAGGATGACCTTCTTGCCTTCGACGCCGAACTGGTCCTTGAAGAAGTTCGGATCGACGAAGGGCACCTCCGGAATACCGTGCGGGATCATGGCGATCTTCTCGGCCGGGATGCTGTAGACGTCCTTCAAGATGCCGACGGCCGTCTCCGACAGCACCACCATGCGATCGGACAGTTGGCCGAGTTGTTCGAGTACGCGGAGTTGGTCGGAATCGGGATCCTTCAGCACGGTGTGCAATGTGGAAACGATGGGCCGGCGGACCCGACTCAGCAGCGCCAGGATGTTCGACCCGGCCGGGCCCCCGAACAGGCCGTACTCGTGCTGCAAGCAGACGGCCGAGACCTGGGAGATATTCAGGAAGTCGGCGGCCAGTCGATAGTCGGCTTGGGCGTTCTGGCGGACCTCGAAGCGGACGCGCTCGGGATAGGGGTAGCCTTCGGGGACGTCATTCATGGCCACCACGAACAGGTCTCCCTGATCGGTGATCTGTCCGGCGATAGCATCGGCGAGGTCATGGGTGAAGGTGGCGATGCCGCAACGGCGGGGAAAGTAATCGCTGACGAACGCGATGGACGGTTGCTGAGGGATATGATCTGGATCAGCCATTCCATGGGCTCCGATGAGGTCCGTTCGAATACGTGACTTCAATTCTAGGATTCGGCCAAGGTAACCTCAAGCTTCCCTCCCGGCTGTGCGCAAAAGAAGACCCGTGGGCCGGGTCAGGCCAACGGGTCTGGATTGCCCAGAAGCGGGGGGGGGGCTAGCCTTTGATCTTGGTCACGCGAACCTGCACGTACTTCTGCCGGTGGCCGATCTTGCGGCGGGAGGCCTTGCGGCGACGCCACTTGTAGATGTGGACCTTCTCACCGGCCTTGAAGGGGTCGAGGATCTCTGCGGTGACCTTCGCGCCGTCGACCAGTGGCGTGCCGATCTTGACGCCTTTGTCGCCACTGACCAGCAGAACTCGGTCGAAATCGATGGTCTTGGCGTCATCGGCCAGGTCGCGGAGGTCGACGCGGAAAACGTCGCCTTCACTCACGCGGAACTGCTGGCCGCTATCTTCAATCACTGCGTACACGGTTATGCTCCTAATGCGTTGGGGAAAGCGTCGTATTATCCACGCTTGGGGGCGTCTGTCAAGCCGACAATCGGTCCCCGGAGGCCCGTTGATCGCGGCGGACGCCGAGGCCCAAGACGCTCAAGAAGAACCCGTTGAAGATCACCTGAGCTCCGAGCATCAGGGCGACGACCGAGCCGATGACGGTTTTGGTTATTCGGCCGGCGTGCAAGGCGCCAAAGCCTTGGTCCTGCCAGGCGCCCAGGGCCAGGACCGTGCCCACCAGCCCACCGACGATCAGCGTGCCGCCGGCCAGGAGGCTGGCTTCCAGCGTGACATAGCGGAAGAGCTTCTCGAGTCGGCGTGAGGGGGGGCTCAGCCCTTCCTGAGTGGCGAAGACCCTGGCCATCACGCCGAAGGTGGCCAATTGGAAACCGATGCTGAGCATCCCCGCACAATAGATGAGGGTGTGAATGTCCAATTCCAGATCGCCGATCTGGATCGGGGCCAGGAGCAGCCGTGTGCCGAAGATTAGGCCCATCGCCATCATCGCCAGGCCCGGGTACAGGAACAGCCAGCGGGGGCTGTACAGCAGCATGAATCGCGTGTGTCGCCAGCCATCTCGCCAGGGCTTCAGGTGTGGGGGGCGGGTGCGCCCGTCCGGGCTGAGGGTGGTGGGCACTTCGCAAATGCGCAGACCCAGCAGCGTGGCCTTGATGACCATTTCACTGGCGTACTCCATGCCGGTGGTGCGGAGGTCCATTCGCTCGAAGGCGCTCTTGGAGAATCCGCGGAGACCGCAATGGAAGTCTCGGGCCGGGCACTTGAAGAATAGCCTGCCCACACCGGTTAGCAGGGGGTTGCCGATGTAACGGTTCTTCCACGGCATGGCGCCCTTGGCAATGCCGCCGGCAAAACGGTTGCCCATCACCAGGTCGTATCCGTCGCGGAGCTTGTCCAGGAACGGGCCCAGATGGACCAGGTTGTAGCTGTCATCGGCGTCGGCCATGACGACGTATTCGCCCCTGGCGGCGTGGGTGCCGTGGTACAGGGCCGAGCCGTATCCTCGTTGGGCGACATCCACCACGCGCGCGCCCAGGCGTTCGGCGATGGCCTGCGAGCCGTCGGTTGAGCCGTTATCGGCAATGACCACTTCGCCAACGACGTCGTGGTCGGCTAGGAATCCCAGAGCCTTGCGGATGCAGATTTCCAGCGTCTCGGCCTCGTTGAGGCAGGGCAGGACGACGCTCAACTCGATTTGTTGTCCCGGCTCGGTCATTCGCCATTCCTTGTTGCCGGCGCCAGACGCGCGACAAAGTGTTTGCCGCGTTCCCACAGCCACCGGCTGCCGGCGGGGTATAGCCTCAGCTTGCGTCGATCATCGGCTACCGTCAGGCCGTGCCGGGCCCACGCGGCTTGCCAATCCGATTCCGACCAGAAATTGTACACCAAACGAACACCGTGTCCGCGATTGCCGACCCAATCCATGAACCGCAGGACGGTCCGACTTATCGGCCCCGAGGCGATGTGATCCTTGATCAGGACGGTCCGCTTGGCAACGCGGGCGACCTCGCCCAGGATGACGTTCGGATCGTCACAGTGGTGGAGAACGTCAATCAGCATGACGGCGTCGAAGCTGTTGTCCTCGAAGGGCAAGGTCTGGCCGTCGTAGACCTTCATAGGGATGGCCACATCCGGTCGCGCGAAGACATCCGCGCCGAAGACGGCCAGCCCGGGGCGTTGCTGGGCAATGGCCTTGGCGATGGTGCCATCGCCGCAGCCGACGTCCAGTAGCGACGCGTCCTCGACGGGCAGCATATCAGTCAGCGCATCGGTCAGGCGTCTGGCCCGGCACCGAAAGACCACGCGTCCATGTCCGCGCGTCATCCAACCGAGGAGCTTGCCGTCTCTGGTCATTTGGCCCTGTTCCGTAGTTGAGCGGCGCTGGTGTAGCTGAATTGCTGTCGCAATTTGGCCAGCAGTGTCTTGGCGTTGGGATTGTCCTCGATGCTCAGGACCTTACGGTAGGCATTGTCGGCTTGTTGAACGTCGCGCCAGTAGGCGTTGCTGCCGGCGGCTCGTCGGGCTACGGCGCGATTGGCGTGGGCCGACCCCAGCGCGTACCAGGCCGGAGCGAGATCGTCCTGGACGTCGACCGCCGCGGACAGGACCGCAATGGCATCGCCGTTCCAGGCGGTATCGCCGCCTTTGGCGGGGTTGCCGAGCATGGCCAGGATGCGGCCGGCAGTGAACATCGCATGAGCGGGTCGCGCTTCCTCTCGCTTGGCTTCGGCGACGAACGTATCGGCGTCCCACCCGGAGGGTGTGAGTCGCTGGGCCCGGGCCAAGTCGGCGTCGGGGCCGTCAAGGCGAAGGTAGATCAGGTGCGTTCCGCCCAGGAAGACCAGCGACCATTCATCCTTGTCCCACAGGAGATGCCCCAGCACCGGCGCGCGGCGATCGGCGCGGATGACGACGGCCGAGATGCCGTACTCCCTCCCGGCGGCATCCAGGGCATCGATGGTTTCATAGCTGGTGCGCACCTGACCCATGACGTTGGGTGGGTAGGCCCACCCATTGGTGAGGATTGGAAAGAGGGGTCTCGGATCGAGTAGGAAGTAGAGGTTGGATGAACTCGTGAAGTCCACCCAAATACGGCCCTGGAGGGGGTGCTCGTTGAACCAAGCGGCCACATGCGTCGGCAGGACGGTTCGAGATTGTCGATAGCCGAAGCTGGCCTGATATCGCGGCGGGTAGAGGCCGTTGCCCACGATGGCGGCAGACAGGATGCCGCAGACCAGCAGAATCACAGCGGTCGCCGCGCAGGCCCCGATAGCTCGCGACGACTCGGACAGAAGGCCTCTGACCCGGCGGGCGGCTTGGCCCAGTGCGGCCGCCGAGGCTGGAACCATCAGGAGTACGCCCAATGCCATGTTTCGTTGCATGGATAGCGACAGGTACGCCCCGGTCAGGATCCACAGGAGCAAGGACCAGCGCCGCCGAATGCACGCGGCCCGAGCGCCTGCCAGGGCCAGCGCCAAGACCACCGTTAGCAGCGCCCGCATGGGGTCGCCGTGGAAACCGTCCGTTAGGAAGGAGTGCCAAGAATCGCCCACCTCCGACCATCGCGAGAAGGTCCGGTTGGTTTCCCACAGCCACGACCAGGGATGCTGGCCGGGGCCGTCGCTGACATGGTGCTTGGACAGATACAGGGCCGTCTGGACCGGCAGGGCCACCAACCGCCACGTCCAAGGATTGACGAAACAGACAGCCGCCTGCAGGCCGGTCAGCAGGGACAGGCGTCGCCGGTTGGTCAGGAGCGCGTCGTCTTGGGCCGAGGGGTTGCTTCTTCGCCGCCACGTCTGCACAACGATGGCCAAGCACACGGCTGCGGTCAGTCCCCACCCGACGTAGAAGTAGCTGTGAAGGTTGGTCAGGACCCACTGCAGGACGATCAGGCCGGTCATGGTCGGCCAGCGGAGCTTTCGACCGGCGGGGTCTATGGCCAGGGGAGCCAGCAAGATCAGTTGGAAGACCAGCACCATGCAGCCCAGCAACTCCGGGCGCAACGTGAATCGCTCGTAGGCGATTAGCGCGACGAGAAGAACCGCGCAGGCGGTAGCCAGCCAGCCCAGGCCAAGCCGCCGGAATAGTAGGAGCAGTCCTCCCAGCAAGGCGCAGATACACAACGTCAGGAAGACGGTTAGCGCAGCGAATCCGCCCATCCCATAGATGGCTGCGAAGAGCACCTGGGTCAGCCAGTTGGCGTTGGGGAAGCGGAGTCGGCCTTGGTCGTCATACCAGGCGCCGGCCATGGGCTCGGGGCGTTGGTCTGGGGCCGTGTTCGGCGAGGGAAGCGTGTAGAGGATGTCCTGATTGTGGTCGACGATTCGCCCGTCCTGCAGAAACTCCTGCCCGTAGAGCAAATGGCAGCCAAGGTCTTCGCCGATCAGCGTTCGGACGCTCAGCAGGAGCCCCACGATACACACCGCGGCCACGGCTGCAACCGGCGCAATCCGACTGATGCGGAGCAGCATCGACGGGGGTGAGTGATTGTCCGCGGTCTTGTTCATCAAACGGGCTGCAGTCCCTCAGGATCCTTGGCTACGGTGTTCGACCCGTATTCTAGGTGTCTTTGTGTCTCTTGCCAACGCAGGCGATGACGGCGCGAGGCCTAGGGCCTCGGCAGGATCGGTGAGGCCGGGGCCGGCGCCGCCAACTGCTGCATTCGGGCCAGCACCATCAGTGTTTCATCGTCAGGCCGCAGGGCCAATGAACGCCGGAGGGCGTCGATGCCTTGTCGGACGGTCTCTCGCCAGGCCGGGTCGCCTTGCTCCTTCTGCTGGATGGCCAGGTTGCCCGAGGCGTACCCCAGGTATCGCAAGATCTCCGGATCGGAGGGGGCCAGGCGGGTTGCCTCGGTCAGGAGTTCGACGGCGTCGGTATTCCATCGCAGGTTGATCAGTGATGCGCCGGCGGCGTACATGGCGAAGGCCGGGTAGAGCTCTCGTTGTTCGGCTCGTTCGATAAACGCCTGGGAGTCCCAACTGCGGGGGGTCAAAGCACGGGCCAGGGCGAGCTCGCCGTCGGGCCCGTCTTTGCGAACGAACAGGGCGTGGGCGCCATCCAGGTGCACCAGGGCCCATCGGAGATTGCCTCGCATATAGGTGATCAGCTTCCCTCGCCGGTCGGTCCGGCAGACAATGGCCGAGATGTTGTGTCTCTTGACCGCGTCCATCAGATGTTCTTGAGGCAGGAACACCGAGTCGAAGACCTCGCCCATGACCGCCGGCGGGTAGGCCCAACCGTTGTTGATGATAGGGAACATCGGTCGCGGCTGGTCCAGCAGGAAGTAGAGGTTGGAGGAGGTCTCCAGGTCGGTCCAGATTCGCCCTTGCAGGTCGTGCTCATTGATCCAGTCGGCCATGCCCTGGGGGAAGACGACGTTCGACCGGCCCCAGCCCAGCTTCATCTGGTATCGGGGCTGATGGAAGTCTCCGGCCACCAGCAACCAGACCAGCCAACCGCAACACAGCGCCGTCACGCCGCCGGCCAGGATGATTCCGCGGGCCCGCAGGTCAGATCCCACTCGCTGCCCGAGCCACCGGGCCAGGCCCGCCAGACCGGCCAGCGTCATCGGGACCATCAACATGGTCCCCACGCCCATGTTGCGGAACATCGACAGGGCCAAATAGACCCCGGCGGCCAAGATTAGCAACTGGGCCCATCGCCGGCGCAGGATGGCGGCGATGGCGCCGAGGATGGCCAGCCCCAGCGGAATGGATACCAAGGCCCACGGCGCTCGGTGGGTCTGGAAGCCCTCGGCCCGGAAGGATCGCCAGGCCTCGGTTAGCTGCTGGAGGTCCGGGAACGTTCGGCCCTGTTCGCCTAGCCACGACCACGGATGCTCCCCCTTGGGCGTGGTGATGTTGTGCTCACGGAAATAGATAGCCGTCTGGGCCGGCAGCGCCACCAGTCGCCACGTCCATGGATTCACAAAGCAGATCGCAACCTGTGCGGCCAACACGACGAGCAGACAGAGCGTGTTAGCTCGGAGATGCCGCTGTGTGTCCGGCTCCTCGGTCTTGGCCCAGCGGCCCCACAGCCAACGGATGCCCGAATCAGCCAGGACGGCCGCGGTGACGGCCCAGCCAAAGTAGAAGAAGCTGTGGACATTCACAAAGGCCCATTGCAGCACGACCAATCCCACCATGGCTGAGCGGCTGAGTCGGTGCGCGGTTGGATCGCTGATCATGCGAGCCAACAGGATCAGTTGACCTACAACGATGATGTACCCCAGCAATTCCGGGCGAAGGGTGAATCGGGTGTAGGAGGCCAAGGCGATGATGGCGATTCCCGCCGCCGCTCCGAGGACGCCGACCCGAAGCCGCCGCATGAGCAGGAACAGTCCTCCCATGAGCGCCCAGATGCAGACCGTCAGGAGCAGGTTCAGCCCCACGAAGCCGCCGATCGCGTATGCGCCGGCGAAGATCACTTGGGTCAGCCAGTTGGCGTTGGGAAATCGGAGGCGGCCTTGGTCGTCATACCAGGCGCCGGCCATGGGTTCGGGGCGTTGCTCGGGGGGCATGTCGACCGACGGCAAGGTGTAGAGGAAATCGTCATGATCGGCAATCTCTCCGGACTCCCAGAACCGTTGGCCGTAGAGCACGTGATAGCCGAGGTCTTCGGCGCAGAGCGACTGGATGCCCAAGAGCATCACGAAAGTTACGGCCGTCAGGATCGCAGCGATGACTATGATCTTTGGCAGACGGTCGGGAGGGGGAACGGTGTCGGATTCGGGATTGTTATTTGAGGTCGTCATGGGCTTACCGCTGGGGCCCCGATGGCGCAACGGGGTGGCGCGAAGTTAACGGCGATTGCCCCGTCTGGCGCCAGTGGATCAGGGCCGCCAACATGCGCTGGGTCTCACCGTCGTTCTCGAGGGAGACCTTGGTCTTGATCGCTTTGATGGCAGCGGCCAGATCTGTCCGCCACCCGGGGTCGCCGGCGAGCTGTCGTTCATGGGCTCGGATGGCCAGGACGAACCCTAACCGGAACCAGCCGCCGACATGGTTGGGGTCGGCGTTGACTGTGGCGCGCAAGACGGCCAACTCGTCCTCTCGCCACTGCAGAGCGCTCAGCGCGTTGGCCGTGGCAAACAGCGAGTAGGCCGGCAGGGGATCGGACGCCACCGTTCGTCGGATGAAGGCCGCAGCATCCCACTTGTCGGCTGTCAGCACCTGAGCTTGGGCTGTCTCAGCGTCCGGCCCGTCGGTGCGCAGAAAGATTGCGTGAACGCCGTCCAGGTGGACCAGGACCCAGGGCAACTGGGGTTGCCCCCGCCCGGGCTGTTTGGGTGCGGAGCTGGCGAACAACAGGCGCACGACCGGTAAGGGGTCGTCGATCCTGACCACCAGGGCGGACAGGTGGTACTTGGCCACGGCGGCCCCCAGTGAATTGGGCCGGCGCCAAGACTCATTCACTTCCGACATGATCGCGGGCGGATACGCCCAGCTATTGGTCAGGATCGGGAACTCCGGGCGCGGATCGAGGAGGAAGTAGAGGTTCGAGGACGTCATGACTTCCGTCCACAAGCGGCCCTGGATCTGGTGGTGATTTAGCCAGATCGCCGGCGCATCGGGAAACGATACTCGCGAACGACCGACGCCGAACCTCACCTGGTATCGCTGCGGGTAGCACCGATTCGTCACCACCATCCAACTCAACAGGAGCCCGAGTATCGCCATTGCGGCGCCGGCGCCACAGGCGGTTCGCCATCGGGAGTGGGTCGTCCACTGTCGGATCGCAGGGGTCGCCAGGCCTTGCAGCAGGATGGCCGCGGCGGGCACGACCAACAAGGCGCCGACGGCCATGTTGCGGTGCATCGATAACGCGATATAGCCTCCCGCGATCAGCCACAACAGAAGCGCCCAGCGGCGCCGCCACACGGCAACGACCGCAGCCGGAATGGCCCCGACCAAGGCCAGGCTCAGCAGGGCGCGGGTTGGCTCGCCGTGGAAGCCGTTGCGCAGGAACCGGTCCCAGGCCTGCCCGATCTCCGATGCCGACAGGAACGTGCGCTGCGTTTCACGGAAGCTCGCCCACGGGTGCGTGCTCTGGCTGGTTGTGATGCCATACTTGGCCAGGTCCATGGCGGCATGCACCGGCAGCAAGGCCAGTCGCCACGTCCACGGGTTCCCGAAGCAGGCCGCCAGTTGCAGCCCTGTCACCATAAGGAGCCATCGGGCATTGTGCCCCAGGGCGGCGCGTTCGGCTTGTGAGGCCGATCGCGCCCATCGGCGGACGGCGGTTTCGACGGCTACCGCCGCGGTCAACCCCAGGCCGATCAGGAAGTAGCTGTGCGCGTTGACCAGGAGCAGTTGGAGGGCCACCAGGCCGACGACAGCGCGTTTGGACAAGGTCCGCTCTTGTGGCGCCACGGCCAAGGGGGCCAGGATGGCCATCTGGGCCAGTAGGATCAGATAGCCGATCAGTTCCGGGCGAAGCGAGAAGCGTTCATAGGCGATCAGCAGCATGAGCAGCCACGCGCCGGTGGCCGGTAAAAGGCCGATCCTCAGTCGGCAGAGCACGCAGAACATCATGCCCGCCACGGACCAGACGAGCACCATGAGCAGGATATTGAGACCGCCCAGTCCGGCGAGCTCGTAGACGCCGGCGAAGATGACCTGGGTCAGCCAGTTGGCGTTGGGGAATCGGTATCGCCCCTGGTCGTCATACCACGAACCGGCCATCGCGGGCGGGGGCTCGAAGGCCGTCGTCTGGATCTCCGAGGTCGTGAAGAGGAAATCACTATGGTCGACGATCTCTCCGGACGACCAGAACCGTTGACCGTAGGCTACGTGGTAGCCCAGATCTTCGGCGATGAGGGTGCGGACGCCCAGGGCTGTCGCCAGCAGCGCTACGGCCACCACCGCGGCTACGATAGCCGCTCGCAGCATTGCCTGTTGGGCCGTGGCGGTCGATTCGGTCAGGTCGTTGGTCATTGAAGTCGCTTCGGCAGAAGCTCCAAGAAGGCGGCCGAGGCCGCCGAACCTTTGTAGAATTGGTCCAAGGAGAACTTCTCATTCGGCGAGTGCAGGTTGTCGTCGGGCAGGCCGAATCCCATCATGGCGGCGTCCATGCCGAGCAATCGCTGAAACAGTTCGGTCACCGGAACGGAAGCGCCGCAGCCGATGAAGATCGTCTCGCGGCCGAACGCTTCGGTCATGGCGTCGCGGGCGGCTTGGATGGCCGGACTATCCGTGTCCAGTCGAACGGGCCGGCCTGTGGAGTGCAGGCTGACTTCGGCGTCCACGCCGGGAGGGGTGTGCTCGGCCACGAACCGCCGGACGCCGTCGACGATTCTTTCGGGGTCTTGGTCGGCCACCAACCGCATGGAAATCTTGGCGGTCGCTTCCGAGGGAATAATCGTCTTCGCGCCGGGTTGCGTGTACCCGCCCACAATGCCGTTGACGTCCAATGTCGGTCGGGCCCAGCAGCGTTCCAACGGCGATAGTCCTTGCTCGCCTCCGGTCAGTTCCTCCACGCCGACGGATGCGGCCATGCCCGCCGCGTCGAACGGCAGGGAGGCCCAGGCGGCCCGTTCAGGGTCGCCGGCGGGCAGGACGTCGTGGTAGAAGTCGGGAATGGTAACGCCGCCCGCGTCGTCGTGCATGTTGGCCAGTATGCGGGCCAGGGCGTTGATGGGATTGCGCAAGACGCCGCCATAGAGCCCGGAGTGGACGTCGGCGCCGGGACCTCGAACGGTGAGCTCCACGTAGGCCAGCCCGCGCAGGCCGGTCAGAATACTGGGGATGCCCTGGGCGAAGAAAGCCGAATCGCTGATCAGAGCTGCGTCGGCCGCCAGCAGGGCCTTGTTCTGACTGACGAAGCTCTCCAGGGAGGGCGAGCCGATCTCCTCTTCACCCTCCAGGAGGATCTTCACGTTGACGGGCAGAACGCCACAGGCGAGGTGCGCTTCCAGGGCCATCAGATGAAGAAACAGCTGCCCTTTGTCATCGCTAGCGCCTCGTGCGAACAGCTGGCCGTCCCGAACCGTGGGCTCGAACGGATCGGTGTCCCATTGGTCGAGGGGATCAGCAGGCTGGACGTCATAATGGCCGTAGATCAGTAGCGTCGGTTTGGCTGGATCGGGGTCGGACTCGGCAAAGACGGCGTCCTTGCCTCCCGTGGCCATGATGCGGGCAGGCAGACCGAGTGCCGTCAGATGATCCACCAGCCATTCGGCGCAGCGAGAGCATTGGTCGTCATCGTTGTTGGCGATGCTAGCGAACCGAAGCAACTGGCAGAGCTGTTGAAGGTGCTTGTCGCGGTTGGCATCGAGGCAGGCGATAACGTCTGGATTCGGCATGGAGGTGATCCTGGGCGAGCGAGTCGGCCCGATCAAGTGATCTCGTCGGGCCACGCCGGTGGGGGTGGCAACTTGTCTAGCAGGTCGCGCAGGCGCTGCTGGGCGAAGGCTTCAGGGTGTTCGTGAAAGGCCCGGCTGGTCACGTCCGTAAAGAAGGCCTCGGCGGGGGGGACCTCGTCGTGTTCGACGTAGAACTTGAGGGCCTCGTTCAGACACAGCGCGGCCTGGATTTGGCACTGATGCGCTTGGGCGCCGGTTTCACGTGAGGCCCGATCCATCAACATATAGCCCAAAGCCAGCCATTGATCGAGGTCGACCAAGCGACTGGGTTCGTCCAGCGGGTTGATGCAGGGGCTGGTCGGTTCGGCCGGTTCGTACTCCGTGACGAAAGGCAAATCGCTGAGGGCATTGCACGATCGGCAGCGTAGATGGGCGGCCCGGACTTGGCCGGCCGATCGGGGGCCGTCCGCGGCCGCCATGTCGCAGGGGCCCGTTCGACAGGCTTGGCACGGAGTGACCAGCAGGTAGTACTCGAACTCCGTGGTACTTCGAGCTGTTAGCGTATCAGACATAACGGAACTCGGCCGGGGCCCTCGTTTCGTCTGTTCGCCCGATCCGTAGGGCGATAGCCGGAGATCGGGCCCGGTCCGCGCGTAAGCCTTTCCGGCCGGAGGCCCACGGTGCGGAAAAACCTAGCCGCCGGTGGTCAGACGACAGAACACCAGGAACTGCTCCACGATCCCTGACCAGCAGGCGATGACCGCGACGATGGCGGCTGCGGCCATGAACAGACTGAAGCCCCGGACCTCGCAGGTGTTGATGCCCTGGTCGCCGGGGGACCAGTAGGCGACGATCAGCCAGAGGTACAAGAGGCCCGCCACCACCCAGAGCCACCACGGCAACGACGCAAACAGACCGCCGAGCCGGAGGAACGGGAATCGGCTGTGACAGATCCGGTCCATCTGGATATCGCCAAGGCCCTGGTTGATCGAGGCGCCAAAGCTCTGTCCGGGCTCGACGACGGCCCGCTGAGCGTCCTCAGCGGTCTGCCTCGCTCGTTGATTGCGGCGCAACAGCTTCTGGGCGGAGACTTCCCCGCGGCGAAGATTCCACGAGAAGGCCGTTGCCCGGTCGCCCAAGGCGTCGAGAATGCGCTGGTACGTTCGGCCGGAGACTTCGGCGGCGGCCGCGGCTTGGGTAGCGATCGCTTGTGTTGATTCAATGAGCTTGGGCGTCTCGCTCCGAAGCTTCTGAGCGGCTATCCGACGGTTCTCGATCAGCACGTCTTCGAGGAAGACCCCTTCGACGGCGGCATCGGTGGTGGCTTTGGTCGTCTCCGTGGTTAACGTGTTGAGAGAGTCGGCGAGCCCCTTACCGGTCTTAGCCATCGCCTGGCCGTCCTTTTCGGCGGCCTGGAGCGCTTCGACCGCCGGAGTGAAGACGTCCGGCAGGGGCTGCAAGTCCTCGATCAACTTCAACGCGTCGGCCTTGGTTGTCTCAGATCGGCTGATGTCCGACGAGGCCTTGCTCTTCTCGTTGCCGGCCCGTCGCTGGAGCCCTTCGAGCATCCCCAGCTTCCGTTCGACCAGGACGGCCGGCGAGACCCAGTCTTCCGGCAAGGATTCAGGTGTCGGTTGGTCCTTGAGCTGTTGGGCTTTGAGCAACTCGGCCCGGCCCTGGGCGACAGCCGCGGGCATCTTGGCCAGATCCACGTGCCGCTCGGCCTTTCGGATGAGTTCCTTGGCGTCCTCGATCTGCTGTTTCGCCTCGGTGATGACCTCGTCGGTGGAGGTCTCGGCCTTTTCCTCTTCGGTCCGGTCTTCGGCCGTTCGGATGGCTCCCTTGGCCGCGGCGATACGGCTTTGGGCCTCGTCGATTCGGGTGTCCGCGTCGGCCCGGGCGGCCCGGAGGACCTGGCGATCTTCGTCAGTGAGATTCTCCTTCAGCGCCAATTCCGCCAGCGTTAGGCGCGTTTGGGCGTCGATCATGTCGGCGTCCATTTGCGCCACGGCCGCGTGGGCTTCCTTGATCGCGTCGGCGTGACTGGCGATGATCTCTTGGCCAATGGTCTTCATTTCGTCGACGTTGGCTTTGGTCAGGTCGGCCGAAATGGAGACCCGCGACGCGCTTTCCAGAACGTCAGCCAGCATCGCCTCGGCCGCTTGCTTGGCCCGATCCTCCGCGTATTCCATGGCCGTTTCCAAGTCGTCGGCCACGCGTCGCGCCTCTCGCCCAATCAACTCCTGCAAGGCGTCGGTCTGCTGAATCGCCGGGATCGGGTCTTCCCAGACGGCGCCTATCGCCATTTGGAATTGTCGCAGCGCCTCGCCCAGGGCGGATTCCGGAATGATCTGGCCGCCCACGCGGAGCTGATCAGCCAGTCGCTCGGTCCCTTGCCGAGCGGCGGTCATCTGCTCAACGAGCCGTTCAGCCTGATTGTCGCGAGACAGAGGCCCGTGAATGCCGTGATAGCCAACGTAGAACAGGACAAAGAACAGGGGCGAGATAATGCAGAAGAAGATTGTTACTTCCACGAAGGACGCCACCGTGCTTCGGACACCTGCGGATCGCAAAACGCTCATGCAACACTCCTAATCTGACCGGAATCCGGTCATTATTCGCCCGATTGGGTGAGTTGACAAGGCAAAAGGCCCCGGCGTCGAGTCACCCTAGTCCTCTTGGGCGTCCTCGGGCAGGTTCCCCTCGGCGGCCAAGTGTCCGTCGGCGCCCTTGCTGAGCAGTTGGATTTTCTTCTCGGCCTGGTCGAGGATAGTTCGGCACTGCTTGATCAGCTTGATGCCATCGGCGTACTTCTCGATCGACTTCTCAAGGGGGACGTCGCCTTCCTCAATGGCTTCGACGATCTCCTCGAGTTCGGTCAGGGCTTCTTCGAACGTTGGCTTCTGTTTGGCCATGGTCAATTCCTATGCAGGTGGCTGTGTGTCGGTATCGCTGGGCGGGTCGAACAGGCCGCCCTGGGCTGGCGCATCGGCGCGCTTGCGTCGACGGCGCTGGGGCCCGATGGGCCCGCCGTCGACGACACTGACGATTCGGCCGTCGGTCAGTTCGGTTTCCAGGCGGTCGCCGCTTTGGATTTGGCCGGCCGACCGAAGGAGTTCGCCGGTGGCGCTGCGCGTGACACTGAAGCCGCGCTTCAGTGTGCCCCGGTAGCTCAGGGCCTCCAACTGTCGCTGGGCCGACAGAACGCGCTGCCGGGCCAGGTCGAGTTGGTGCCGGGGGTGGACGGCCTGAAGGCGGGTCAAGGCTGCGGCTAGGCGATCTCCCTGGCGCTTGGCTGGGCCCCCCAGGGCCCAGGCCAATCGCCCGGTCAGGCGCCCCAAGAGGGCGCCGGCCCGTTCGGCCAGGCGGGCCGGGTGAAGGGCGGCCAGGTGATTGGCCGCCGGCTCCAGCCGCCGACGCGCTGCGGCCAGCCGATCCTTCAGGCCGCCGGGTAGGCGGATGGACAGTTCGTCCATGCGCTGGGTCGCCGAACGCAGTCGCCAGGTCGGATCGCGGAAGACCACGCTTCGAAGGACGCCCCTGAGGGCTTCGGCGCCGTCGTCGACGAGGCGGTTGACCCCGCCGGTCAGCCTGGCGGATAGATCGCCCACCCGAGCAGCGATCTCGGCGCGGTCGGGGACGGCCAGTTCGGCCGCGGCGGTGGGAGTCGCGGCGCGAACGTCGGCGACCATGTCGGCGATGGTCACGTCGACTTCGTGGCCGACGCCGCTGATGATGGGAGTCCGGGCGTTGGCAATTGCGCGGGCGACCGCCTCTTCGTTGAAGGCCCAGAGGTCTTCCAGGCTCCCGCCGCCACGGCCGATGATGAGTGTGTCAATCTCCAGCCGCGCCGCTGCGGCGTCCAGGTCAGCGATGGCGGCGGCGACCTGCTCGGCCGATCCGTCTCCCTGAACCGCGACGGGCGCGAGGTAAACCCTGGCCCCCGGCCAGCGGCGGCGAAGCGTGCGGCCGATGTCGCGGATCGCGGCACCGGTGGGGCTGGTAACCACGCCGATGGCGCGGGGGAACCGCGGCAGGGGCTTCTTGCGGCCCGGCTCGAACAGCCCTTTGGCTTGGAGCTTCTCCTTGAGCTGGCGAAAGGCCAGTTCCAGCGCGCCGGCGCCCTTGGGTGTCAGGGAGTTGACGTAGAGCTGCAGCTTGCCCTGGGCCTCGTAGACGTCGACGCGTCCGGTGACGATGACTTCCAGCCCGTTCTCGGGCGTAAACTTCAGGCGCGAGGCCTGGGGGCGCCACATGGCGCAGGGGATCGTGGCGTTGGCGTCCTTGAGCGAGAAGTAGAGATGGCCTGAACTGGCCAGCGTGCAATTGCTGATCTCGCCGAGCACGGTGACGGTTTTGGGAAAGCTCTGGGCGAGGGCGGCTTTGACCCGGGTGATCAGCGAGGAAACGGACATGGCGCCGCGGTCGGTCTTGGCGTCGGTTTGCGCGACGCCGACATCCGGCTTTCGGCGCGGGCCGCGAGCCTTGGCCGGGTCGAACAGGGGTGGGTCGGATCGGGCCATGACGGGCGCATTCTACCGGCCGATTCGGACGAATGCACGATGGGACGCCCAATGGTTGAATCGGATGAGGGGGATGGCTATGCTTGGAGGGTGAAGGCGGCGCCGGGTGCGCCCCGTAGACTCTCGATGGGAAAGGGCAGCATCATGAAACTCCATTTCATTCAGCTTCTTCTGATCGCAGTGATCGTAGCGGCGTATCCCCTGCTCAGCGTCGGTCAAGAGGCCGAGGCAGCGATGGTCGAGAACCCCGAATACGTGAGTTGGGCGTCGTTCAAGCCCGGGGCCATGGCCAAGGTGCAAATGACGGTCGAAGCAGCCGGCAACACCTCGGAAATGCTTATGATCACCACGCTGGTGGCGGTTACCGATGAGGAGGCCGTCGTCGAAATGGTGACGGAAGTGACGGCCCAGGGGCAGAAGATGGTCTCGCCGGCCCAGGAACGCAAGATTCCGGCGAAAGTCGCCGCTCCGCCGGATCCGGAAGAGACTCCCGACGTCGAAATGGAAAAGGGCGAAGAGGAAATCACCGTCGCGGCTGGCACGTTTCAGTGCGAATGGGCCAAGACCACGATGGTTCAAGATGGCTCAACGATCGTGACGACGGTTTGGATCAGTCCGGACGTTCCCGGGCGTACCGTCAAGATGGTCGCTCGAACCGAGATGGAGGGGGGCTTTGTGACCACGACGGCATCGGAACTGGTGGAGTACAAGGCCGGCGAGTAGGTGAACTTGCGGCGTTCGATGCTGGCGGCGGGGCGCGGCTAGTCCGTCAGAGGGCGTGGGTAGGCCGGCAGCAGGAAGCTGTCGGTCGGCTCGGCCGGGGATTCGTCCCCGCGATAGTCATCGACGCCTTCAATGAGGTAGATGTTGTTGCCGCCCACGCCGGCGGCGGGGGTCTCCGCCCAGGCGACGTGTCCGGACAGGTACAGCACATTCTGTCCGCGGGCGCCGTGGTTGAGACTTGAACTCATGATGCGGTCTCGATGGAATCGCCCACTTTCGAAGACCGGGGTGGCGTCACTGAGAATCGCCATTTGGTCGGCCACGCCGGTCAGTTGGGTATCGTCCAAGGATATCCGCTGACCACCGAGGGTGTAGTTGTAGGAATAGTTGATCGCGTCGGCCGATGGGAAGTCCGACAGGGTCGAATCGACTCGGTAACCGACAGGCCTGACGCGGACGGCCGGACAGACGAACAAGACCATCGGCGTGTAGCCTTCCTTGACGAGCTTGAACAGCCCGGCGGAGTTACTGGCCGGCGGTTCGCCGTTCCCGGCCAACCATCGGAGGTGCTTGGAATCCGTGGTGGGCAGAACGTTGCCGTGGTCATAGGCATACTGCTGCAGGTCCGAGCCCATTTGCCCGGCCCTCATGGCGCAGAGGTTCCGGTCCTTTCGGCTTTGCGATTCGCGGACGAAGGGCAAGAAGGCGGCCACCATCAGAACGATGGCGGCGGCGATGCCGGCTAGTTCTCTGAGGCTGAAGGTTGGCGCAACGGAGCGCCGCCGGCTTAGGTCGTGGCGGGAAGCGGGGCGTTGCTTGGGGGCCGCCTGGGTGATTGCGGCGAGGGTGCGTTGGGTGAGGTCTTCGGGGGCGGCTGCCTCGGGCAGGGCCCGAAGCGCGGCAAAGGTGCGGTCGACGTCGTCGTGGAGCTTGGCGAACTGAGGGTCGTCGCCCAGGCGTCGGGCGACCTCTTCGGCTTGGGCTTGATCGCACCGACCGAGAATGAAATCAATCAGCAGTTGTTCGTCCCGCTGACGTTGTCTACGACTGTTGCTCATATCCCAATCGCCTCGCTACGGCTTTCCATTTCTCAGCAAAAAGCCTCACTGCCGTGTGGAGCCGCGACTTGACGGTCCCTAAGGGGGCGTCCACGATCTCGGCGATCTCTTTGTAAGGCATTTCACTAAAATACGATAGGACGAGAACCACTCGCAGGTTCTCCGGTAATTCCTCAACTATCTGTTCTACGGACTGACGCAACTCAAGGTTCAGAAGATTCTCCTGCGGAGGCGGAACATCTGACGGCATGAGGTCGCCATAGCTGGCCGAATCCTCGTCATGGCCTGGATTCGCGTCGAGGGCGGCCATCTGCCGACGGGTGCGCTTGCGGAGGGCATCACGGGCCTTATTGGCGGCGATAGTGAACAGCCACGGTTTGAGGCGGCGGCTGGTGTCGAAGGTGGCCGCCGAGACGTGCAGTTGGAGGAACGTCTCCTGAAAGACGTCCTCGGCCAGATGGCGGTCACCGGTGAAACGGGTCAAGAAGGCGTACAACTCCTGACGGTATCGTTCAATCAGGTCGCCAAAGGCGCTGCCGTCGCCGTCGAGGTGCCGCTTGAGCAGATCGCTATCGCTGATCTGCGTGTCGGACGGGTCGTCGCCGGCGGGGCGGTCGTGTTTCTTGCGGGGCGCCATAAACAATCGATTATACACCCTAGCGATGGCGGGCCCAGTTGCAAGTGCGCTCTTGGCAACGACTTCCCCAGCTCTCGTTGGCGCACGCTCACCGTGACAACGCCCCGTTTCGGGCGCAGTTTCGCTCTCGGCGGATCTTGCATCGTGGGTCAGGGGGATCACATTTCGCCCGGAAGTGGCAGTCGAGATGGATTGTCGCAGCTTCGCCAGCGCATGGTGCAGATGCCCTTCGATGTCTTCTACGACCGGTTGGGGGGCAGATGTTCGCGAATTCCTGAGGCATTCCCGGGGGCGTGGGACAGGGCTGCTTGGCTTGCAGAAGTCCCGTCCGTCCGATAAGATCGTGCATTCTTCAACCGCGCGTCGGCACGCCGATAGCTGTCGTTGAAGGCGATGCCGCCGCCGGCGAAGTCCACGGTAGGAATGAACGGATGATCACGGCCGGCCCAAGCGCACTGGACACCAGCGTCCTGGTGCTGAACAAGCACTATGCGGCGCTACGGGTGGTCCCCGCCCGACGGGCGTTGTGCATGCTGTTCAAACGCATCGCTGAGATCGTCTCCGTCGACGACGGTTCCTACATGTCCCACGACTTCGATTCCTGGCGCGAGGTCAGCCAATTCAAGGCCAAGTACGAACGCGACCACCACGATTGGATTCGGTGCGTGCGATTCGATCTGGCCGTTCCGCGCGTGCTAAGATTGCTGGCCTACGACCGCCTGCCCGTGACCCCCGTTCGCCTGACGCGGCGGAATATCTACGCTCGCGATCGCAGCCATTGCCAATACTGCGGCCGAAAGTTTTCCACCACGGAACTGACGCTCGATCACATCGTGCCGCGCAGCCAGGGCGGCGGGATGAGTTGGACCAATCTGGTTTGCTGCTGCGTCAAGTGCAACGTTCGCAAGGGTGGCCGTACGCCCCGCGAGGCCCGAATGAGGCTGATCGTCGAGCCGGTCAAGCCCAAGCGCTCGCCCGTCATCACGCTGCACCTGACCAGTGAAAAGTACGCTTCCTGGAAGCAGTTCCTGGATGCCGCCTACTGGAACGTGGAATTGCGCGATTAGGAGCCGGGGCCGGGGGGTATCTATTGGCCGAAGAGCTCGGCCAACTTCCCCTCTATCTTCTGCCAGTGCGTGCCGTGCCACAACAGCTTGCCGCAGGATTGGCATCGCCAGAAGCGGTCGCAGTGGCGGTAGGCCAGTGGGGGCGCTTCATCGGTGACCGAATGTTTGGGGATCTCAGTCAGTTCTCCCCCGCAGGCCATGCAGCGAGCGTCGCGCCGCGACAACGGCAATTCCTGAACAACGAACCGGAGTTGTTCCAGGCGGCCAAGCTGTTGGGGAATGTAGAGAGCCGAGACCTGTCCATCTTTGATCACGTTTCGCTCGAACAGGCCGCTGTCGCTTGAGAGAATCATTCGATCTTCCGCCGATGCCCGCTGGACCAGGTCGCCGTCGTCGATGCCGTACTCGAAGGCCGCGTCATAGCCGATCGCACGCAACCACCGCGCCACCCCCCCCAGCATGGCGTCGCAGAAGAAACGCGGCGGGTTGTCCGCGTCCGGCTTCATGGGCAGGCCTAGTCCACCAACTGCGGCAGGATGTCTCCGGCGGCGCCGCGGAAGGAGAAGGTCATCATGCCGGTCACGGGGGTCGGCTCGGGGTTGACCTCGATGGTCTTGGCGCCGCTTTGGGCGGCTAGGGGGGGCAGGCCCGCGGCGGGGTAGACCACAGCGCTGGTGCCGATGGTCATGAAGACCTCGCAGGAGCAACTGGCGTCGGAGGCGGCCTCCAGCATGCCGGCTGGCAGGTCCTCGCCGAACCAAATCACGTCCGGACGGAGTACGGCCGAGCACTTGGGGCAGGTGGGCAAGTCATCCAACGGGGCCGCCTCGATATCGCGCTGGTAGGCGCATTCTGTGCAGCGGATCAGCCGACCGCACCCGTGCAGTTCCAGCACGTTGCTCGATCCGGCCATCTGGTGGAGGCCGTCGATGTTCTGCGTGATCAGCGCGAATCGCCCGCCGCGGTCAATGACTTGCTCTTCCAGCTTGGCCAGAGCAATGTGGCCGGGGTTGGGCTCGACGCCCGCGTACTTCGTCAATCGTTCGTTGTAGAACTGCCAGACCGTTCGGGGATCCTTCTCGAAGCCCTCGACGCTGGCGAGCTTCATGACGTCTTGGCCCTCCCACAGGCCGAACTCGCCGCGGAAGGTCGGCACCCCGGACTCGGCGGAAATACCCGAACCGGTTAGCACCGCGATGTATTGAGCTTCGGCCAGCAGGGCCCGGGCGGATTCAATGTCGGAGGCGGTCATGCGTATACTCCGTCTAGAAGAGCGTGGATGAAGGCGCCAAGGCCGTTCGTGGCCACGGTGTCGGCGGAGGCCTTGACGGTGTCGGGGGCGTTCAGCATGGCCACGCCCAGGCCCACTCCTTCCAGGAGCGGGATGTCGTTGACGTCATCGCCGACCGCGACGATCTGCTTGGGGCTGATCCGCCAGGCCTGGGCGACATAGCGGACCCCCGCCAGCTTGTTCACGTCGGGCGGGAAGGCCTCGACGATGGTGATCCCGTAGTTGGGCGCCAGAATCGGGTGCAGGTTGAGTTGCCCGTCGAAGCGTTCGCGGAGGGCGGCGGCCAGGGCCTCCCCGTCGGCGGGGTCGACCACGGCGGAAATGCGGAGAGGCTCGGGCAGGTCGGGGCAGTCGGCCAGATCCTGGACGCGGCGGACGCGGGCGTTCATCTGGGCGAACCAGTTATCGTCCACGTCGCCAATGTTGCCGGTCTCGGTGATGTAGTAGTCGGCGTCGTTCCGCCAGCCGTCCACGAAGGCCATGGCGGCGTAGCCGGCCTCGGCGAGCGCCCGGGCGAAGGCCACCGCCACCTCGCGCCGGATTCCCTGCTGATAGAGCGTTCGTCCGGACGGGACCTCCACCACCAGCGCGCCGCCGACGGTCACCAGGGGCTCGAACTGCGGGCCGACCAGTCCCAACTGCCGCCACACCGGGAAGACTTCCACGAAGCTCCGCCCGGTGGCCACGCACACCTTCACCCCGGACGCCTCGGCGGCGCGGACGGCCTCGGCGACGTCGGCGGGGACGACGTTGTCCGGCCCGACCAGCACGCCGTCGCAATCCAATGCGAGCAATCGATAGTCCATCAAAGTCACATCCATTCCATGGGGCTCGGGCGCCGCGGCCTTGCAGCGTGGCGATCGGCTGACCCCGGCAGAACGCTTGATTCTGAAGCACTGGAGGTTAGCATGGCGCGCATGAAGATTCGACTCGGTTATTCCAACGATGCCGACGACGCGTTCTTGTTTCATGCCCTAGCGGCCGGCAAGGTTGACCTAGGGGATCTGCAGATCGAGCCGGTCGTCGTGGATTTCCAGACCCTCAATGACAAGGCCTCTCGCGGCGAACTGGAGGCCACCGCCCTGAGCGTGCACGCCTACGCCTACGCCCGCCAGCACTACGAACTGCTGCGGTGCGGGTGGACGTTCGGCGAGGGCCATGGCCCGTGTCTGGTGGCCCGTGAAGAACCCCCCGAGGACGAGCTTCGTCAGGCCACGATCGCCGCCGGTGGCGTCACCAGCAGCGCCTACCTGGCGATGATGCTGTGGAATCCCACCGTGCGGACACGAATCTTGCCGTTCGACAAGGTGCTGGCCGCCATTGAAATGGGTCTGGCCGATGCGGGGTTGATGGTGCACGAAGAGGAAATGTCCTTGGAGCTGACGGGCCTGATCTGCGCCCACGACCTGGGCAAGTGGTGGGCCGGAGCGACCGGGGGGCTAGCCTTGCCGCTGGGGTGCGTGGTGGTCCGGCGCGATTTGGCGGA
Organism: uncultured Planctomycetaceae bacterium; assembly: GCA_964428895.1. Lineage (GTDB taxonomy): Bacteria > Planctomycetota > Phycisphaerae > SM23-33 > SM23-33 > HyVt-337. The sequence goes on from CAYRZU010000018.1 coordinate 43,245, forward strand.
GGCCCTGCGCACCCAGCTTCAATCCGCCTTGCGCCAGTCCGTTCAATATGCCATGGACAACAAGGCCGAGGCCATGGCCGCCGCCCGCAGCGCCGTCGGCAAGCTCGAGGCGGAGATGACCGACGAGTTCGTCGGCCGATACATCGGCGACCTGTCCATCGATATCAGCGACCGCGGCGAGAAAGCGGTCGAAGAGTTTCTCAAGCGCGGTTTCGAAGCGGGGATCATCCCCGATTCCCTACCCCTGGAGTTCACGCCGGTCGCCTAGGGCCGCCGGCGCCCCCATTGCAGGAGTTGTCACGATGAGCATATCCGATAAGGACAGGCAGATCGTTCGCACCCTCGCGCAGCGCGTGGCTGACGTCGCCGCCGACCCCGTTCAGGACAAGAAATTGGCCGAATGGAAGCGTCACAACAGCCTCACTCCGGGCAAGCCCATGGTCTTGCAGGCGCCCGAGGGCGTGTGGTAGGAGTTCGTGCCGACGGCGTCTCTGCAGTGCGAAGATCCCGTAGCACGCCACGTTGAGTCACACATGCGAACGGTGATCTATAAGATTGACCACCTCCGCGACGACGAGCCTATCGTCGCCCGCTACCTGACGCGGCATCACATCCAGATCACCGGCTACGGCGTGGAGGGCCACACCACGCGGAACCCCGAGGCTCAGGGCGTCCACGGGGCTTGTCACTACGACACCGTCATCGAAGACGACGCCGACGTGGAGGCCCTGTTCCAGGATCGTTTTGTGACGGTCGATCGCGACGCGTCCCAGCGCCAGCACGAGCAAGTCTGCGACCTGATCGGCGATCTTTTCGAGGTCGAGTTGGTCGGCCAGACCGGCGGCTGGTCGGCGCCGATGGACTGTTTCATTCAATGGCGCGGGCTCGACAAGATGATGTTCGACCTGGTCGATCGGCCGGAGTGGATCCACCGGGCGATGAACCGCCTGACCGAAATCGACATGGACGTCATGCGTCAGTTGGAGGACATGAACCTGTTGGGCCTCAACAACGGCGCCAACTCCGTCGGCTCGGGGGGCATCGGCGCCACCGACGAACTGCCGCAACCGGATTTCGACGGCCAGCACGTGCGGCTCAAGGACATGTGGGGGTTCGCCGCCACGCAGATCTTCTCGGAAGTCTCGCCCGAGATGCACGACGAGTTTGTGATCCCCTACGAGAGCCGCTTCTTGGATCAATTCGGCCTGAACTGCTACGGTTGTTGCGAGCCGCTGCACAAGAAGGTCCACCTGGTCCGCAAGCTGCCGCGCGTGCGACGGCTATCCATGAGCCCGTGGATCGAGCCCGTCGAAGGCGCCGAAGCCATCGGGGGGGACATCATCTACTCCTACAAGCCCAATCCGTCGTTCCTGTCGATGGCGCATTGGGACATCGATATCTGCCGCAAGGAGATGATCACCGTCCTGGAAGCCTGCAAAGCCAACGGGTGTATCTCCGAGTTCATCATGAAGGACACCCACACCTGCTGCGGCGAACCCGAGCGCTACGACCAGTGGACGGAGATGGCCAAGCAGTTGGCCGAGGAATACGCCTAGGCGGCTGGCGATCTACCCGCCGAATTGATTGTGATGGACGATGTCGGCGAAGTCGGGCTTGTCCGGGCGGGCGGGCTGCTTGGTGGGATGCCCCACGCACATGATGGACCAGACGCGCAGGTCTTCGGGGACGTTGAGAATCTTGCGGAGTTCGGGCTCTTTGGGGGTGACCTGACCCTCGATCCAGCAGGCGCCCAGGCCTTCAGCGACGGTCGCCAGCAGCATGTTCTCCATGGTGGCGGAGGCGTCCTGCACCCAGAACTCCCCGTACGGTGTGCCTTGGGGGTCCATCAGAATCACCACGACGGCCGGGGCCCCCTTGGTAACGCCCAGCTCGGCAAGTTTGGCGATCGCATCGGCGTCATCGACGATGATGAACTGGCGAAGCTGCATGTTGCACCCGGTCGGCGCCTCGATGCCGGCCTGTGTGATCCGCTTGAGCGATTCGGTATCAACGGGATCGGACGTATACGACCGAATGCTGCGACGGGCGTTGATGGCGTCATAGAGATCCACGGCAGGCTCCTTTGGCGAGCGAGTTGCGGCTGTTGTTCATCCCGCAATCAGGAGACGGGCTTGTACTTGCAGACGCAGTCGAAGATCTCACCGCCGATGTGCTTGGCGACTTGGGGGTCCTTCAGCAGGGCCAGGTGCAGCGTGTCGACCTTGAACTGAGCGTCGAAGTTGCTCTCGACGGCCCGGCCCATGCCTTCCAGGATGACCAGGTCGGCGTCTTCGGAAGCGGCATTGAGTTCGTCACTGACGTCGGACAAGTCGATCAGGGGGATATCGTTACCGGTGGAAACGACCTCGAACATTTGAGCGTCCAGCAGGGCTGGTAGGTCGCGGTCGATAGCGACGAGTTGTTCGACGACGTCGACGGTTTCGTCGGCGGTGATGTCGTTGAGGCTGGGCAGTTCGTTGGCCGCCAGCACCACCTGCACGCCCGCCAGGGCCAATTCCCGAGCCAAGGGCATGACGCCGAGGATGAAATCGCAGCCGGTATTGTCGACGAAGATCACAGCCTTGCCCCAGGCGGCGGGCAAGGACTGCATCAAATCGTCGGCCAACCGATCGTAGTCGTCGACCAGCCAGGGGCGCGGCTTGGTGTTCTCGACGGTGGCAATGAAATCAGGCGATCGCTGAGCGGTGTTCATCGTAGCCGATGAGCCCAGGTCGAAGATATTCCCCGCGAACACGCATTCGACGAGGTGCAGCCATCGGTCGGTGGGGTCCATGGCGTGGAGTTTGCGGACCACGTCGGGGTAAAGCTGGATGGCCGATTCATTCTCACGCCGCTTGATGTGGGCGAAGGGGTCGTGCAGGCGGTTGTCCCGAAGGACGCCCTCGCGGAGGCGACATAAGCCCGAGACGGTCAACTCCCCATCGAGCATGGCGGGGTCGGCCCGCACGTCGGCGAGCTTAGCGGCGAATTGCTCGCGGGCGCCTTCGACGTGACGGGTAGCGCTCTTGCCGTAGTGTTCGGTCGCGTGGATCAGCGTCTGCTGAAAATGGGTATCGAACAGGTCCAGCCAATAGGTGCGAGACCCATCGTCTTCAAGAAGGTTCCAGGCGTCGGCGCGGTACGTAGACGGATCGCTGAGCAGACAAAAAGGATTCATGAGTGAGGCCGTATCCAGTGGGGCGTGTGACCCGCGAGGTATTGAGGGAAACCGGAACAAAGCATGGAGACTATTGAACCGTAATCGCCACGATTGTCAAGTCATCCACGCGCGTTTGGAGGCCCGCAAAATTCCGCAGCCGCGTTCGGATCTGCTGGGTCAACTCCTTGGGGGTGTGGCCGGCAGCCAGAGAATCCCGCACCGCTTGCTGGACCCGCTCGGACCCGAACGCTTCGTCCTGGAAGTTGAGCGCCTCGGTCAGGCCGTCGGTGTGAAGGATAAGCAGGTCGCCGGCCTGGAGATGGACACGGTCGTGTCCCCACTGCCAATCGGGGTTCACACCCAGCATGCCCCCGTTGCTCGACAGAGAGACCACCTCCCCCTGGCGGAACAGCATGCCCGGGGGATGACCGGCATTGACGTACGTAAAGGTGCGCTCGGTGCTGTCGATCACGCCGTAGAACAACGTGGCGAAGTCAGCCGTTTCCGTCATGGCGCACAGGTCGGTGTTGACACGCTGGATGATCTCCGACATTTCGTAGATGTTCGTGGCGTGGGCCCGTAGCGCCGCCCGGATCGAGGCCATCAACAAGGATGCCCGAATGCCCTTGCCGACCACGTCGCAGACGGCCAGGCCGAGCGTGCCATCGGCCAGGGGGATGAAATCGAAGAAGTCCCCACCCAGTTCGAAACACGGCACATAGATAGCGGAGATGTCCATGCCCGGCACAGTGGGCTTTTCGTGCGGGAACATGCGCTGTTGAACGTCGCCGGCCAAGCGGAGCTGCCGCTTGATGTTGGCGGCGGTGACGGCCTGGTCCTGCAAGTCAGCATTGACGATACCGGCAGCGGCCTGGGCGGCGATGGCGTAGAACAATGCCTGCTCGTAGCGGTCCCAGCGGTAGGGCTTGTCCGAGTGCAACCGGATGACGCCCACCGGCCGACCCTTGTAGACCAAGGGGGCCGCCAGGCAACTGATCAGCCCTTCGGCCCGGGCGCCTTGGGGGAACAAGACGCGCGGGTCGTTGCCCAGGTCGGGCACGTAGACCATATGGCGGGTGCGGATCGCCTCGCGGTCGATCTCGCTGTCTTCCAGAGGAATGTCGACCTTAATGATATTCTTGTCTTCGATGTTGTTGGCCGACTTGATTCGAAGCGTCTGGCCGTCTTCGCTGAGCAGGCGAATCGTGCACGCTCGGCCACCCAGCAACTGCACCACCGTCTTCGACACGCGGTCGAGCACGCTCTGAAGGTCGCGCTGGCCTGTGAATTCGGCCGTCAGGCGGTACAGCGTCGACAGCTCTTCGACCCGAAGCCGCAACGCCTTCTGCCGATTGCACAGGCTGGAGAGCATCGCGGCCATCAGCTTCAGGAAATCGGCCACCCACTGCAGTTGCTCGTCGGAAACGTCGCCGGTCGACGGCTCGGGGATCCATTGCTGCGGCGCCGGCGTGCCCATCAAGGCGAGCTGGCCGATCAGGACCTCATCAACGCGAATGGGCGTGGTCAGCCGAGGCGGTCGTTGGGCGAGGGCGTTCAGGCCATTGGGGAATAGGGGACGCCCCTGTGGCCCGCAGACGCAGACCGGCGCCCCGATCACGGTCGAGAACGTTTCCTGCATGTGCTGCAGCGTGCGCTCGTTGAAAAAGTCCTGAATCGTCACCAACGATCGATCCTTGGCTACCTGGATAGACTTCTTGCTTGGATGTCCGGTCGTCACGGCCATTATACGTCTGTCGCTTCCGGTCAACACAACCATCACGGGGACAGCGGTTCCGCAAAGGAAGTTGTTGCGGGGTGCTCCGCAACGACTTGCGCGGG
>CAYRZU010000019.1:0-46106 GCA_964428895.1 uncultured Planctomycetaceae bacterium
GTAGTTCTATGATATCCCCAGGTGCCAAAACCGTCAACCGGGCCAGCCGGGGCGCCCGGGGGCGCCGGAGAGCGTGTGACGTATAAGAGAAGCCTAGTCAAGACGTTGCGGGTGCCCCTGCGGCTAGGCGGTCACCAGGACTAGTACGCCCAGGAACGCGAACAGCAGCGCCAACAGCAGCTTGACCACACCCAGGTGACGCCGCAGGAATTGGCCCATCCGTTCGGAACTGACCCCCCAGTAGCCGGCCGCCAGCAGCGCCACCAGCGGAAGGATGAACATGACGTTGTACAGCAGTAGATAACCGATGGCGTGGGCGCGCAGATCCGAATTGCGCGCCACGACCGTGATGGTGGGCAGATAGACCTGACCCGTGCACAGCGATTCGAGCACCGCCACCAGAAAACCCACGACCATCGACCCCAGCAGCAAGCGGCGCGCTTTCAGGCCGCCACGGATAACGGCGTGGACGCGCTTCTTGATGCTGGCCGGCAGGCCGAGCGTGGCTTTGGAGGCGTCTTTGGAGCGAGTGTAGCGGACGAAGTCTACGAAACTCCAGATCGCCAAACCCAACGCCAACACGCCGACACCGTAGGAGATCCCCTTGGCGATACCGCGCTGCATCGAGAACGCTCGCACCGCGCCGAGCAGGCCCAGGCCGATCAGGAAGTAGGTCACGAAGATCGCTACCGTAAAGCCGATGCCGACCGCGGCGATCTCGCGGCGGCTCTTGCCGAGGTAGGTCAACATCGATAGGAGGAAGATGATGGTAGTGAAGGCGCAGGGGTTGATACCGTCCAATAGACCCGCTACGACCACGCCGCCGATGGTAACGTTCTCAAGCAGCTTCGAGGCGCCATCATCGGCGAAGAGGGCGTCGAGGTCTTCGGCTGTAGGGACGTAGGTGGTGGCGTCGGCCAGGAGCTGGGACTTAACCCCGTCGGCCAGGCCGTCCAGGATCGCCTCGGTTCCGTTGAAGCAGAGATCGCCCACGTAGACTGTTGGCGGCTGGGCGTTGGTGTTGTAGTGGTGGTCGAAGGCTTGGAGCATCATCAGCGCGTGCTCGAGTTGCTCCGGGCCGTCGTGGTTGTCGACGTAGTAATGCACGGCGCGGAGGGTGGCGTGGGGCCGGTCGACCAGGCGGGTCAGCAAGGCCTCCACCTCGCCGCACCGCGGGCAGTCGCGCGAGATGAACACCACGATGTCCATCGGTTCGGCCGGTTCGAGGCTGAGCGCCGCAGCCGGGGCCGCCAAAGCCACGTTCAACGTGATGACGACGGCCAAGCGTTTCAAGGGGCGCCCTCGCCGGGCTGGGAGGCCGGCTCGCCCACGGTGGCCTGGATGTTCAGACGTACGTGAGCGCGACTTCGCCGGTCGGTGAAGACAATCACCTGGCCTTGGTAACGTTCGATTCGGCTGGTGGAAGTGTCCTCAACACGCACGTTGCCGGTTCCGCCGGCCGCCACCGATGGCGGATGATCCAGGATGCGGATGCAGGGGCAGTCCGACATGGTCTTGGTGATTCGCAGCGGCTTGTCGGCGTCGTTGTGGAGTCGGAAGGTCACGCGGTGGGGGGTCTTCGGCTGGACCGGGCCAAAGTCGTGGGAGGCCTGGCTTCCAGTGACGCCGACGACGGGGACGGCCGGCTTGGCATCCGCGTTGTCGGGGAGTTCGGCATTGCGTGCGGCGGGGCCGGTGTCAGGGGGGGGGGTTGTTGGATCGACATCCTGAGGCCTGCGCGACGGCCGTCCCCAACAGCAACAGGGCGATCGCGCTAAGGGCGACGCGCCGCTTCAGGCTGGCCCGGTTGGTTGGTGTGCCCGTGACACACCCTCTTTCAGTCGTTGGTTCCATTGGCGTGCATTGTACCGGCCCGGACCCCAAACGCCACCCGGGCGGACAGGCGCGGGGAATCGGTCGGCGTGTCGGGATTCGGTCTGTCTGAGATGGATCAAGCACACTAGAATCGACGCTCACCCAGCAGGAGTCATTGATGAGCAAGGACATCCCCGCCAGTTCCCGCGTCGAGCCGACGATCCAATCCCTGGGCAACGGCTACGCCGCCCCCTCGTGGTTCCGCGACGCCAAGTTCGGCATGTACATGCACTGGGGCATCTACTCCGTGTCCGGTCGACACGAATGGTACGGCCGTCACATGTACATCCCCGGCCACCCGGATAACGCCCACCACATCAAGACCTACGGCCATCCGGGCGCGTTCGGCTATAAGGATCTGATCCCGATGTGGAAGGCCGAGCGTTTCGACGCCGATGCGCTGCTGGACGTCATCAAGCGAACCGGCGCCAAGTATTTCACCCCGTGCGCCGTCCACCACGACAACTTCGACCTGTGGAACTCCCGCCACCACAAGTGGAACGCCGCCAACATGGGGCCCAAGCAGGACATCATCGGCCTGTTGAAGGACGCGACAGATCGCGCCGGTCTCCGATGGGGCGTGACCACCCACCTGGCGCGTTCCTACAGTTGGTTCAACACCAACAAGAACAGCGACGCCGCCGGCCCCTACGACGGTCACGACGCGGCCTATCAGGACTTCTACCACACCCCCAGCGACGACGTCAGCGAGTTCCACCCGTCCAACCCGCCCAAGGCGTGGCGCGAGCTGTGGCGGAATCGCATGATCGATCTGATCGACCGCTATGAGCCGGACGTGTTGTACTTCGACGGGGCGGTTCCCTTCCGCGGCGAGGACAACTTCCAGACCGGCCTCGACGTGATCGCCCACTACTACAACCGCAGTATCGAACGGCACGGACAGCTCGACTCGGTCATGTTCCTTAAGGACATCGACGAATACCTTGGCTCCTTCAGTCACGGGATGTATGTCAACAACATCGCCTCGCTCGATCTGGAGCAGGGCGGCGCGAACCGACTGATCTATCGGCCGTGGCAGACCGACTTCACCGTACTCAAGGGAGGGTGGAGCTACAGCCCGGGCATGGAGCTGTATTCGGCCGAGTACCTGATCCACTTGCTGGTCGACATCGTCAGCAAGTACGGCTGCCTGCTGCTGAACATTCCGCCCATGCCGACCGGCGAGTTGGAGCAGCGCGTGATCGACCTGCTGGGCGAGATCGGCTCGTGGCTGGACGCTAACGGGCAGGCCATCTATGGCACGCGGCCGTTCTTTGAGTTCGGCGAAGGCGACGTGCGCTACACCACTAACGGGGACGTGCTAAACATCATCGCGCTGAGGTGGCCGGCCGACGGGCGGCTGGAACTTCAGACCCCCACCAGCGACAAGGGCGTGGTCAAAGGAGTGGCCGTGGCGGCTACCGGCGAGAACCTGCCGTTCGAGCAAACGGCCGACGGACTGACGATCACCTTGCCCGCCGACCCGCCGGCCGGCGGCAAGTACGCGTTCGTGCTGACAGCTCAGTGTGATCGAGACATGATGCCTCACTGGTTGCGGTAGTCCGCCACCTGCGATGCAAAGGAGCCTGACGTGCAGACCGTGCAGAAAGCGACCGTGCTGCTGGATGAGCCGATCGACGTGATCAATCCCCACCTGCATGGGCAGTTCGCCGAGCATCTGGGCGAGCTGGTCTACGACGGCCTGTGGGTGGGGGACAAGTCGGCCATCCCCAATACCGACGGCATTCGCAACGACGTGATGGAGGCGTTGCGGCCGTTGGAGTTGCCGCTGCTGCGCTGGCCGGGCGGGTGCTTTGCGGACATGTACCACTGGCGCGACGGTATCGGCCCGCGCGAGGACCGTCCCTTACGGATCAACGCTCACTGGGGTATGGCACCGGAGACCAACGCCTTCGGCACGCACGAGTTCATGCGGCTGTGCGAGCTGCTTGGGGCCGAGCCGTACTTTGCCGGCAACGTCGGCAGCGGCGCGCCGCGGGAGTTGGCGGAGTGGGTCGAGTACTGCAACTTCGCGGGCCCGTCCGCCCTGGCTTCCGAGCGCCGCGCCAACGGACAGGCCGAGCCGTTCGGCGTCAAGTACTGGGGGGTGGGCAACGAGAACTGGGGCTGCGGCGGGTCCATGACGCCCGAGTACTGCGCCGACTTGTTCTTGAGGTATCGGTCGTTCGTGTTCGACTACCCCGGCACGGACGTGTCCGCCATCGCTTCCGGCCCGCTGTCCGGCGACTGGGATTGGACGCGACGATTCTTCGAGCGGGCGTGCAACTCGTACTGGGATCGGCGGAAGATGATTCATGGCTTCGGCGCGCACTACTACTGCAACACCGCGGGGGCCAGCGCCACCGACTACACGCCGGACGAATGGCTGCAACTGCTCGCCAAGGCCCGGGCGGTCGAAGGCGTCATCGTCGGCCACCGGTCGATCATGGACGAGTTCGACCCCGACCGGCAGATCAAGCTGATCCTCGATGAATGGGGAACGTGGCACCCGGTTCAGGCCGGTAAGCCCGAGCGAGGTCTCTACCAGCAGAACACCATGCGGGACGCGTTGGTCGCGGCCCTGACGCTGGACGTGTTCAACAACCACGCGGACAAGCTGGCGATGGCCAACATCGCGCAGATGGTCAATGTCCTGCAGGCGTTGGTGCTGACCGACGGCGATCGGTGCATCACAACGCCGACCTATCACGTGTTCGATCTGCATCGGCCTCACCGTGGCGGCGCGGCTGTGCGGTTCGTTTCTCAGAGCGAGTCGATCTTCGACGGCGGCTCGGTAACCGACGACTGTCGCAAGTGTTATGTCGACGCCGATGCCGACATCAGCCTCAAGGCAGTGGAAGGGTCAGCGTCGGTTACCGACGGCCGCCTGTGTGTGACGGTCAGCAACCGGCATCCGACCGAACCGGTCGAACTGGCCCTGACGCTCCGCGGCGGAGCGATGAGTGGGGCCGAGATGGTGACGCTGGCCGGCGAGGACTATCTGGCCCACAATACCTTCGATCGGCCGGACGCGGTAACGCTGTCGGCGACGACAGAAGCGGATGTCCAAGGAAGCGAACTCCATCTCAACCTGCCGGCCGGTTCGGTGGCCCGCGTGATGGGCCAACTCGCGTAGTTGAACGTCAGCGGACAATCTGGTTGCATAGGGTCTCTCGTCCAGCGCTCGGCGCGTGGCCCATAGAATGGAGCGAATGCGGATGGCAAAGAAGCGACCCAAGATCGTGTTCATCGGAGCGGGCAGCCAGGGATTCACGTGGGGGTTGGTCCGCGACCTGCTGACCTTTGACCGCACGCGCAACGCGGAGATCTGTCTGGTCGATATCAGCAAGAAGCGGCTGGACCTCGCCCGGCGTTTGGTCCGGAAGCTCATCGACTCGGACAACTACCCCGCCACCGTCAGCGCCACCACCGACCGGCGCGAGGTGCTCAAGGGCGCCGACGCGGTGATGGTCACGATCCTGGCCGGTGACGTGGACGTCTGGAAGCACGACATTCTGATCCCCAAGAAGTACGGCATCGACATCAACGTGGGCGACACGCGCGGGGTCTCGGGCATCTTCCGGGCGCTGCGGACGATTCCGACCATGCTGGAGATCGTCCGCGACATGGAAGAGCTTTGCCCGCACGCGGTCATGCTCAACTACACCAACCCCATGGCCATGCTGTGTCACGCCATGCAGCGAAGTTCTGAAGTCGCCATCACGGGTCTCTGTCACAGCGTGCAGGGCACCGCCATGGAGATCGCCGACTGGTGCGGCGTGCCGCGGGACGAGCTGGTCTACACCTGCGCCGGCATCAACCACACCTCCTGGTTCACGCGGCTGGAGCATAAGGGCAAGGACCTCTACCCGAAGCTCCGCAAGGTCGTCGAGTCCAGCAAGGAGATCCAGGAACTCGAGACCGTTCGCAGCGAGATGTTCCTGGAGTTCGATTACTACGTCACCGAATCCAGCGGCCACAACAGCGAGTACAACTGGTGGTACCGAAAGCGGCCGGACTTGGTGAAGAAGGTCTACAGCAAGACCAGTTGGAATCCCGGCACGAACGCCTTCATCGTGAAGGGGCATCAGTGGCGGAAGAAGAACTGGGGAAGAATCGTCCGCGACTCACTGGCCGCCGAGGTGCCCGTGCCGCTGAAGCGCGGCTGCGAATACGCCGCGTCGATCGTCAACGCGTGGCTGGGCGGCGAGCCGTTCGAGTTCAACGGCAACGTGCCGAATACGGGCTTGGTTACGAACTTGCCCGAGGGCGCGTGCGTGGAAGTGCCGGTGCTGGCTACGCGTGGGAAGCTGTCGCCCATTCACGTGGGTGCCTTGCCGCCGCAGTGTGCGATTCTGACCGACCTGAGCGCGCGGACGGAAATGATGGCCGTCGACGCCCACTTCACCGGCAACGCCAAGTTGGTCTACCAGGCCATCTGCTACGATCCGCTCCCGGCGGCCAAGCTGTCGCTGGGGGAGATCAAGACCATGACCAAGGAAATGTTCCGCAAGTTCAAACGCTACCTGCCGCAGTTCAAGTCGCTGGACTTCTAGCCTCGGCCGGAGAAACGCCATGTCGAAACCTGCTCAGATCAGTGTCAACGCGAAAAAGGTCCTGCAGAACGTCAGCCCCTATATGCGGGGGACGTGCATCGAAGACGTCAACCATGAGGTCTATGGCGGCATCTATAGTCAGATGATCTTCGGGGAAAGCTTCCAGGAACCGGCCGACGTGCCGATCTTCAAGCATTGGGAAGCGGTCATGGGGTCGTGGGACGTCGACAAGGGCGAGTTGATCGCGCGCGGCCGTTGCCGCGAGCGCGGCAATATCTTCGTTCGCGACCTCGACGCCATCAACGGTGAACTGAATTGTGAGATGTTCTTCCGGGACGGCCAGGACGGCAGCGCGGGCGTGATCATCAAGGTCAACGATCCCGGTATCGACGTCAGCAGTTTTCGCTGCTACGGCATCTGGTTCAATCCGTCGGAGAAGATGATGCGGATCGGCCGCGGGCGCGGCGGCGGGCTGGATCCTTACGTCGACACACCGTTCGACATGCCGACCGGCGAATGGGTTAGGGTAACGGTACGGTTTGCGTGGGCGTCGTTCCAGGTGTTGGTTAACGGGGAGCTGGTGGGGCGACACTTCGAGTTCAATGAGGAATTGAGGGCCGGCACGGTGGGGTTCTTCGTGCTGGATCAGGACATTCGGGTCCGCAACGTGACGCTCTACGACTACCACGAGACACGCGAGTTCCCCTTCGATATCGATACCCCCGCCGACGGCGTCAGCCGCATGTGGCGGCCTATCCGGACGGGGACGGCTGAGGGCGGGTTCGGCATGGACATGCGCGACCCCTACCACGGCTCGCAGAGCCAGACCATCCGCTTCACCGGCGGCGCCGGCGAGATCGGCGTGGAGAATATGGCCCTGAACCGTTGGGGCATGTGCTTCCGCAAGGGCAAGGAGTATGAAGGCGTGCTCCGCGTTCGCAGTGACGGGCCGGCCGAGCTTGTGGTGGCGGCCCAGAGTGCCGACGGTGCCAAGACCTACGCCGAGGCCGCGCTGACGACGGCGGGGACCGGCAAGTATGAGAGGCTTGAGTTCGCGCTTACGCCGGACGCGACCGACAAGGCTGGACGTTTCGCGATTCTGCTCCGCAAGCCTGGCGACATCACGGTGGGCTACGCATTCTGCCAGCCGGGCCTGTGGGGGCGCTTCAAGGGAGAGACGGTTCGCAAGGATATCGGCGACGTGATGAATGACCAAGGCCTGACGGTCGTCCGTTGCGGCGGGTGCCTGGTCAACAACCCGGGCTATCTATGGAAAGATATGCTCGGTCCGCGCGACGAGCGCAAGCCGTACTTGGGCAGTTGGTACACATACTTCACGCACGGCTGGGCCATGTTCGACAAGGCCAACTACGCCGAGAAGATGGGCTGCATCTACATCCCGTCGATCAGCACGCACGAGAGCCCGGAAGATTTGGCCGACCTGGTGGAGTTCCTCAACGGCGACGAGACCACCGAGTGGGGTCGGCGGCGAATCGAAGAAGGTCACCCCGAACCGTACGGCTGGAAGATCATCGAGTACGGCAACGAAGAACACGTCGGTGACGACTACTGGGCGCGCTTCGAGCCGGGCGCCCGGGCGATCTGGAGCAAGGATCCGAGCATCATCCTGGTGATCGGTGACCTGTACTACGGCGAAACGCCCGAGCACCCCGATTACATCGAAGACGGCAAGCGCCTCAGCAGCCTGACCATCCGCAAGCAGATCATGGAACTGGCGATGGAGTTCGACGCGGAGGTCTGGTTCGACGTGCACATCTCTTCGGATACGCCCGAGAACGTGTTCGGCCTGAAGGAGACAGCCCAGTTCTTCGACGTTGTCGAGGCCATCAACCCCGGCGCGAAGATGAAGTTCGCCATCTTCGAACTGAACGCCAACAACCACGGCCAACGGCGGGCATTGGCCAACGCGCTGTCGATTGCCTATTTCGAGCGCCGGGCCGATCTGGTCCGCGTGGTGGTTTCCGCCAACAGCCTCCAGCCGGACGGCGAGAACGACCACGGGTGGGACCAAGGGCTGATCTTCTTCAACCCGCACATGGCGTGGGCTCAGCCGGCTTACTACGTTCACCAGATGATGGGCGAGAACTACCTGCCCAATCTGGTGGAGGCGAAGGTCGACAAAGCCAATCGGTTTGATCTGCTGGCCGAGCAACACAAGCGCGACGTCACACCCGACGTGGGGCAGTTCGGCACGACCGATTCCCAGGGGGACCTGGGCCTGCAAGGTCTGGACGTGATTGCCCTGCGGAGCGACGACGCCGATGAGCTCGTGCTGCGCGTGGTGAACGTCTCCGGCTCACCGGCCAAGGCTCAGATCAGGATGAAGGGGTTCAAGCCCACCAAGAAGACCGCGCGGGTCACGGAGCTATCGGGCCAGCCCGACGACGTGAACACCGCCAAGAAGCCGAACACCGTTGTTCCGAAGAGCAGGGACTGGAAGCATGGCTTTAAGAAGGGAGCGGTCAGTTTCACCTTCAAGCCGTTTTCGGTGACGGTGCTTCGTCTTCGTTAGGACGAAGCCGGCTCGCGGCGGGGCGAGGGACGCGGGGACCGGCCAGGCGGCCTACTCCTCGACGCCGGAAGGGTTCCAGTACTCCTGGCGATTCTCGACGTAGTTCGGATCGATCGTGTTGGGGAGGAGGGCTTGGACCGAGCCGTCAGCGAAGGCAACGTTGCATCGGTCGAGGTGTCGCGGCGCGTAGTGGGCGTCCCAGTTGGCGTCATCGTTGTCGGTATCGGGGTAGACTACGTCCTCTTCGTAGTCCAGGACCAGGATCGTTCGGTCTTGGAACCCGGGCCGATCGGCGTACCGTGTCATGCCATAGCTGATCGGCCCGCGTAGCACGAAGTCGTAGACCGCCGACATGCCTTGGATGTTATCGACGGTCCAGTCGGTGCTGGCCAGATCGTGCGTGTGGACGGTCGAGCCCTTCCGAACACAACTGATGCCCCAGGTCCCCCGGGGTTCTTTCTTAACCTTGAAGACCAAGTCCTCAAAGTCATGGTCGCCGCCTCCGGCGTCTTCGACGAGCAAGTAGTATTCGTACGGGTCCGAGCCGGGGGTGTATTTCGGCAAGGTCTGCTTCTGGCCTTCGGCAAGGGTCAGGGTGTCATATACGTCCGGGTTGACCTTCCAGACATGGGGAACTTCCACGCCGACTTCGCCGAGCTCGTCCATATCGTACAGGTCCCAAATCGGCTCGGTGGTGAACAGGTCCAGGTCCATTCTTTGGCCGGGATCTCCGAACCACTCACGCTCCAGGGCGGGCCCCGTTCCCCCGGGCCTTGGATGTGGGTCGTCCGGACAGAGGAATACCTCCTCGGAGAAGCTGACCTGAAACATCAGTTGAGTGGCCCAGTCGTTGTGAACGTTGAACGGCTTCTGGCCGTCGAAATGCCCCCCCGAGACTCGCATCTGAAAGGCCTTGGCAATATCGTTCAGCCTGTTGGCGCAAATGGTCCGACGGCCCAGAGCGGCGACCCTCTCCAGGGTCGGCAGGACGATCGAGGCGAGCATTCCCAGAATGGCCAGCACGATCAGGAGTTCCGTTAGCGTGAAGGCTTTGTGGGATCTCTGGCGGGGCGTACTCAACACAGGCGCTTACTCCAGATATTTCGGTCCTCTGGCCAGCCCTCGGCGAGGCCGGCGCGGTCCCTAAGAACGACCATCCTATTCTACGCACGGGCCGAGAGCATTGCCACCGCTTCGGCCCTGGGCCTTGCGGAGATTCAGGCAGGCTTACGGACAAACAGGGGAAATAGGACTGTTCGAATAGTATCCTAAGGGGCGGTAGTGGCCTCCCACGAAAGGGCTTATCTCATGGTCTCCAGAGAGCGATTTGTCCGGGCGTTGAACCATCAGCATGTCGATCGGCCACCGGTGGACATCGGGGCGACGCCCGTAACGGGCATGCACGTGACGACTGTCCATCGCTTGCGCGAGGCCCTGCTGGGCAAGACGGGCCATCGTGTGAAGGTGATCGAGCCCTATCAGATGCTGGGCGAGATCGACGCGGAATTGGCCGAGGCGCTGGGCGTGGATATTGCCGGAGCCGGGGCGCCCAAGACGTTGTTCGGCTTTGAGAACACGGACTGGAAGGACCTGACACTGTTCGACGGCACGGAGGTGCTCGTGCCCGGCGGCTTCAATATCACCACCGACGATCGCGGCAACTGGTTCATCCATCCGCAGGGCGATACGTCCGTTCCGCCCAGCGGCCACATGCCCAAGGACGGATTCTACTTCGACGCGATCTGTCGCCAAGGCGCGCTGGATGAAGATAACCTCATCCTTGAAGACAACACCGAGGAGTTTGGGTTGCTGACGGACGCGGACGTGGCCCACTTTGCGTCTGCCGCTCAGGCGGCAGCCGATCAGGGCAAAGGGGGCATCCTGGTTTGTCCGGGCGGGAGCTTCGGCGACATCGCGCTCGTCCCGGCGATGTGGATGACACATACCAAGGGCGTCCGCGACGTGGCGGAGTGGTACATGGCCACGGCCACGCATCGCGATTTCGTCTATCGCATCTTTGAAGTCCAATGTGAGATCGCGCTGGCCAACATCGAGCGGCTGGCCGAAGCGGTCGGCGACAACGTGCAGGCGGCGATGGTCACGGGCACGGACTTCGGCACGCAGAACAGCCTGTTCATTTCCCCCAAGGCCTACCGCGATCTGTATCAGCCATTCCACAAGCAGGTCAACGCGCTGATCCATAGCCGCACCAACTGGAAGACCTTCATCCACAGTTGCGGGGCGGTGTTCGAGTTGATCGGCGACTTCATCGAGTCGGGCTTTGATATCCTCAACCCGGTGCAGTGCTCGGCCTGCGGGATGGATGCGGCCAAGCTGAAGGACACTTACGGCAAGGAGATCGTGTTCTGGGGCGGGGGGGTGGACACCCAGAAGACGTTGCCGTTCGGTCAGCCTCAGGAGGTCTACGATGAGGTGCGCCGGCGGATCGACATCTTCAATACCGATGGGGGCTTCGTGTTCAACACGATCCACAACGTTCAGGCCAGCGTGCCGATTGCCAACGTGCTGGCCGTGTTTGAAGCCCTGCGGGATAGCGCGGGCTAGTGGCGGCACAAAAGTGAGTTATTAGTTTTCGGTACTATTTGCCGCATCCGGGGGCTAATCCTAGGTTAAGGGTGTGCATGGGACAGCCGCCATGAGGCGGACGCATCCCCATGTCAACGAAACTGGTCCGGGGATAAGAAGACCACTCAGAAGCACTCACCGGCGCACCATGACCGCGCCACTCAGCCGCTTGGAACTGCGTGCTGCCACTGGGGCAGCGCTAGAGATACTCAGATGAAGCGGCCCGTTGAATCGACGGTGTGGACCGACAATCGACGGGCAAACGATGACACAGGAGATGAACCATGCTTACCCTCAAGAAACTCGTCAAGAAGTTCGCCGCCGATGATCGTGGTCTGGAGACCGTGGAATACGCCGTTATCGCCGGGTTGATCACGGTGGCCGCCATCGCGACCATCACGGCCGTGGGCGTCTTGGTCCAAGGGAAGTTCGGCGAGCTGGAAACCGCCATGGGCGGCGGCGCCGGCTAAGTACGCATGTGGCTGCGGCGGAGGCGAGCCCGATGGCTCGCCTCCGTCAGCGCCTCTTACAAGGAAATAGCTCCGATGTTACCGACGGCACTTTGGCAACATGACATGCAATGGGCTCAGTGGGCTGTCGTTGTTGGCGGCTCGCTGATTGCGGCCTATACCGACCTTCGCAGTCGGCGGATCCCCAACTGGCTGACCGGGCCGATGTTCCTGGGCGGCCTGGTGTGGTCGATCTGGCTGGCTGGCGGCGCCGGTGTGCTGGACGCCCTGGCCGGGTGTGTCGCTTTGGCGATCCCCTGCACGTTGTTGTTCATGTTCGCCGGCGGTGGCGCCGGTGACGCGAAGCTGATGGGCGCCGCCGGGGCGTGGCTGGGCTTGGCCAACAGCCTGGCAGCGCTGGTGGCGGTGTCGGCCTGCGGCATCGTGATGGGACTGGCCCTGGCCGTCCTGCGCAAGCAGACACGCCAGACCTTGGCCAACACCGTCACGCTTGCCTCGCAGGCCATGTTCGCGGCCAAGGACGCCAAACTCGGCCCGGCCGTGGCGGTGACGCAACCGTCGTCGCCGAAACCCAAGCAAACCATGCCCTACGGCGTGGCGATCTTTGCGGGCCTGTGTATTGGCGCCGCTGGAATGATGTCATGGCATGCCTGAATACGCATCGCGGCAGACGGGGAGTGACGACGGTCGAGGCCGCCCTCATCCTGCCCCTGCTGCTGACGATGACGTTCGCGGTGTGCGAGTATGGGTGGATGCTGATGAAGAGCCAGCAGGTCGCCAATGCGGCCCGTCAAGGCGCGCGGATCGCGGCTATTGCCGACGGCACGAATGAGTCGGCCATTACCGCCATCAACGCGCTGATGACCAGCGCCGGGCTTGACGGGTCCGGGTATACCGTGACGGTCACCCCCGGCGACGTTTCGGCCCTGGAAGCTGGGGAAACCCTGAGCGTCCAGGTGTCCGTGCCGACCAGCGCGATAAACCTGACCGGCATTGCGTTGCCCATGCCGGCCAACATCCAGTCTTCGGTCAGTATGGCCAAAGAGGCCCAGTGAAGGTGTTCGTGAAGGAGGATGCATCATGAGTGCCAAGTGGTCTCTGGCTGCTTTGATCGGTGTGGGGATGATCGCCGCTATGTGCGCGGCTGTTCTGGTCGCAGGAAGTCGCGCCGGCAAGGGCAACAAGCCCGCCGGGCCGCCGCCGGAAATTGAAATCGCCGTCGCCGCGGCCGCTTTGCCGGCAGGCAAGGTGATCGAGCAGGGCGACGTCGAAAGCCAGTCCGTCCCGGTCTCCGATGCCGCCATGGGGTCGGTTCCGGCCTCCCAGGCGATCGGCAAGGTGCTCGCCACGCCGATGGTCAAAGGCCAGGCCTTCAACAGCGAATCCTTCGCCACAGAAAGCACCGGCATGCGTGTGGCGACGGCGATCCCGCAAGGCATGCGGGCGGTCTCTGTGGCTTTATCTAAACACTCTGGCCTCAAGGGGTTAGTGTACCCCGGGAGCATTGTTGACGTGGTCGCGTCGTTCCGCATTCGCTCGGAGGGCTCCCTCCAGAGCGAGGCCGTCTCCGTAACGCTCCTGCAGGCGATCCAAGTGCTCGCGATCGATAGCAAGACGGTGCTCTCTGAGGAAGAAGACGACAGCAAGGGCTCGTCCAAGATGACCTACGATCGGTCGCTAATCGTTACGCTCATGCTCAATTCCGCCCAGGCTGAAGCTCTAGCCCTGGCGACAGAGCACGGGACGATCACGCTTGCCCTCCGTAACCCATTAGATGCTGAGGATATAGAGGATTCTGATAGGGATCTCAGCACGCTGATCGGCCTCATTGACGGCTTCGGCGACGAGCCGGAACAGGCACCGCCCGTCGTCGCCGCAGCCGCGCCTGCCCCGCCCGCTCCGGTGGCGCCGCCGGCCCAGCCGGTGAAGGTGGCCCAAGAGCCCGAGCCTCAAGAGCCGCCCACCTGGGAAGTTGCCGTAATTAGAGGGGAAAACGTCAAGAGTTTTGCCTTTTCAATGCCGATTAATGAGATGGAAGGTCCTGCGCCTAGCGCGGGGTCCGCCATAGCTTTGCGCACGGCTGCGCAGGCAGTTCCGGCCGATCAGAACTCGGCCGGCCAAGGTCATTGGAAAGACGAACGTCATGAACCGACTCGCATGGGTACTGGCAGTGGTCATAGCAACAGCTTCGGCATCTCTGGCGCCGGGCCAGACTGATCCAGCGCCCCAAACGCTGGCCGATGCCGAGGAGCACACGCTGGCCCTGTATGTGCGACACTCCCAAGTGGTCCACGCACCGTGGCCCGTCACGCGCGTGGCGGTCACCGATCCGGCCGTCGCGGACGTTCAGCTCTTGACCCCTACGACCGTCCTGGTCCAGGGCAAGGCTGTCGGGTCGACCGACCTGCTTCTGTGGAGTCAGGACGAGCAAGTCCAGCAGACCCGGGTCGACGTTCAGGTGGACCTGGGGCAACTATCCGAAACGCTCGAAGAGCTGTTTCCCCTGGCTGAGCTCAAGCTGGTGCAGGCGCAGGATGTGGTCATCGTCGAAGGTCAGCTGCAGTACGCCGATGATGCACTTCAACTTCAAGCGATTCTCGCTGCGGCCGGGCTGAACTACATCGACCGGACCACGGTGGCCGGTCAGCAGCAGGTCCAGCTTCGCGTGCGAATCGCCGAGGTCAGCCGCAGCGCGCTACGTATCCTGGGCATCAACGCCATGATGACCGGGACCGACGCGTTCGGCGGGGTCACCGTAGGGTCTTCCGGCGGCGGCGCCATTAACCCGATCAGCATAGGCGTGCCCGCCGCGACCTCCGCGGCAGCCGGGTCCTTGCCGTTCGAGTTTACGCAGGCGGTCAACGTGACGTCGTCGGTGACGCTGTTTGGCGGCTTCCCGGACGCGGCGCTGGAGATCTTCGTGCAGGCATTGGCCGAGAACGAGTATCTGCGGATTCTGGCCGAGCCGAACATCGTGGCGCTGTCGGGCCAGGAGGCCAGCTTCCTGGCCGGCGGCGAGTTCCCCGTGCCGATCGTGCAGGGCACGACCGTTGGCGGCGGCTCGACGATCACCGTGGAGTACAAGGAATACGGCGTGCGGCTGAACTTCAAGCCGACCGTCCTGGGCGATGGGCGAATCCGCCTGCACGTGGCGCCGGAGGTCAGTCAGTTGACCAATGTTGGCGCCGTGGTGATTGAGGGCTTCCAGATCCCGGCCGTTCTGACCCGCCGGGCCGACACCACGCTGGAGCTCAACAACGGCCAGACCTTCGCCATGGCCGGACTGATCAGCCGAACCGACACCGGGCGCAATTCGCGCGTGCCGGGCTTGGGCGACCTGCCCGTGCTGGGGGCGCTGTTTCGGTCGGCCCAGTATGAAAGCAATGAAACCGACCTCGTGGTGATGGTGACGGCCTCGTTCGTCGAGCCGCTGTCCACCGACGAGGATCTGTCGGACATGATGTTGCCCGGTTCGTTCCATACAGCTCCGAACGATTGGGAGCTTTACGGACTGGGTCGCCTGGAGGGCGCCGACCCCGGTCGCTTGTCGGCCAAGCAATCGGCGTGGCTGAACGAGACGGGCCTGTCGGAGCTTCGGGGCCCGGGCGCCTGGGCGACGTATGACCCGCCGCCCAGTCAGCCGATGCCGGTCGTGGCGCCCACGGTCGAGGCGGTCGGCCCGACGGACCCGGTCATCGAGGATGCATTGGCTGTGGAGGCCGAGATTCACTCACCCTAGTCGCTAACGTTGTGCTTTGTGGAGGATTGGAGGGTGACCGTTGTCGAGACGCAACTCAGTGCGCTGATCGTCAGCAACGACGCGCAGACGACCCACGATATTGCCGAGGCCATGGACGCCCTGGGCGACGTGTCCTTGCAGGGCACGTACCCGGACCTGGCCCGTCTGGCCGTTCACCTGGAGCGAGAGCCCGTCCGGGCCGTGGTGGTCGATCTGGGCGCCGAGCCCGACCAGGCGCTCCGTGAACTCCAATCGGTCATCGGGCGGTTTCACGACAGCCGCTTCATGGTCCTGGCCGAATCCCTCACCGATGGGCTGATGACAGCCGCCATGGAAGTCGGCGCGCGGTACCTGCTGACCAAAAGCGGACTGAGGTCGGACTTGCCCGGCATGTTCGAACGCCTGCGCGAGGCGGTTCTGGCCGACCGTCAGTGGCAGGGCATGTCGGCGACGATCCTGTCCTCCGGCGGCGGGTGCGGCTCGACCACCATCGCGGTCAATCTGGCCAGTGAACTGAACCTGCTGTCGGCCAAGCCCGTCCTGCTGGCCGACATGGATTACGCCTACGGTACGGTCTCGACCTACCTGGGCCTGACCGGCCGATACGGTCTGGCCGACGTGTTCAACCACGGTGAAGAGGCCGACCAGTCCCTGATTCGATCCAGCGCGTTGAAGTTCAACGAGGGCCTGGACGTGCTGATCAGCCCGGCCAGTATCAGCGACCGGGAAATGACACTCTCGGTTCAGCCGGAAACCGTCGAGCACGTCCTGAAGGTGTGCAAAGACGCTTACGACTACTGCGTGATCGACGCCCCGCGCGTGCCGATGAACGTGGCCGCCGCCCTGGCCCGATCCAGCGCCATTACCTACGTGGTCCTTCAGCCGCAGGTCAAAGACGTTCGTATCTGCCGCCGCATCGTGAATAGTCTGGTCCGCGAGTACGGGATCCCGATGGACCAGATCGCCCTGGTGATGAATCGATTCCGCCAACGAAAGGGCGCCTTGTTGGGGTTGACCGAGGCGAAAGAGGCCATCGGTGACATTGTCATCGAATGCGTCAACAACGATTACGACAGCGCCGTCTCGGCCATCGATTACGGTCAGCCTCTATCGGCCATCGCCCCCAAATCGCCGCTTCGCAAGGACCTTCAGCGATTGGCTGAGCAGATTCTAGCGGCCCGACAGCTACAAGCCCCTTAGTGGAGAGACCATGGACACCATCGCAGACTCCGACGCGCTTCGTGATTCGGTCGTCCGGGATGCCCCTCCCGGCGTGGACGTCGAAGCGATCAAAGGGCAGATCCACCAGCGGCTGCTCCAAAGCCTCGATCTCAATGAGGCCAAGCGCCTGCCGTTGGAGGAACTTCATAAGGAGTGCTCTCGTCGGATCGACATGTTGCTGGACGAGCAGAAGTGCCCGCTGTCGGCCTCGGCCCGGGAGCAACTGCTGCGTGAGGTCATGGACGAGATCTTCGGCCTCGGGCCGTTGGAGCAGTTCTTCCGCGACCCGCTGGTCAGCGACATTCTCGTCAATGGGCCCAACGAAATCTACATCGAGCGAAAGGGCATGCTGACTCGGTCGGACGTGACCTTCCGCGATTCGCGCCACCTGGTTCAGGTCATTCAGCGCATCGCCGCCCGCGTTGGTCGGCGAATCGATGAGAGCTCCCCCATGCTGGACGCCCGTCTCGAGGACGGCTCGCGCGCCAACGCCATCATCCCGCCGCTGGCGCTGGACGGGGCGGCGCTGAGTATCCGTCGATTCGGCACCGTGCCCTTTGACGGCCACAGCCTGTGCAAGATCGGCACGTGGACCGAAGAGATGGTCGATTTCGTTGAGCATTGCGTGCAATCCAAGGTCAACGTGCTGGTCAGCGGCGGCACGGGCTCGGGCAAGACCACGCTCTTGAACGCGATGTCCAAATGGATCCCGGGCTCGGAGCGCGTGATCACCATCGAAGACGCCGCCGAACTGCAACTGCAGGGCAAGCACGTGGTGCGCCTGGAAACGCGCCCACCGAACATCGAAGGCCGCGGCGAATGCACCCAGCGAGACCTGTTGCGGAACTGCCTGCGTATGCGGCCGGACCGAATCATCATCGGTGAGGTCCGTGGCGCCGAAACGCTCGACATGCTCCAGGCCATGAACACCGGCCACAACGGGTCGATGACGACCGTCCACGCCAACAGCCCGCGCGACGCGCTGGCCCGCGTGGAAAACCTGGTCAGCATGAACGGCATGCAACTGTCCGTCCGGGCCATTCGCCAGCAGATGTCGTCGGCCCTGGAAATCCTGATCCACAGTTCACGGATCACGGGCGGTCGGCGGCGCGTGATCAGTATTTCCGAAATCACGGGCATGGAAGGCGACGTGATTTGCCTGCATGAGATCTTCAAGTTTAGGCAGACCGGCATCGGCGAGGATGGCCACGCCACCGGCGTGTTCGAGGCATGCGGCGTTCAGCCGCATCTGCTGGACCGTCTGGCGGCCGAGGGGCTGGAGTTCCCGGCGGGCATGTTCCGTCGACGGACCTTGGCGGCGGTAACCGGAGAAGAGGTGGTCCGAGAGGGTGTCTGATCCACGGCTCATCCTGAAGCTGCTCTTGCCGATCTCGGCCTTCGGGCTGGTGTTGGCGTTCTGGTTCGCGGGCGTCATTGTCTGGCGCGCCAAGAAGCGGTTGCGGCGCGACAAGCTGCAGGAGCGGCTGGACCTCACCCCGGTGACCAGCGAAGACGAGCGGACGCTTCGGCTGTGGTGTGACGGCAAAGAGGAAACGCTGAACGTCCCCGGCAAGAAGACCAAGAAGTCGCTGGTCGTCCGCCTGGACGAGATGCGGGCGCGGGCGGGCCTGGAAGCGCCGCTCAAGACCGTTCTGCTGGCGCTGGTGGGCGGGTCGCTGTTGATGGGCTCGGGGGTGCTGTTGGTCACACAGAATGTCGTCGGCGCCATCGGAGCGGCCGCGGCGGTGGTGGTTATCTGCTGGGTGATCTTCAAGAACCGCATAAGGCGACAGGTGGCCCTGTTTGAAACGCAGTTCCTGGATGCGTTGGGGTTGGCGGCCCGGTCGTTGCGGGCGGGGCACCCGCTCTCGGGCGCCTTCCAGGTTGTGGCCGAGGAAATCGCGGCGCCGGTCGGCCCGATGTTCGCCTCCATTTCGCAGAAACAGGAATTGGGCATGAAGCTTGAGGACGCTTTGCGGGACGTGGGCAACAACTCCAATAATCACGATATGCGAATCTTCGCCACGTCGGTCGCCATCCACCTGCGCAGCGGCGGCAACCTGGCCGACTTGGTGGACCGATTGTCGTCGGTCATTCGCGACCGCATGCGGCTGGGCCGACGCGTTCGTGTGCTGACGGCCTCGGCCCAATTGGGCAAACGCGTCCTGATTGCCTTGCCAATCGTGATGTTCGCGGCCATTAATGTCATGAATCCAGCCTACCTGGAACCCCTGTACGCGACCTCCCAAGGCAAGATGTTGCTGATGTTCGCGATCATGGGCCTGATGCTGGGTTCGTGGGTGATGGGCCGAATGGCCAGGCTGAAGTACTGATAACGATGAGGCGATAGAAACCGATGACCGTGTTTGCAGCCATCCTGGCGTTCATAGCCGTCATTTGCATCGGCGGGTCCGTGCTGGGCGAACGCGCCCGGCGCAAGCGCCACATCCAGCGGCTGCTGGACCCCGACACACCGCCGACGTTCCGCGACGCCGCCGATTCATCCGGCCTGCTGGAGAAGGTCGGCAAGGCGGTCTCATCGGGCAAGACTTCGCCCGACCTGCGCCAGCGCCTCGTTCGGGCCGGGTGCTATGACCGCAAAGCCGCCCAGGTGTTCCTCGGGGCCAAGATGCTGCTGTTGGTGCTGTCGTTGGGCGTCAGCCTGGTGCTGGTGGTCCCCATGCAGGCGACCCTGATGACCAAGCTCTCCATCGGCATGGTGGCGGTGGGGGCGGTCTTCTTCCTGCCGGACATCGTTCTGCGGAGCCGGACCAAGAAGCGGCAAAGCCGCATGCACAGCAACCTGCCGGACGTGGTCGATCTGATGGAAATCTGTGTGTCCTCGGGCATGGCCATGGACATGGCGTGGAATCTGGTGGCTGACGAAATCCGCAGCGTGGACACCGACCTGGCCGACGAAATGGCCTTGACCGATCTGGAGGTCCACCTGGGCTTTTCCCGGGTCGACGCCATGCGTCACATGGCCGAGCGCACGGACGCCCAGGAATTGCGGTCGCTGGTCAGCACGCTGGTCCAGGCCGAGCGGTTCGGCACGAGCATCGCCGACGCCTTGCAGACCTTCGCCTCCGACATGCGATCCAGCCGCAGCGCCCACGCCGAAGAAGCCTGCGAGAAGCTCACCGTCAAGCTGCTCCTGCCGATGATCCTGTTCATCTTCCCGGCTTTCCTGGTCGTGATCATGGGCCCCGCGGCGATTCGATTCTACGACATGATCGGCAAGGGCTAACGCCCGCCGGTGGTGGGGGCTGTTGGGGCAAGAAACAGCGAAGAAATCGCCCCGTTCTGCCCGAAAAGCATAAAGAACGTCCAAACCTGGTCTGTGGACATGGAGGTCCAGATGAACCGGACTACGGCTGCAGTTGCGCTATGGCTTACGGCGACGCTATTGGGGTGCAGTCCCCACAACCTGGCCGACGCCGAGGCCGACCATCTATTGGCCCGCACCTATCACGATGCGGCTGTCAAGAACGCCATCATCCGCCAGCACACGGTGTTCGAGTACCACTTCATTCCGGACTCGGCCATGCTCAACCCGCTCGGCCGACGGGATGTCGGTATCCTGGCCGGGCACTTCAGCGATTACTCGGGCACACTGAACGTTCGCCGCGGCAGGACGCCCGTCCATCTGTATCGGGATCGTGTCAACACCGTTCAGCGGGCCCTCAGCGATGCCGGCGTGCAAGTTGATCGCATGCAGGTCCAGGATGGCCTGTCTGCGGGCGACGGCCTGACCAGCAACGAGGTCGCCATCATTCTTAAAGACGCCTACGGCTCCGGTGCCAGCGGCGTCGACGCGTCCAGCTATGAAATCACCATGCCTTCGGTCGAGTAGTTCACCGGAAGGACGGACAACTATGCGGCTACGGATAGCTCGGCATTATGGGATCGTGTTGGTGGGGCTGATAACCGTGGCCGCCTTGGCCGCAGCCGGATGCAGCATGCCCGCCGCCTGGAAGGGCAAAGGCAAGGACAAGGACATCACCTCCTGGAACACCGCCGAAGCGCGAAAGGCCGCCCGCGAGCGCCAGACCGACCCGGATGGGCAGATCGATCCAGACCGGCCACCGACGCCGCACACGCTCTACTCACTGTCGAAGATCCTCGCCGCCCAGGGCAAGGACGGGCAGTGTCGGCAGGTCTTGGCCCGAAGCATACAGGACTACCCGCGGTTCCTGCCGGCCTATTGCGATCTGGCCGAACTGCACCTGCGGAACAATCAGGTCGATGAGGCCCGGGCCGTCCTCAAGGCCGGGCTAAAGGTCGCGCCCGATGACCCCGTGCTCTTGAACGATCTTGGCATGTGTTCGCTGCTGTCGGGCGATTACGAAGAGGCGTTGGGCCATTTCACGGCCGCCGCCGGGGTGGCCGACAACGACCGAAAGTACCGGGCCAACATGGCCGTCGCGCTAGGCATGATGGGCCGAGACGATGAGGCGCTGGCCCTGTACCGGCAGTTCCTCTCTGAAGAAGATGCCCAGCACAACCTCCATACCATCATCGGGGCCCGCGGCGGCGGGGAGATGATCTCGGCAGACGTGGCCCCGGGGACGCCGTTGGAGAGTCTTGCCGCGGCGGCTACCAACTAATCGGTGGGCCATCCGCAGCGATCTTCATCGGCGGGGATCTGATCGGCCGTTCGACTCAGCCATTCCAGTAGGCGGCCGCGCATGCGCCGAACCACGTCCGTCATCGCGGAATCTTCCGCCAGGTTGTTGGTCTCGTCCGGGTCGGCCTGCATGTCGTAGAGCTCATCGAACTCATCGGGGCAGTAGATGAATTTGTAGCAGTCGTCGCGGACCATCCACGCCTTGGCCATCACCAGCGGATCGATCTGCCAGATGTGATGCTTGTGGTAGTACACGCCGCCGTAGTCGGTCCTAATGTCGTGGATGTGGCCTTCGTCGGGGTTGTGACCACCCTCACCGAAAACGACCTCGCGATGGATGTCCGGGGCGTCCGGCTCGCACAGCCCCAGCAAGCTCTTGCCGAAATGGTAGTGGGTGTCTTCGACACCGGCGATCTCCAACACGGTGGGGTAGAGGTCAATCATTTCCACCAGGGCTTGGCGATGGCCGACCGCCTCCCGGCCGGGCACGTGCATGATGAAGGGCACGCGCAGGATGCAGTCCTCGCAGGCGCTGAACCATTTCTCCACCAGGCCGTAATCGCCGCAGAAGTCGCCGTGGTCGCTGAAGACCAGCAGGGCGGTGTCATCCCACAGGCCGTTGTCGTGGAGGGCGTCGACGACCTGGCCGAGCTGGTGATCCACGCGACTGGTCATGGCGAAATACAGGGCGCGGATTTCTCGCCAGTCTTCGTCGGTCAGCGCGTCCAGGCCGTAATGTTCGCGAATCATCTGCGCGTAGCGGCGCTTCGTAGACCGGTCGACCTCGATGCCGGGCGGCATTGTCGTTCGGTCGTACATCGAGTAGAACGGCTCGGGCGCCATGTAGGGCGGGTGAACGTAGCCCAGGGCGATCAGGACGCAGAAGGGCTTGTCGTGATCTTCACTCAGGTAGTTCAGCAGGTCCTGCAGGCCGGCCCAGTCCCAGTCCTCGCAGGCGCCGTTGTCATCGCCCGTTTGACCGTGCAAGAACGAGTAGTACAGCCGGTCACCTTCTTGGTGGGGGTACTCGCCTCCGTGACCGGGCGTCGCGCGAGTGTCGGACAGGAAGCGGTCGAAGCTGACGCGGGCGGCTTCGGGGAACATCATGTCGTTCTTGCCAATGACGACGGTCTCGTAACCGGCCTCCCGGAGCGTGCGGAACAGGTTGTGCTCGTGGGGACGGATCAGCGTGCCCAGCGTCCGTCGGCCGGCCGTGTGCGGATAGAGGCCCGTGAACATGCTGCACCGCGAGGGCGAGCACACCGAGTGCTGAGCGTAACAGCGGTCGAACGCGATGCCATCCGCGGCCAGGGCGTCCATGTTGGGTGTGATCGCTCGTTCGGCCTGAGGCCCGAAGACGGCGTCGGCCCGGAGCGTTTCGGGCATGAACAGAACGATGTTGGGGCGGTCGGCCATGGCCCGACACTCCTTTCGGAACTGGAAGCGTCATTCTATCGGCTCAGGCGTCTGCGCCTACGTTCCTGGAGCCGAATACCGCGGGCGATGCAGCGGATCGGAGTATAATGGCAAGATTGAACCATGATTCTTGCTGTGAGTGACAGGATCGAAACGCTTCGGGAGCGGCTGAAGCACAACGGCGCCGCCAGCGACCGGATCGCCGGTCAACGTAAGGATGCGTACGCGCGTGTCTTCGCCGAGACCCGAGATCGACCCCAGGTGGTCCGCCACGCCGAGGCCTTGGCGGCGTTTCTGCGCGAGAAGGACTTGATTGTCTTCGAGGAAGACTTGCTGGCCGGGGTCAGCCAGTTCTACGACTTCACCGAACCGCTGGACATGCCGTGCCTGGATCATCCGGCGCTGAAGCATATCCCCGACGACCTGTGGTGCCCGGCCGGCGTGGCCGGGGGGGGCGATCCGGCGGACATGGTCGAATTCTGTAGAGGCTTTCATATCGGCCTGTTCACGTCGGCGATGGGCGGGCACGTAATCGCGGGCTACGACCGAGTCATTGCGGCCGGGCTCGGATCGCTGATTGAAGCGGCCCGGGAACGACTAGCTACGGCTGAGGGGGAGGCCCGCGACTTCGCGACGGCATCTCTGGCCGTGTGCGAGGCGGCTCGCGACTACATCTTGCGCTATGCAGCCGAGGCCGAGCGGCTGGCGGGGGAAACGCCGGTCGATGAGTTCAGAGGGCAGCTTCAGGCTATTTCCGAGGCGTGTCGGCAGATTGCAGCGGAGCGTCCACGGACGTTCTTCGAAGCGGTTCAGCTTGTGGTGCTGACGCATGAGGTCATAACGGCCGAGCAGGGGTCCGGGTCGCTGTCGCTGGGGCGGGCGGATCAGTATCTGTTTCCGTTCTATCAGCGGGACATCGAGGCCGGTCGGCTGACAGCCGATGCGGCTGAGGAGGTGGTCCAGGCGTTGTGGCTGAAGTTCGGCGCGCTCAAAAACGCCTATCAGAACGTAACGCTGGGCGGCATTGACGGCCGGGGCATGTTCGCCGGCAACGATCTGACGTTGATGGGGCTGAGGGCGACGGCACGGTTGAAGATGGATCAGCCGCTGGTGTCGTTCCGCTGGCACGAATCCATGCCGGAAGCGTTCTGGGAGCCCGTGCTGGATCTGATCGGCGAGGGCCTGGGCTTCCCGGCGATGTTCAACGATTCGGTGGTGATCGACGCCAAGTGCAACGTGGGGCTGTCGCGTGAGGACGCTGCCAACTACGGCATCGTTGGGTGCGTGGAGATGACGGCTGGCGGCAAGGAGTGGTCGCAGACCGAGGCGGTTCGTGTCAACTGGGCCAAGGCGCTGGAGCTGATGCTCAATGACGGTCGCTGTACGCTGACGGGGACGCAGACGGCCTTTCGTTCGGAGGCGGCCTTGGCGGAGCTGACGACCTTCGAAGCGTTCTGTGACAGCTACAAGCGCGTATTCGAGCAGATGGTCGATATGGCAGCCGAGTGGACGATCGTCCGCGACCGCGGCTATCCGCTGGTGTGGCCGTTCCCGTTCCTGTCGTCGACGATGGCGGGCTGTCTGGAAGCCGGGCGCGATGTTACCGCCGGTGGCACGACCTACAATCTGCTGACGATGAACAATTGCGGCATGGCCGATGTTGCCGATTCGCTGATGGCCATCAGGAAACGGGTCTACGACGATCAGTCGCTAACCCTCGACGAATTGGCCGAAGCTGTGCGTAACAACTTCGAGGGCGCCGAGCCGGTGCGGGCGAGTCTGACCGATGCGGCCGAGCGGTTCGGCAACGACGCCGACGGACCGGACCTGATCGTCAAGGAACTGGCTGAGTTGCTGCATGAGCGACTGGCGACCTATCAGAACGCCCGCGGAGGGGGCTACCAGATCGGCATGTACACGGTGTCCGCGCACGCGCAGATGGGCGCCGCCACCGGGGCCTTGCCGAGCGGCCGTCCGGCCGGGGTCTCGCTGGCGAACGGCTTCTCGCCGTGTCAGGGCGCCGATGCCTCCGGTCCGACGGCAGTGGCCCGGAGCCTGACCACGCTCGACCATCGCCAGTTCGGCAACGGGGTGGTGGTGGACCTGAAGTTCAGTCCGCCCCTATTGGCCGAACCGCAAGGTCGGCAGGCGATCCGAAAAGTAATCGAGACCTATTTCGACCTTGGAGGGTTGGAAATCCAATTCAACGTAGTCGACCGAAAGACGCTACTGGCCGCCCAGGCCAATCCGGCCGAATTCCGCGACCTGGTGGTGCGCGTATCAGGCTTCAGCGCCTACTTCGTCGACCTTGACAAAGTCTGTCAGAACGAGATCATCGCCCGTACCGAACACGGCCGCGTGTGACGCGATCGACCCGTTCGGCCTGGTTGATTCGTTCAGGAGTTGCAGTTGTTATGAGCCAGACTGGCAAGATTTTCGACATTCAACGTTTCTCTATTCACGACGGCCCGGGCATTCGAACCACCGTCTTCCTGAAGGGCTGCCCGCTGCGCTGCGTGTGGTGCCACAACCCGGAGGGCATCGACCTCCGTCAGCAGCTATCGTTCTTGCCCGACAAGTGCATCGGCTGCGGATGGTGCTTCAGCGCCTGCCGCAACGAGGCCCACCGGATGGTCACGGGCGAGCATATCCTGGACCGCGACACGTGTGTGGTGTGCGGCCAGTGCGCGTCCAACTGCCACAGCGGCGCGTTGGAGATCATCGGCCGAACCGCAACGGTCGAGGAAGTGATCGAAGAGGTCCTGCGCGATCAGCCGTTCTATGAGAGCTCCGGTGGGGGCATGACGCTTTCGGGCGGCGAGCCGCTGATGCAGCCGGCGTTTTCGGCGGCCCTATTGGCTGCGGCCAAGGCCGAGGGCTTGCACTGTGTGGTGGAGACGTGCGGCCATGCGCCGTGGGAACAATACGAGCGGATCATGGGCGACGTGGACATGTTCTTCTTCGACATCAAGGAGACCGATCCGGAGCGCCATCGCGAGTACACGGGGTTGGGCAACGAGTTGATCCTGGCCAACCTGCGCAAGCTGCATGACGCGGGCGTCGAGATGATCCTTCGTTTGCCGATCACGCCCGGACTGAACGATCGGCCAGAGCATTTCCAGGCTGCGGGCGAATTGGCTCGCACCTTGCCGAACCTAAGCGGTGTCGAGATCATGCCGTACCATCGCCTGGGTATGGGCAAGCACCACCGGCTGGGCACGACCGAGGGGGTTCGCCCCTGTCTGCTGGAAGTGGAGACCCCCGAGCGCGAAACGGTGGCCAAGTGGGTCCAGCAGCTTCGGGACATGGACCTGCCGGTCCTCAACGACGCGTAGACGCCCGGTGCGGGAAAGGACAGCCCCATGGATGCGTTCTCACTGTTTGGCGACCGCCGGCCGCGATTGAAGGAGGTCGACGACTACATCGCCGAGACCTTCGGCGTGTCGACGGTCGAAGGCTTCGACCAGTTGTGGCGGTGCGGGGGTTCCCCGGGCGGGCAATACGTCACGCCCTTCATGGAAACCGGCGAGACGCGCGAGTGGTTCCTGCCACTGACGAACGATGGGCCCCTGGGGTGGACGACCAAGCCCGTGCCGGACCAGGTCAAAGGCAAGGTGGGGTTTCTATTCGGGGCGGGGTTCGGCAACGGCTCACCCCTGACACAGCCGACCGGCTATTGGGACATCGAGGTCAACGGCCGCAAGGCGGTGTCGGTCCGCGTGGTCAAGCATTCGCAACGGTGGACGACCGATGACTGTGCGTTTGCGTTCTCGGCCCATCGCATCGAATCGGTGCCGCACCACGGATCGCTGCATCTGTCGAGCGTGCTGACCGAAGAGGCGTTCGCCGCGTTCGGGCCGGCCATGCTGGTCGTGCCGGCCGAGTGGGTCGAGCCCGGCAAGGCCGCCCGTATCACCGTGACCGGTCACTGTCGGGGAACGTCCACCCGCTGGTTCATGATGACGCCGGCCCCTGGCATGCAGACCCAGGCCGACATCTATCGGTTGTTGGATGTCCTGGCGGGCAAGCGCCCGACCGTCAGCGGCCACAACGTTTACTTCGGCGATATTCACACGCATTGCGGCGTCTACCGCGAACAGCCATCCGGCGGATGCGGGACGGGCACGCGGGAAGAGAACTACGACTACGCCTCGGGGCCGGCCGGCATTGATTTCTACTGCCTGTCGGACCATGAGTGTCAGGTCGAGCCGGGAGACGGCATCGAAGACTTCTTCGCCATGGCCGACCGGTACAATCGGCCGGGCACGTTCGCGACGCTTCGCGGGTATGAATTCACGTCGATTGTTTACGGCCATCGCAACATCTACTTCCGGGGCTCGGGCGGGACGATCTTCAACGCGGCCAAGGACTGGTACATGATGGCGCTCGACTATGCGGACGCGACCACCGTGCCGGAGTTGTGGGAAGCGCTCGAGGCGTGCGGCGACCGGTTCCTGTCCGTGCCGCACCACCCACCGGCGGCGCCGCACCCGTTCAACTGGGGCCTGTTCAACCCGAAGTACGAGCGGCTGGTCGAGGTCTACTCGGTGTGGGGGTCGAGCGAGTATTACGGCGACACGCCGCGTGGCATTTCCGATTGGCATCCGGGCTCCTACGTTCGGGAAGGTCTGAAGCGGGGCTATCGGTTCGGCTTGATCGCCTCGGCCGACGGGCACGACGGTCAGCCGGGCAACGCTCAGCGACGGCCTTACGAAGCGTCCGGCCGGCATGGCGGCTCGGGCTGGGCGGCAGTGCTGACGGATGAGCTGACGCGAGAGAATGTCTTCGACTCCCTTTACGACCGCCGTTGCTATGCGACCAGCGGCGTGCCGATTTACCTGTCCTTTGAGATTAACGGCGCGGTGATGGGCTCGGAACTACCCGTCATGGCCGATGGCCGACCGGTGCTGCGCGTGACGGCCGACGGGGCCAACGGCATCGACCACATCCGCGTGATCAAGAACGGGCAATTCGCCCACACGCATTTCACCCACGGCGAACACCACAGCGAACTGGAATGGGCCGACGATCACTACGATCCGTCGGGCCCGAACTTCTACTACGTTCGCGCCGTTCAAGTCGACGGCGAGTCGGCTTGGAGCTCGCCGATCTGGATTGGATGATACCAATGGCCTCCAGCACCCCGGACACCTATAAGCAGGCACTTCGCCGGCGCATGGCGCGTTGGCAGACGTTCCACGGTCGCAAGGAGCCCGGCGACTTGATGACGTGCATGTCGTGGGACCGGGGGCCGAGCCTGGAGGCCTTCCTGTGCGAGCATTTCCGCGACCACGGCACGGAAGCGATGCTGCGCAAGCCGTTCGTGGACGAACTGATTGACGACTACGTACGCCGCCGTCGTGAGGCCCAGAAGGACGTCCTCGAGTTCGACGATGACTGCGTACCAACCGCGTTGGTGTACTGGGGTGTTGGCTGCCTCAACGCGGCCGTTACCGGCGGCGAGCCGTTCCACGACGGCATGACCAGTTGGTACGAGCCTGAACTCGAGTGGGACCAGATCGCCGATCTGAAGTTCGACCCGGACAACAAGTGGGTGCAGTTCGCTCTACACGTCAACCAGGCCCTCTGGCGACGGTGGGATGAAGACTTCCATGTTCTACCGTTCCTGTACCGGTCACCTCTGGATATGGCCAACGGCGTTCGGGGCAACGCGCTGTTCGAGGAGATGTATACCGATCCCCAGGCCTTGCATGGGCTCATCGACTGGTGCGTGGACTGGACGCTCGAGATGGAGCGTTTCCTGGAAGACAACTCCGGCCGGGCGTGTCCGGACGGTTGGGGCAGGGCGGTTTGGGCTACGTGGCTGCCGGATGGCGCGGTATTCGTCAACGGCGATCCGGTCGGATTGATCAGCCCCGAGATGGCGCTGGAATTCGAGCAGCCCTACACCGCTCGGCTATTCGAGAACACCGGCGGGGGCTTCTATCATAATCACACGGTGGGGCTGTACCAGACGGAGATGGTCGCCCGCACGCCGAACAACCTGATCCAATACTTCGTGGATGATCCGGGGCAGCCGTCCATGGCCCAGGCCCTGCTGGAGATCCCCGAGCTACGGGACCAGATCCTGGCGTCGTCGCTGGACACGCCTATCGGGATGGGCCTCTGGCAGGGCGATCAACTGGACGCCCTCCTGGACATCGCCAAGGAGGGGCGCTTCCTGTTGGTCCTCGTCGCCGATGCGTCGAAGGGCCGCGACCACCTTCAAGGCATGATCGACAAGGTCCGTCGCGTGAGCAATCTGGGCTAGCCGTTAGTCGCTCGGGCGATCAGGTGGTCCTGCAGGCGCTTGTCGAGCGTGGTGAACCGATCCGAGAATCCCCACACACGCACCATCAGATCGGCGTATTGCTCGGGATGCTTCTGGGCTTCGATCATCTTCTCCACGTCGTAGATCGGCAGGTTGATCACGAACAGGCCCATCCGAATGGCGGCGTCAACGAGCGTATTGACGGCCGCGGCGGCCTGTTCGGGCGTCCCCAGCGCGCTTCGACTCAGCGAAATATGCGTCACCGCCGTGCCGACCATTCGGTTTAGCGGGGCTTTGGCCTGAGAGTTGATCACGGCCGTCGGCCCGTGGAGGGCCCGGCCGGGCACGGGCGAGAAATGCTCGGCAATGTCGTCGCCGCGGCGGCGCCCGTCGGGGGTGGCGCTGACAGCCATGGAGATCAGATTGAACTGATGGCAGAACAGGGCGGGGTAGATCGGGTGATTGAGCCCGTGGGGATACTCGCGAACGATCCGGTCGAAGCGATTGATGATCTCGACGACGATGTCGTCAACGTAGGGGTCGTCGTTGCCGAACTTGGGGGCGGTCAGGCATTGGCGGCGGAGGGCTTCGTAGCCGTCCCAGTCGGCTTCCAAGGCGGCGAGCATTTCGGCGGCCGTGCAGGCGCGGTCTTCGAAGATGACCTTCTTGATCGCGGCCAACCCGTCGGCGACCGTGGGGATCGATCCGGCGAAGACCATGAACATGTACCAACGATTGCCGTCGGTCATCGGGTCCAGGCCGGTGGCCAGGCACTGCGGGAACGTGCCGGCCAGGAACGGATTGGTCAGCCGATCGCGGGCCCGTTCGGACGCGTTGCGGCAGAACCACACCAGCCCTTCGTGAATGCGGTGCTCGTACTGGGCGATGTAGGCTTCGAAGACCTGCTCGAAGCTCGTCATCTGAGCGAAGTCGCCGGTTTCGAGAATGTTCTTGTCCGTGTCACGCACGTCGGATTCGTCATGTGACGCGTAGTGATAGCGGGCCTTGGGGGCCACGCCCTCGGGCAGCGGGCACTGACGGCCGTTGAGCAGTGTGCGCTCCAGGCACTTCAGGGCCGGGGCGGCGGTGAAGTCGATCAGGCTCTCACCGTCGAAGAGCAGTTCGTTGCAGCCGTCGCAGCAGTAGTTGCGGGCCAGGTCCAGGGGGATGCCGTCGGCGACCATGGCGGGGATGATGGCTTCATCGTTGAGAATGCTGCACCCGCCAGTGGGGGCCAACTGCAGTTCGGTGGCCTTTTGGCGGAAGGCCTCGCTCGTGCCGGCGTGGATACGGACGTTCATCTGCGGGCTGGCGATCTTCAGGCGACAGGCGGCGTCCATCATCAGGATGGACATCTCATTGCCAACGTCGTTGCCATCGGCGTCGACGCCGCCAAGCACCAGATTCATGAGGCCGTCGCCGTGAGCGATCGTGTCCATCTTGGTGAACAGTTCATCCACGATCCGTTGGGCCTCGGCGGGCGTGATTTCGTCAGCGGCGAGGTCGGCGACGTAATAGGTGTTGAGGTACTGGTCCAATCGCCCCGGTGGGCTGGTGACCCCGGCGTTGCGCATGGCCAGGCCGAACCACAGCAATTGCGCCGCGGCCAGGAAGCTGTCCGGCCGGCCGGTGACCAATGACCGGCAGGCATTGGCGATGCGGGTCAGCCGCACGCGTTCGTCACCGGCGGCGGCGTCGGCGGCATCGGAAGCGGCGTTGGCCCAGGACTGTGCGTAGCGGCAGGCTGCCCGGTAGCAGCGGGCGACGGCCAGGAGGTACTGCTTGGGCAGGCCGGCGAGCGTGTCGGCATTGGCGGCGGCGGTTTCGGCGATGCCGACAAAGCCCATTGTCAGGAGTTGCTTGGCGCCCATGGGGCAGTGGTAGCCATCGACGTCATAGGGGCGGGTGACGACTTCGCCGGCGCCTTCCCAGTTCATGTGGACCGGGCCGACCAGCAGGTCGGAGGTGTTGGGTTCGATCTTGATGGGCGTTGTGTTGCACATCGCTTCGAACCAGTCAGCCAGCAGGTTGGCGTGGACGATCTTCTCGGCGTCGGTGACGGCCGGGGCAACGGCTTGTGAGGACATCGGGTCTCCTGGCATCTCCACAAACAGAACCGCCGCTCAGACGAGCGGCGAACTCGCACCAATCTCAATCATTATAGCACGGATATGGAAATTGTCAGCCGGCGGCGTTATGGGCCGCCCGGGCGATGATGTGGTCCTGCAGGCGCTTGTCGAGATTGACGAATCGCTCGGAAAAGCCCCACACGCGGACGATCAGATCGGCGTATTGCTCGGGATGCTCTTGGGCGCGCTTCATCTGCTCGACGTCGTAGACGGGCAGGTTGATGACCATCAGGCCGAGGTCGAGGGCGGCTTGGGTGAGGCTGCGGATGGTGGCGATGGCCTGGTCGCCGCTGCCGAGAGCAGATCGGCTGAGAGAAATATGCGTAACGGCGGTGCCCACCATCTTGTGAAGGGGCGCGCGTGCCTGGGAGTGGATGACGGCCGTTGGGCCGGAGGAGGCCCGGCCGGGCACGGGGGACAGGTGCTCGGCGATGGGCTCGCCGCGCTTTCGGCCGTCCGGGGTGGCGCCGGCGATCATGGCAAACACGTTGAACCGGAAGCAAAACAGAGCCGGCCAGAGCCCGTCACGGAACGGCGTGGGGTAGCTGGTCACAGAATCGGCGAACCGGTCGGCGATCTCGACGACCAGATCGTCCACGTAGGGATCGTCGTTGCCGAACTTGGGGGCGGCCAGGCAGCGCTTGCGCAAAGCATCATGGCCGATCCAATCGGCGCGGAGGGCGTCGAGCAGTTCGGCTAGGGTGGCGGCGCGGTCGTCAAAGACCACGCGCTTGATGGCGGCCAGGCCGTCCGCGGCCGTGGCGATGGAACTGGAGAATACCATCATCACTTGCCGTCGCACGCCGCCGTCGACGGGATCGATGCCGGTGGCGAGGCTCTCGGGGAACGTGCCGGCCAGGAAGGGAGGGATGGCCTTGTTGGTCTGGCCGTCGTCGTGCTGCTCGTGAAGCTGCTCGATGACCTTGGTGACCTGGAATAGGTACTGGTCCATGAAGGCCTCAAAGACCTGCTGAAAGCTCGTCATCTGCGTGATGTCGCCGGAAGCATGACCGCGCGTGGTCCCGCCGGCAGTCTCATGTTCGCCGTCTCCGGCGAATAGGTTGCCGGAGATCACGGGCCCGCCGTCGAGCGTGGGGCAATCTTGTCCGTTGAAGAGCGTCAGTTCGAGGCTCTTGACGGCTTCGACGGAATGGAAATGGATGGTGCTTTCACCATCGAAGACAATTTCGTTGCACCCGTCACAGCAGTAGTTGGCGGCCAGGTCCTCCGGCAGGCCGGCGTTGGTGAGTATGGGGATGATGGCCTCATCGTTGAGGATCGTGCACTGGTTGGCCGGGGCAAGCTGGAGTTGGGCCACCTTCTGCCGGAATGCTTCGGGCGTGTTGGCGTGAAGTCGCACGCACACCTGCGGGTTGACCTGGTGAAGGCGAATCGCGGCGTCGACGAACATCTCCGACAGGGGGTTGGTGCGGTCGGTCCCGTCGGCGTCGCGTCCGGCGACGGCCATCGTCATCAGGCCTTCACCGGTCCAGATATCGTTGATCTTGAGGACCAGCTCGTCGATCAGTTCCTGGGCGGCCTGACGGGTGATCGTTCCGGCGGCGAGGTCGGTGGTGAGGAACGGGCAGAGGTGTTGGTCCAGCCGGCCGAGCGTGCTGGATAGGACGGTGTTGCGAATGGGCAAGGCCAGCCACAGCAATTGGGCGGCCTGAGCTAAGGTCTGCGGCGGCCCGTCGACCAAAGCGCGACAGGTGGCGGCGAGGTCGGCCCGGCCGGCCTTGTCGGCGACGGAGGCCCAGTCGGCGACATAGGCGCGGGCCTCGCCGTAGCAGTAGGCGATGGCCCGCAGATAGGCGGCCTGGCGGCCGTCGAACTTGGCGGCGTTGGTGGCGGCGGTCTCGGCGATGCCCGCCAGGCCCATCGACAGCAGTTGTCCCGTGCCGAGCGGGTAGTGCCAGTTGTCCGCCGAGGTCCCCCAACCGAGCTTCTCGTGCGCGCGGTCGCACGTCATGCGGGCCGGACCCAGGAGGTAACGGTCTTGATCCGTCACGCACTTGGGCGTGTCGGCCAGCATCATGTCGAAGCCCTCGACCAGACTGGCCAGGGCGATGTCTCGTGGGTTGGCGGAATCAACTGTCATGAACCATCTCCTGAGCGAGGCGCCGCGGTCGCAGCAGCCCATTGTAGCCGACGATGGCTAAATCCGTGCGCAGTTGATCGCACGTGTATAATGGCACGCCGGTGGAACGAACCGGAAGGAGCGAATGTGCCCGAACTACCGGAAGTGGCCGCCCGTCAGCAGATTCTCGAAGCCCACATCGTTCGACGGACGTTGAAGGACGTACGCGTGCTGGATGGGCGGATTCTGTCCGGTGTTTCGGTGCGCACGCTAAGGCGGCGCCTCATTGGGGCCAAGCTCCTTCACACGCATCGCCATGGGAAGTACCTGTTCGGGAAGCTGTCCGGCGAGGGATGGTTGGGTTTTCACTTCGGCATGACGGGGCGGCTGATCCCGATGCGCAAGGGCGACGGCCCTCCGCGACACGCCAAGGTGCTGCTGCACACCAGCAATGGGGCGTTGGCATTCCGCTGCCCGCGGCTGTTCGGGTGGGTCGCCGTGATCGATGACGCCGAGAGCTTCATCGCCGCCCGCAAGCTCGGCCCGGACGCGATGAGCGACGAGTTGACGCTGGAACGGTTCCTGTCGCTGCTATCGGGTCGACGCGGCACACTGAAGGCGACGTTGCTGAATCAGTCGTTTGTCGCGGGGGTGGGCAATCTGTGGGCGGACGAAACGTGCTTCCAGGCGGGCCTGCACCCGGGCATGTCCATCGCCCGACTCAGCAAGGCTCGGCGCGAAGAGCTCTATCGAACTATGCGCCGCGTGCTCAAAGCGGCCATGAAGGTTGGCGGCGGAGAGGACGGCCAGCTCTTGCCGAGGCATTTCTTGCTGGACCACCGTGGCCCGGACGGTGCATGCCCGGCCTGCGGGGGCACGTTGAGCACCGGGACCTACGGCGGGCGGACAACGTGGTTCTGCGGCCCCTGCCAGGCGCGCCGATAAGGGCCGAATGGGTCGGTAGGGTCGCTAGCCGCTTATCTTCAGCCAGTCAGCCATCAGGAAGTCAAGTCGGTCAATCAGCAGGGCCAGGCGCCCCATGACGGTGTAGCCGAACATGGCGCCGAAGGCCACCATCAGGAACCAGATGCCCACGCGCGAGATGGCCCCGGCGGATCGTTCGTGCTTGACCGAGAAGAAGAAGTAGAACAACACCGTCACGGTCCCGGCCAGGAGGGCGATCGTCCCGAGAATAGGCATGACGATATGGGTAAACCAGGGCCCGTCGCTGATTCCCTGCTGAAGCGGGGCGAGCGTCGCCTGGAGTTGCGTGAGGATCTTGCTGTCCGTTTCGGTGAAGATCGCCAGGCCGGCGGCCCAGCCAATGAAGAGGGCATAGGAATACCGGCTCATCCAGCCGTGTTTCTTGGACAGTCGTGTCAGCAGCAGCAAACCCAGGACTATGGGAACGGTCCGCCAGGCCAATTCGTACCAGAACGCGTGCCAGGACACCGGCCGAAACAGCGGATCGACAACCTGAGGCCTGAGCGCCTGTCGCCAGACCAGGATGGCCTCATAGCCCATGGCGACGCCGACGTAGAGATTCTCGGCGACTTTGAAGAGGGGGTTATCCCGGTATAGGAAGCTGTACATGATCAGCGTTAGCCCGGCGGCAATGATGATGCCGACCATGTTGCGGTCGAGTTCAAGTCGCGAGCCGTCTTCGGCCTTGCGAGTGAGCACGAAGTAATTAGCCACGGCAAAGGCCGCCACCAACACGACCAGAACAATCACTTCCCCCCGTCGTCGTGTGGGACTTGTCGCGGTATTGGAGGTCTGTTCAGACATTCTAGGCGTCCTCTGTTCCTCTCAGTTTTCTGACGATGAACCGAACGTTGGCGCCAAGAATCAGCACGATCAGCAACAAGTGCGTGACGGTCTGTGCGGGCATGAGTTCCGTGGCCTTGCCGGGCACGTTGAGGATCTGCTCGTAGTCGGCGGCCCCGCGCAGCCCTCCCAGCAGGCCCACAAGCTGCTTGGATTGCACGAACGGATAGCAGCGGGGCGTTGCGACGGCCGTCGGGGCAGCCACCAGGGGGAAGTCGTATCGGTCGCTGCCATACATCACCCAGGCGTCGACCGTGGCGCCGGCGGCCAGATCAACCGCCAGGTCGATATCGCGCAACGTCTCGACCCCTTCCAGGGCGGGCATGGTTTCTGTTGATCGGCCGTCCAGGTCCTCGGGAAAGGCGCTCTTGAGGTTCTCGCCCATGTTAATGATGAGATTGACGTAGCCGGGCTTGAAGCCGAGCACCGCGTAGTCTTCGCCGGCGACCTTGTCGTGCTTGGCGGCGACTTCGTCGAAGGCCCGTCGGGCCATGCCGACTCCTTGTGGCCAATGGGTCATGGCGATGGGGATCAGGCCTTTGCGGAAACAATGGTCCAGCAGGCTAACACTCATGGGGTACAGTTCGGCCTTGGAGTCAGGGGAGTAGTCGAAGGCCAAGAGCACGTGAGAACCGGGCTCGAGTTTCTCGATGAAGTTGTAGACCCTGCGCGGACCGGGCGTGGCGGTGAAGGATGAGGGCCATTTCTTCAGCAGGGGCACGATCACGGCTATGGCGATCAGGGCATAGATCACGTGCCGCGTGGCGCCGGCCTTCCAATTGATGGGCTTGGGATTCACTTAATCACCGCCTCCCAGATAGGACCGTTCGATGCCGAACAGAATGCGCAACGACTGCGAGATCGCCCCGAGACTGATGCCCAGAATGATGGCTCGACTGGCCGCTAAGTTGGGATACTCCATGATGGCGTCGGTGGCGACAGACAGGGCGCCATCGGCGCCTTTGGCGAAGGCGGGCTGGACGCCGAACCATCCGGTGACGGTCTGCCAGATCGGCACGCGCCCGAACATGACGATCAGGGCCGCGACCAGCAGCAGCCCGGCCGAGAAGTTCCGAACGCGGAAGGTACGAAAGGCGGCGCTGGCCATGAAGAACGCCAGGAGCGAGAAGATCGTGGCCTGGCAGGGCAGGAGGACGGTGTCAAAGCCCCAGTCGTACCAGGTGGTTCCGTGGCCCGGGGCGACGGACTGAAGCGGCCCGGCGCCATCGTTCCAGAGGCCTAGAGCGATCATGGCCGCGGCGCCAATGAAGACAAAGACGCTGTAGGCCCATCCAGTTGTCTGTCGGCGAATGCGCGTGACGTGCATGTGCAGCAGACTGTAGATGCCGATGAACAGGGCAAAGCCGCCCGCGATGACCATCCACTCGGACATGGTTTCGCGGAAGCTAGCGGCCATCTGATGCGGCACGAAGTTGTGCGCAAAGGCAAGGATGCCCAGAACGAAGACGATAATCAGAGGAATTGTGCGTTTGTACCACATGGCGTAACGGGGATCAGAAGGCCTTGAATAGACTCATGAACCATCGGACGTCCCACCCCAGGGCAACGCCGATTGTCAGGAAGATCGTGCCGAGAATCATGGTTAGCATCAGGAAGGCTTTGCCC
Organism: uncultured Planctomycetaceae bacterium; assembly: GCA_964428895.1. Taxonomy (GTDB): domain Bacteria; phylum Planctomycetota; class Phycisphaerae; order SM23-33; family SM23-33; genus HyVt-337. Next base: position 36,957 of record CAYRZU010000019.1, read on the forward strand.
ACGTCCTGGCCGCGAAGGCTGCCGAGCATTCGCGGCTCACGGGACAAGTAGGCTGACGCGGCGTAGAGTTCCTCGCCGATCAGCGTGTAGTCGCAGGCCGTGACGAAGAAGGGAAGCTGGCTTTCCACGTCGGTGCCGGCCACCTGAATGGCGCCGGTGGAGGCGCCGGTTTCCGCCAGCAGGAGCGATTCGGCCATGAACGTTCCCATCAGGAAAACCGCGGCGGGCTTCTCTCGGACCATTCGGGCCGAGACGGCGGCGGCGTAGCTGAATTGGCTGTAGGCGACCATCGACACGTCGTCGGGGTCGTAGGCATCGGGGCGGCCGGCTTCGGTGTAGGACTGCTGGACCACCTCTTGGCTGATGGCGGTAACGATTGGGTTACAGTTCATCACGCGAAGGTGGGTGTCATAGGAGGCCGCCCGAGCTGCGACACGGCCCAGAACGGTCACCGCCGCTATTGTCGCCATGCCCTCCATGCCGCCGAGGCCGTGAACGAAGTAGACGCTCTTGCCCATTTCGGTGGACCGGCCGATAGCTTCTTCAACGGCGTCGAGACCCGCAATCTTGCGGATGAAGAGATCGGGGTTGCGGCGGGCGATGTAAAGAAACGCCACGACGGCCCCGCAGAACAGGAGGCAAAACACCAGGTTGTTCGTCTTGGTCCTCTTGTACAGATCGGCCGTGGCCTGAACGTCGAAGATGGCCGCATCACCGTTTTCGGCGAGAACGTAGGAGGGTTGGCCATCGGTCTTAAGGCCGAAGCGAACATGGTACGTCCGTCCGTTGATCTCGGCGATGGCGGGCCGGTTGAGCCTGGCGAATCGCTTGCCCGTGTATACCTCCAGCCGCTTCAGCCACGCCAACTCCCGCTTCCGACGGCCTTCATCTTGCTGCAGGTCTTTAAGCGTCTGACGCATGGTGTCGGTCAGGTCGTCGCTTTCGACATGGTCAGGAGCCATCGATGCCTTGAGCGCCAAAGCAACCCGGGCGCGCGTCCATTCCTTATCGGTCAGTTCGTCACGTTGGTGAAGCTCGGCAAGTTGCTCGCGGAACGCAAGTTCCTTCAGCTTGAAGTGGTCCGAGGGCGTGATGACGGACACGTACGTCGAGTTAGCGTCCTTTGAATAGCCGAGATACTCCGCGATTTCGGGGACGGTTTTCAATCGATTCGGTGACGGGATAATCTCGATGGTTCTGATATCGCCGTCGGTGTCCTTGAAAGCCTGATCGCTCTGAGCGATTTCGAGGACATAGATCAGCCCCGCCACGGTTTCCGCCGGGACGGGCCATTCGACGATAATGGCGGTTCCGTCGTCGCTGGGACGCTCGTAGACCTTCACGTCGCCAGCGGCGGGGACAGGCCAGGCCCCGGTGTCGGCCGGGGCGGCCGAACATACGGCGACGAGAACCAAGGCGAGCAAGGCCAGGGGAACGGAAGTGCGTCTGCAGTAGATCAAGATTCGATCGCCTCCACGTTGGCTCGCGGCACGATGACCGTCTTGCCGTCGGAGAATTCGACTTCGACGACGCGCACCTTGGCTTCGGACTCGACGGTCTCGATCCCGGCAGGCAGTCGCTTGACCGTGCCCAGTCGGCCGAAGTCAGGTTGGCGAATGATACGGACTGGGCTACCGGCGATCAAGCCAACTGCCCCGGATTGCTCGGTGGCGCCGGTTGAAGCGATGTCAGTGGGGACGATGACTTCCGGGCGAAGCACGCCCGCACGAATCTGCGTGGCGCCGTTGGCGCTGGCGCGTTGGCCGGTGCGGGAGGCCAGCAGGTCGAATGTGGCGGCGGCCATTGCGATTTGGCCGAACCCTTCGGTGATAATTACGATCGGCTTGACGTCCTCGTGACCGGTAATGGCGACGCCGAGGTCATAGCCCAGCAGGCTTCGCAGGTCGCGGTCGTGGAAGCCGCCGGAGATTAGAGCGGCGATGCCGATTTCGGCAGCCCGGGCGTAGACGTCGCTGGTGATCATGGCGCCGGCGATGACGATTCTTCCAGCCATGTCATCGGTCAGGGCGTCGGGGGTGATGACATCGTCCGGGCTCTTGGCGGCGACGGCCAGTTCGCCGTTGACCTCGCCCCCGATGCCGAGGATGCCCTGGACGAATGCTCCGGTTGTCTCGATCACGGCGCCTTCGTTCGGCTGAACGTCGACAACGGTGCCGTCGACATAGGCCCGAACGCTAACGGGCAGGGGCGGCGTGCGAAGCAGCACCTGCCCGGTGACGTGGGAGATTGTCTCAACGGTCCCCTCGATGGGGCTCCGAGCGGCGCTGCGGAGGAACCGCAGGAAGGGCTTGGTCTCGGCGATGGGCTCGTCCTTGGCGACGGGGTCTCCCTCGGCCTTGAGCATGAAGCGGGGCAGATCCTCGGCGCCAATGCCGAGCTTGCTGACGATATTGACGGTCTCGACGTCGCCGGGCAGTTCGGCCCGGGCGATGATGTCGTCGGCTTTGACCGCGGCGCCGACCTCGACGAGCACGTTGCCGGCGATCGGCAGGCGCCGCTCTTTGCGGACGGTGGCGTGGTCGGTCACTCGAAGGCCTGGCGTGTATGCGTGTGCCATAGTGCGATTGCCCTTGCTCTATTTCGGATAGGCGGCCAGCGCCTGGGCCCATTGGTTCACGATGTCACTGCGATTCTCGACCGGAACGACCAGGGGGCGTCCGCGGCCGTCGAAGACCACACCCACCACGCCGCCGTGGACTTCCGCCTCGACGGCGCGGCCTCTCCCTTCGCCGAGATCGACCCCGCGGGCGGGGGCGAGTTGCACCGTGGCGGCTTGACCCACCTGGAGCGGCTCCAGGATCACCTGGCCGGCCATGACTGTGCCTTGGCGGTCTTGGCCGTCGCTCGTCATGGCGTAATCGAAGCACGGCTTGCCCGGCTTGACCTCGTTGACCGGTGACACGCACGTGCCGAGGTAGATCAGGCAATCGCGTTCGAACACTTCCACCGCGGCGGCTTCGTGCACCTGCGCCAGCACGCCGAGGTGGGGCATCATGAAGATGCTGTCCACGCACAGGCGGGTGATGCCTTGCGGGGCGAAGGCGTCGATCAGCATCATCATCGATTGCGACCGCCGTGGCGCGTGAGAGAGCACGCCGCCGCTGCCGACCAGCACGTCCAGGTTACACATGTTGATGACACTCTCGCCGGAGGCGGTGGTGTCGAACGATTCGGAGATGGTCCGCGTTCGCTGCACTCCCTTGAGGCCGACCGCCAGATGCTTGTGTTGCTCGAACGCCAGCCGCAACGCCTCGCGGGCGATGGCTTGCTCGATCTTCAACTCCTCCAGCAGTGAGGGAATCGTGGTCGGGCGGATCATCTTGTTCTTGATACGATCGCGGAGGTCGGTCTCGTCGATGTCGAACGGCACCCAGCGAAGGATGTTGGCCAGGCCGGCCTCGGCCAGCACGTTGGACACGCTGTAGCTCATGCCCAGGTTTGCGCTGACCGACCGGTTGAAGACCCGTTCGCCGGTATCAGCTGTCTTGGCTTTGGGGTCGGGGACGAAGAAGTCGCTAAAGACGTCGGTGGTCGCTCCGCCGATGTCGACGCCGACGATGTTGAGGTTACGCGTCTTGGCAATGTGCTGGATGATGTCGCCCACCGCGGCGGGCGTGGGCATGATCGGTGCGTCGACCCAGTCCATTAGTTTCTTGTAGCCGGGGGCCTGGGCCATCACGTGCTGCAGGAACAGCTCGTGGATTTCATCGCGGGCCGGGGCGAGGTTCTCTTGTTCCAGCACCGGCCGAAGGTTGTCGGTGATGTGCAACTCGGCCTTGTCGGCGAGCGTCTCCTGGATGGTCTCGCGGGCGTCTTTGTTGCCGGCATAGACGACCGGCAGCTTGAAGGACGATCCCAACCGTGGTCGCGGGTTGGCGGCCGCCAGGAACTCCGCCAGCTCAGCTACGTGGCGAACCGTGCCGCCATCGGTGCCGCCCGAGAGCAGCACCATGTCGGGGCGGAGCGTGCGGATGCGTTCGATTTTCTCATGCGGCAGGCGCCGGTCGTTGCTGGCCAATACGTCCATCACGATAGCCCCGGCGCCCAGGGCGGCGCGTTGGGCACTCTCGGCCGTCATAGCCTTGACCACGCCGGCCACCATCATCTGCAGCCCGCCGCCGGCGCTGCTGGTGGAGATGTAGACGTCCACGCCCTCATCGCCGTTGGCCGGCGTGATGATTCGCTCGCCGTCCAAGATGCGGCGCCCGGACAGCTCCTCCAGTTCCGCCATCGCGTTGAGGACGCCGCGGGTGACGTCTTCGAACGGCGCTTCGACGGTGGTGGGGGCTTCACCGCGGAAGGTCTGGCGATAGCCGTCGGAAGTCTTCTCGATCAGGATGGCCTTGGTCGTCGTGCTGCCGCAGTCGGTGGCCACGATGACGCTGAGGTTCTGTCCACTCACGACGTTGTTCCTTCTTCTGGCATCTTTCGTTTCGCTTCGGCGGCTTCGATGGCGTCGGCCATGGCCGTGATTCCCTCGCGCCGATCCATGATCTCCGCGATGCGATTGTATTTCTCGGTGTTCAGCAGCGGCGTCAGGAACGGGGCCAGGAAGACCATCGCCTGGCTACCGATTCCACTTAATGGCCGCATGGACTGGAGGAACAGGATCGCGGGCATGGCCATGCGCCGGGCGACGACTTTCTCGGCCAACTGATCCAGCAGGGCCAGGTCCTCGTCGGTCAACGGCCCGTAGGGGCTCTCCAGCGCGAAGGCGTGGCGCCAACGCTCACGGAGCTTCTGAAGTCTTGGCCGTCTTGTCTTTGACAAAGGCGATTACCTCGTCGGCGTTGCCCGCAAACCGCAGCGACACGCCGCGGAACGAATCCAACCGGCTGGGGCGTTCGAACGGCGAGAGGAACATCCCGCCCGGTCCGCTGGCCGTCCGCCTCAGGGCGGTCCAGGGCATTCTGCGAGCGACACCCAAGAACCGCACGGTAACCCCTTCGTCGTCGAGTTGGAAGTGGCTAGGGAAGATGTAACGCGCCGTCGCCGCGACCAGCAACACGCCCGAGATCACCCCCCAGACCCAGCCTTGGAACGCCCAGCTTGCCGCGACGCAAACGGCCAGAATGATTGCCACCAACAGCAGTGACTTGGGGAACTCATCGACAAGCGGGTGCGACCGCCACTGGAGGGATTCGTGGGCAGGGGGCGGCGATGATGGGTCGGCTTGGGCGAGCATGCCGAATCGTAGCATTCGCACTCGTCGGCCGTCAACCGGGGGGGAGCTTGGCCGGTGTTCCAATGCCCTTACGCCCGTAGAAATGGAATCCTGCTCTAAGTCTACGGCCGAGCAGAATGACCGGCGTTCACTCTCCGCCGATTGGATACCTCAAGAAAAAGATCGAGATATCCTGTTTTCGCTTCTTGAACGATTTACAACTACTCGCTAATGAAAAGAGACTGGCTGAGGACGGTATCTTCAGAAATGTGGTTGAACCGGACGGGCCAAATCGGTATTATGTCTATATAGATACTTGGGTATAGGTGAATTATCATGAGTGTATCCCGCAAATGTCAGTATGCTCTCCGCGCGCTGTATGAGTTGGCACGGCGTCGTGGCCAAGGGCCTATTCGCATCTCTGAGATCGCCGACATCCAGGCGATTCCGCCCCGCTTCCTCGAACTGATCCTCGGTGAGCTAAAACAAGGCGGGTTCACGGAGAGCCGTCGCGGCGTTCAGGGGGGCTACATGTTGGCGGTGTCACCGTCGAGCCTGACCGTGGGCGAGATCATCCGATTTGTGGACGGCCCCTTGGCGCCGGTGAAGTGTTTGATCGACCCGGCCGAGCAAGTCTGGCCACCGGAGGGCCGAAACGCCTTCATGGAGATGTGGCAGGACGCGTCGGCGTCTTTAGCGAACGTGTATGACTCCACGAGCTTCCAGGACCTGCTGGACCAGGAGCAGTCATCGCGGCAGGTGGCCGACTACACCATCTAACGGCCTCGGCTGCTGGCGCGTGCCCCGGCGCAGCGGGAATCTCTAGGCGGAGCAGACATGAACCAGCCACCCGTTTCCTTTCCATGTGAGTCCTTGCCGGCCGATGCGGGCCTGGCCCGACTGCTGGGCCTGTATCCGCAGCGGCAGGAGGGTTTGTGGATGCAACGCGTGAGAGTGCCCGGCGGGCGACTCAACGGCGCGCAGTGGCGCGCACTGGGGGGGATCTGCGCCGTCTACGGGCAGGGCCAACCCCTTCACCTGACCACGCGCCAGGAAATCGAACTTCACGGTTTGACCGAGGACGCGGTCCCTCTGGCGCAGCAGGCGTTGGTGACGGCCGGGCTCGACGGGCTTGGCGCGTGCGGCGACACGTTGCGCAACATCACGCTGTGCCCGTGCTCGGGCGTTGCTGGTGGCTCGACCGATCTGATGCCGCTTGCGGTGGCCATTCGCGAGGCGCTATTGGCTGAAGAGGGTGTCTTCGATTTGCCGCGCAAGTTCAAAATCAACATCTGCTGCGGCGACCAATGTGGGCAACCCTACGTGCACGACATGGGTCTGGTTCTGTCGCGCCGAGACGGGCGTGTTGGCTTCAACGTGATCGGCGCCGGCTCGCTGGGCGCCAGGCCGGCGACGGGGATTGAACTGTTCGATTGGGTCACAGCGGACGAGGTCGTCCCGCTGACGGCCGCGGCCCTTCGCATGTTTACGCGAGAGGGCGATCGCGAAAACCGTCGGCGAGCGCGATTCCGCCACGCCCGCCAGCGCCTGGGCGATGAGGTGTTCCTGGCGGCGTTGCAGGAGTCGTTCCGGTCCGTTCTGGCCGAGCGGGCCTGGCCGACCGTGGCCGTGCCGGATGTTGTTGATGGCCTCGAGGCGACAGCCGTATTGACCTTCGCCAACGGCGACATCACGCCGGAGCAGGCGTGGGCCTTGGCGGAGATTGGCGCCGATGGCGGGGCCGTTGCCCACGTGGCGGTCCATCACCGCGTGAGGGTCTTTGGTCGGTCGGCCGGGGACCTGGCCGAACGGATCGGGCGATACGCATGTCTGGCCGGGGCCGCAGCGCCGCAGGCGGCGATCGTGGCCTGCCCGGGCAATCGCTGGTGTAAGGCGGGCCTGGCCGACACCAACGCCATGGCCGACGCGATTCGCCAGCGGCTATCCCTGCCGGCGGGCCTGACGGTGTGCATTTCCGGATGCCCGAACGGTTGCGCCCATAACGCGGTGGCCGACATCGGGCTGACCGGTGGAACGGCTAGCCAGGATGGGGAGAAGACCGATGTGTTTACGTTATTGGCCGGTGGCGGCCTGGGCCGGACCGATCGATTGGCCGACGTTGTGGCGACCAAACTGACGCCGGACGAGGTCATCAACGAAATCGGCCGACTGGATTTGGCCGCGCTGCAAAAAGGTTCCGGGGCGCTTACGGATAAGGTGTAGTAGGGCGTAAGGGCCTAGTACCATGACGAGCGTAACCATGGACATCGACCTGGACCAGTTGGCATCAATGGATGCCGAAGGGCTGTTGCGATTCGCCTACGACACGTACGGCGAGCGGGCGGCCATTGGGACGAGTCTGCAGAAGACCGGGGTAGTCCTAATCGATATCGCTCATCGAGCGGGCCTGCCCGTTCGGGTGTTCTTTGTCGATACGCTCCTGAACAACCCTGAGACCTATGACCTGCTGGCCGAAGTCCAGGACAGGTATTCCCTGACGGTCGAACGGTTCACTCCCGCCGACGAGGACATCGAGTCGCTCAAGCGTTCGGTAGGCCAGTATCCGCACTTTCTGGCTCGTCCGGTGTGCTGCCGGGCCCGGAAGTGGCAACCGTTGCAGAAGGCCTTGGCAACGTTGGATGTCTGGATCGCGGGGCTGCGGTCGGACCAATCCGAGCGTCGAAGCACCGAGGCGCAGAAGGCGTCCTGGGTGCAAGACGAGCGTGGCCGACGGATTCTCAAGCTCAATCCCATGTTGGGTTGGCCCGGCGAGGATGTGGAAAGCTACACGCGCGAGCACGATCTGCCCTACAACAAATTGTACGACTACGAATCACCTTACGGGGAGCGTTACACCGTGATCGGTTGCGCGTGCTGCCATATTCCGGTCCGGCCGGAATTGGGTCAGCGGGCGGGCAAGTTCCCGTGGGAGCGCAGCGCCAAGGAATGCGGCCTGCACGAGCAGGGAGGCGGCATCTGAGGAATCGCTCCTCCGGGCGCCTCAGTCCATGCGCGCTTCCAGGCTGTAGAGCTGCTTTCGGGCCCGGTCGGCGCCGTAGGGGGTGGCTGGGAACCAATGGCCGTCCGCGTCGGCCAACGTGGAGGCGGCTATGCAGAGGTTCCTTTCCTTGGTGTCTCTTGTGTCATAGACATTGATGGCGACCCAATACAACCGGCTGCCCTTTTCCTTGAAGAGCAGCGCTCCGCGAGTGGCGGACGTCAGGGCGGCATCGGATTCAAAGACACGGCTGACATTGGGGCGCTTGCCGCGGTCCATGACGCCCTTGAATCGGGCCTGGGATTGCAGCGGCCGGACGCTGTTGAGCTCTTCACTCCGCTTGAGAACCGTCACGATGTCGTCGACGTGCACCTCTAGCTTCTTGTCGTAGGGCAGAACGGCGTAGTCCTTGCCGGGGACCAGGCCTTCACCGTCGACTTCGATCAGAGCCAGGTCCTGGTCGTGCAGGTTGTCGACGAACCGCGTGGCGGATCGCTTCTGCCCGCTGACGAAGGTGATCTCGATCTCGTACTCCTCAATCTCCTGGGTGGCGAGGATCTTCCGCAGACCCAGGGCGGCGGAATTAGTCACCAGGATCAGGCGTTTGCCGTCCGACCGGACGACCGCGGCCGTGCCGAATACGGGCTTGTTGGAAGAGACGATCAGCCCCTTGAGCTTGGTGCGGGTGGTGACGGACTGGACGGCCATCTGAAGCGTCTCATCGGTCAAGCCGGGGGCATCTTCACCAGACTGGACGGGGATGGTATTCGGCTCGCCGCAGAAGATGGCCCAGAGTGTACGTCGTCAGCGACAATGGTAATCCGTGGGCGTTGAACTAAGTCACGGATTCGGCATCTGACAGACGGTCTTTGGGGTTGTTGTATTGCTCGCCCGACGTCGGGCGAGCGTTCTTTTTTTCAATGCGGCCCGACGGGCCAGGATCTGCTCCCGCCGGCCGAAGTATACG
>CAYRZU010000020.1:0-45548 GCA_964428895.1 uncultured Planctomycetaceae bacterium
TGCGGAACCGCTGCATTCACGGGGGTTCTCTTGTCATGGCCCAGGGCCGCTCTATAATGACGTGACTGGTCCCCCAGCCGTTAACTATCAGGAGCGATTCGAATGTCGGAAGAAAACACCACCCCCGCGGACAGCTTCCATGCGTCCGTCTCAGCTGTGATCGAAACCATCCGTCCCCTGCTGCAGGCTGACGGCGGCGATATCGAACTGGTCGAGACCAACGAAGAAACGGGTCTGGTTTCGGTGCGGTTGCAGGGCGCCTGCCGCGGCTGCCCGTCTGCCCAGCAAACCCTCAAGATGGGCGTTGAACGGCACCTCAAGGAGAAGGTCCCTCAGGTCTCTGAGGTCGTGCCGGTCGAGTAATCTCCCCGCATTACGCCCCCGCCCGGCGCGGGTGGGCTATCCGTCTGCGCCGCGAAGGGTCATTGGAGGCTTTGCAGCAACACCCGGGCCCGTTCGGCCACGGCCGTGTCCGGATACTTCTCCACGATTTCCTCGAGGGCGTCCCGGGCCTTGTCCACCATCTGATGCTCGAGGAACAGGTCGGCCTTCTTCATCAGCGTGGCCGCTGCGGCTTCATCTTCCGCCGAGGCCGTGCCGCCCTCCCCATCCTCGCCGTCCTCGCCGTCGCCATTTTCGCCTTCGTCATCGGCCGTATCATCTGAGTCCGATGCGTCCGCGACCGTCTCGCCGTCGTCGGGATCTTCGTCGGGATCCTCTTGGGGCGTTTCAACAACCTCGGGCGGTAGGTTCTCCAAGTCCAGCGCGATGGTCTCGGCATCGTGAGCGGGTGGCTTGAACTCGAACTCAGCGTCGATCTTCCGAAAGTTCTTGGCCTTGTCTCGGTCGATCTTGTCGATCTGGCGAGCCGCCTTCTTACGCTTGCTCTTCAGGGCCGCAACGGATCCTTCGAGGCTCTTTTTCTCCCGGTACAACTCGCCCTCGCGCTTCTGCTCAGCTTCGAGGGCCCGGAAGATCGCCAGATAGGCCCGGTAGGTCGTCTGGGTGCGCCCGTCCTGGTACTTCTTCTTGGAGACCCGCACGTGCTTGGATAGCTCGGCGATGTTCGCCTGCACCTCGTCCAACTCGGCGAGGACGTCGTCGTAGGCCTTGGCCTTTTCCTCAATGCTGGCGGTGGCCTCGTCGATGATCTTCTGTTGTTCGGCGATCAGTTCCTTCTGCTGCTCGTAACCGCGTTTGACCCGCTCGTAGCCCGCCATAAAGGTGCCGGCCTGGCGCCAAGCGCGGCTGTCCCGCCTCATGATCGCCACCAGGTCCTGGTCGACCTGGGCGTCTTCGTCGAGATCGACCCACGCCGCCAATTGCCCGAGGTTGTAGAGGGTGTTGGCGTCCAGAGAGATCCGTTCGCCGGCCTCGATCCCCGCCGGAAGCGCCCTGGCGATCTGGCCCCGCTTGCCTTCGTAGTAAGCGACCAACGCCCAGGCGACGCCATTGTCCGAATCCAGCGCGCTGAGCGACCGGGCCGGCGAGGTCGCCATGTCGGCCAGCCCCAACGTCAGCAGCTTGCGCATGTAGACGTCACGAAGCTCCGCGGACTTCGGCGCTTTGCTGGCCAGGTCGGCATAGACCTTGGAGGCCTCCTGGGCCGTCTCCGCTCGGCCGATGGCCTCGATGGCCTGATCGATATCGGCTTGGCTGGCTTCGTCTTGGGCCCAGGCGCCAGCGCAACAGACCAGCAAGCAAACCGCCGCCAACACACAACCCCTGATTCTCAACTGTCTCATGATTGGACCCCAATGCCCTGAGAGCGGCGCGCACCAACGCCCCGCAAAAAGTGATCTGCGCCAATGTGTTCGATGTATTCTAACCACTGCTGCGCCAACTGGAAAGCGTTAAACCACATGCCCCATTCGTCGGCTATTCCACCGGCGTGGGGTTAATCAGTTCCTCTAGAATGGCCTCAGCTTCGGCGGCGGCCTTGCTGTCGGGGGCTATTTCGATGACTTCTTCCAGCAGGTCGACCGCCCGATCGCTGCGGCCGGCCCGCAGGTACTGCCGAGCTAACTGCACCGCCTGGTCCGGCTCGAAACGCTTGGGCGGAATCGGATTCCGGACCCGTTGGCGCTTCTGGCTGGCCACGCGGGCCACGGCCAGTTCGATCCGCTGCCCGTCGACCAGGGGCAGTTCCCACGCCACGCGCTTGTCCCGGGCGCCCAGCACCAAACGACGCTCCTTGATCAGGTCCTTCAGCAGCCGCGCCGCGTCATCGCGATCATCCGCCACGGCGTTGGCCTTCCGTTTGAGAATTCGAATCTGGGTGTACAACTCCTCCCACTCGCGTTGGACGTCGCGGAGTTCGTCCTGCAGGTAGAAGATCCGTTCGCGTATCTGCCGGCGGGTGCGGCTGTCCTCAGCGTCGTCGACGTCGTCCTGCCAGTAGCGGACCTCTTCCCGCAATTTGGCCAAGCGTTCCCGTTCGGCCTTGGTCAGCGACGATTGGCCCTCCAACGTCCGGATCGTACTCCGGTTGAAAGATATCTTCTCGCGAAGCTGCGCCACCGACCAGTACTTGCCGACCAGCCGCATCTCCGCGGCGTACAGATCGTGCTTCAGCGCTCGCAGTTCGGCATCGATCACGTACAACCGCTCGGCCTCGGTGAACAGGCGCTCGTCCAACTCGTCCAGGGTCGCCGCCAACTCCGCCATCAGGTCTTCGATCTCCTTGACCCGGTTGTCATAGCCGACCATTACTTCCCGAACGAACTCGTGCGTGCCGGCGAAGTCGGGGCTGTCCAGCCACGTCTGTAGATTCAAGACCGCCGCCCGCTGGGCGTCTTCGGGAATGAACGGAATCTTGTCCTGGTACTCATACCACGCCACCAGCGCCCCGGCGTTGTGCATCACGCCCGGGTCCGCCGGCAGGAGTTCCGCCGCCCGAACCGCCGCCGGAAACGCCTTGGCCAGGAACCCCCGCTCGGCCTCGAAGTAGGCCAACACCGCCCAGGCCATGCCGTGCTCATCGGTGTACTTCAGCAATCGCCTGGCGGCGTAAACGGCGTTCTGAATCCGCCCGAACCGGAGCATCTGACGCATGTAGGCGTCATTGACCTCCTCGTCATCACGGTCCAGCCGCATGGCCTCCATCAGGAGTTCGTCGGCCTGCCTGGCGCTCTCGGCGTGCTCGATGGCTTCAGCCAATCGGGCCAGTTCGGCCGTGATCTCTTCCTCCGACAAGTCGTCGTGGCCGGCGGCCCGGTCGGCAACGGCGGCTTCAATCGCCACGTCGGCCGGCTGTGTCGTCGGCTCATCAGCCACCGCGGCGGCGCAGACCAGGATCAGTCCGATCAGCAGTCCCAAGACCCATTTCATGGTCGTTCCCTTTCAGAGATGTCCCACACCCAACGCCCTATTCTAAACGCACAATTGGCCAAGAACTTGCAGATTCTTGCGATCGGGCCGCGGCTTGACCGGTTGGGCCGCCGGCAGTACCATGCCCGCGTGATTCTCATCGTCGACAACTACGACAGCTTCACCTACAACCTCGTCCAGCGGATCGGGGAACTGGGGCGCGGAGACCAGATTCGCGTCTTTCGCAACGACACCATCACCCCCGCCGACGCCGAGAAGCAAGTCGCCCCCACCCACCTGATTATCTCCCCGGGCCCCTGCACCCCCAACAAAGCCGGCCTGAGTTGCGACTTCGTCCGACACTTTCACGGCAAGGTGCCCATCCTGGGCGTTTGCCTCGGCCATCAGTGCATCGGACAGGTTTTCGGCGGAAAGGTCATTCGGGCCGATCGCCTTATGCACGGCAAGACCTCCGAGGTCACCCACGACGGCAAGGGGGTCCTGGCCGACCTGCCCGACCCGTTCACCGCCACTCGCTATCACAGCCTGATCGTCGACCCCGACGGACTGGACAAAGACTTCGAGCTGACTAGCTGGTCCGTGGACCAGCACGAGTTAATGGGTATTCGCTCGAAGACGCACCCCACCGAAGGCCTGCAGTTCCACCCCGAGAGTTTCCTGACCGACGTCGGCCATCAGCTCCTGCGGAACTTCCTGTCCCTCTAATCGATCCAGTAACGACCGGTGGCGCTACTCCGACTGATCGAACATGCCCTGAGCGGCCGCGGCAATGTCTTCCGCCGTCAGGTGCACCATCTTGAGAATCTCCTCGGGCGTCTTGGCGCTCTTGGGAACGCGGCGGACGTAGAGGCTCTGGACGCACACGCCCAGGTCGCTGCGAGCGGCGGCGGCGGCGATCTCGTCGGTCATGCCGCCGACGTAGTTGTCTTCGACCACCAACAACTGTCCGCGGCAATCGTCGCCGATCTGAAGGATCTCATCGGTGTTCAGCGGAATGCTGTACGCGTCGATCAGCGAGGCCGACAAGCCGAACTGCTCTTCCAGAATGGCGACCGCGGCCTTGGCGATGTGGACCATGTAGCCGCTGGCGACGATGGCGATATCTTCGCCGTCCATCAGATGCTTAAAGCCGCCCAGTTCGAACGTCTCGGCCTCATCGTACAGGAACTCCACGTCCGGGCGGTGCGTTCGCATGTAGCACAAGCCGTCGGTGTTGGCCATCAGCTCGGTCAGCTTGAAGGCGCTGACGGCGTCGGAGGGCAGGAACAGGCGAAGGCTCGGGGCGCCGTCGACCCGAATCGCATGGGCGAAACTTCGCATGAAGGCCACGTCAGGCAAGGCCATCTGGCTAGGCCCATCCGCCGCCAAGGACACGCCCGCATGCGAGCCGACCAGCTTGATGTTGGCATTGGAGATCCCGGCCATCTCAATCTGGTCGTACCCGCGAACCAGGAACTTGGCGAAGCTCGAGACGAACGGAATCCGCCCCGCCGCCGAGAGGCCCGAGGCCGCCGAGATCATGTTCTGCTCGGCAATGCGGGCCTCAAAGTACCGGTCCGGCTGCTGCTTGGCGAAGACGTCGGCGAAGGTCGAGTTCTTCACGTCGCCGTCCAGAGCCACCACACGCGCGTCGGCGCCCAGAGCAGCCAGCGCCGCCCCGTAAGCGCGACGGGTGGAGAGTGTCTTGTCGGCGTAGGCGCTGTCCATGCCGGCAGCGGCGCAGGCGGCGGCGAGATCGCCCGCCGACAACGGCCCGTCGCCGGCCGGCTCGACCGACGCGGCTCGTTCCAACTGGGCGATATCCTTATCGGCCAGGTCGGCCACACCCAGTTCGGCGGCTTTGGCGTCCAAATCGGCCAGCGCCGTTTCGACCTGCTCGGCCTTGAGGGGCTTGCCGTGATAGGTGTGCTGCTGCAGTTCGGCAACCCCCCAGCCCTTGACCGTGTTGGCGACGATGGCAATGGGCTTGTCAGCCGCTTCAGCGGTAAGGGCCTCCAGGAGTTCGTCCCAGTTGTGCCCGTCGACGGTCTTGACGTCCATGCCGAAGGCGGCCAGCTTGGCCGCCAGCGCCTCGGCCGACTGCTGAGCGGAAACGTAGTCGCTCTGACCTTGCCCGTTGCAGTTGATGATGGTGCGAACGGCCGTCAGCTTGTGATCGACGATGAAGTCGACCGCCTCCCAGACCTGGCCCTCACGGACCTCGCCGTCGCCCAAGATGCAGAAGATCTTCTTGTCGGACCCGTCCAGCCGCGCGCCACAGGCCAGACCCGCCGCCACCGACAGGCCCTGCCCGAGCGACCCGGTCGCCGCGTCGAAGAACGGGAACCCCACGGCCGGGTTGGGATGGCCGTCCAGAACACTATCGGCCTCGCGCAGCGTCAGCGCGTCATCGAACCGTAGCTGGCTCGGCTGATCCGGGGCGCCCACCACGCCGCCCAGGTCGCAATACGCCGCATAGACCACCGGCACGGCGTGGCCTTCCGACAACACCAAACGGTCGCTACCGGTGTTCCAGGGGTTCTTCGGATCGTAACGCATCACGCGATACATCAGCGCCGTGGTGATATGAGCAATCGATAGCGCACTAGACGGGTGGCCGCTGCCGGCGGCCGTGCACATCCGCACGATCTGCTTGCCTAGCTCGATGACCTTTCGGTCCAACTCCTTGTGATCCGACATCTCTGGTCTCCCATGGCCAGTCATTGTTTCTAGATAAGACCAAGTAGGCTACCCAAAGCCCCCCGCCAAAGCAAGCGTCAAACCCACCCATAACCCTAGCGACCACAACCACTGCCATCGGGAGGCGTCGGGAACGGCCTCAGGGACGGCCCAATCGACACGAAGACCATAACACACAATCACAAAGGTAGTTAAGGCGAGAATTGCCGACATTTCCCCTTGTGTCCCCACAAGATGCCCAAGCAGCGCTAGGGGAAGACCTTCGAGATGGCGAATTGTAACATACGGCCAGTCAACGAGTTACTATCTTGCCAAGAACTTTTCTATCCCCTAGCATTCGCGTTGACACCCCCTTGGGCCGGTGATATACTCTCCGCCCGCTGAATGAGAATCGCGCTGCAAAGCGATGACGAATAGGCTGGTTGTTTCAGCCGTGGCGACCCCCGGCGCGCCTTCGTGGTGGCCGGGGGTTTTTTACTCACCAGCGCTGATGCACCGGCGCATTGCACCCCCTGGTTGTTCCCGCTATCCTCTGACGTTCTTGGAGGCGATGGGCACCGCATGAGCCACCCACTGCGCGGCATTCTGTTCGATTTGGGCGATACCTTGCTCGACTTCGGCGACGTGGACGTCAACGCCGAGTTCGAGAAGGGCGCGCGCCTCGCCTACGACTACCTCACCGATCTCGGCCTGCCCATGCCGAGCTTCAAGGCCTACCATCGGAAGCAGTTCTGTTCGGTACGGTTCAACTACGTCTTGACGCACCTGCACGGCCGCGACTTCAACGCGCTCGATCTGATCGGCCGCTTCAGCCGCCGCATGGGACACAAGATCACCCACGAGCAATTGGTGGAGTTGGCGTGGCTGTGGTATGAGCCCGTCCGCAAGTGCGCCACTATCGAGCCCGGCCTTCATGAGATGCTCGAGACATTTCGCCAGGACGGCCTGAAGCTCGGACTGCTATCCAACACCTTCATTCCCCCCGAAGTGCTGGACCGTCATCTCACTCAAGAAGACCTGTTGAAGTTCTTGCCCGTTCGCATCTATTCCTGCGAACTGAACCACCGCAAGCCGCATCCGAGCATCTTTGCCCGCGCCGCCGAGAAGATGGCCCTGCCGGCTGAGGAATTGATGTTCGTCGGCAATTGCCTCAAGGCCGACGTGCGTGGCGCGAATCGCGCCGGGATGGTATCGGTGCTGAAGGATCCGACCGGTCGTCGCCATACCTGGCGGTCAAAACCGGATCATCGAATCCGCCGACTTACGGACCTCCCCCAGATCCTTGATCTGTACAGCCGCTAGGCGACTAGATCATCACGACGGTGGCCAACACCAGCGCCGCAGCGCCAATGCCAAAGACCACCAGTTCGGCCAGTCCGATCAGAACGTTGTAGGTCTTGTCACTCATGGGTTGCCTCTTGGCTTGGGAGACCGTTCGTCTCCTACAAGAACATCGGAATTCGCCCACCCGCGACTGAAGCTGAACCCCGGCCTGGTTGCCAATTACAAGAGTTGGGGTTTCAACCGGTTATGAAGCGGACATGCGATCAATTTCGCCCCCGATTGGCTGGATGCTGTACCTGGCCGACCCCCCATATCTAGTGGTCCGCGGCCCGCCCGAAACAGCGACTCAACGAAGCCGGCGAGAATGGGGGAACTCACTCAATCTCGTCACCGACTACGGCAAGACGGCTTGGGCGATGTCGTCGGCGAAGGCCTTGGCCGCGGCCGCCACCGCCTCCTGCCACGGCCGCCCGGCGTATTGATCCATACTGAACGCGTAGATCACCGACCGGCTGGCGTTGACAATCGCGCCGGTTCCATCAGCCTTGAAGGAAGCGGCGCAGTCCGCCGCGGTCGCCCCTTGAGCGCCGTAGCCGGGCACGAGAATCAACTGACGCGGCATGCGCTCGCGCAGTTCCTTGGCCTCGGCCGGCCAGGTCGCCCCGACCACCGCGCCAACGTTGCTATAGCCGCTCGTGCCGACCGTCGATTCATCGCCCAGGCCGGCCACCATGTCCGCGGCGTGCTCGAACAGCTTGGTCCCGTCGGCGTCGGCGATACCTTGCAACGTGGCCGCCGAGGGGTTGCTGGTCCTCACCAGCACGAACAGCCCCTTGCCCGTCTCCGTGGCGGCGTCGATGAACGGGGCGATGCCGTCTCCGCCCAGATAGCCGTTGACCGTGATGGCGTCCGGCGTGTCCGGCTGGCGCAAGTGGCCAACTGCGTAGGCCTCGGCCGTCGAGCCGATGTCGTTGCGCTTGACGTCGCCGATGACAATCAGCCCCAACTCCCGCACCGCGCGAACGGCTGAGAAGTAGGCTTCCACCCCGTCGGCCCCGAACGCCTCGAAGTAGGCCGACTGCAGCTTCACCGCCGGCACGACCGGCGCGACCGCCTCCAACACCGACCAGCAAAACGCGCCAATGGCCTCTCCCGGCTCGCGCTCAGCCAACTCAGCCGGCAGGCGGTCCAAACGCGGGTCGAGCCCCACACACACGGGCGAGCCCTTGGCGGCGATCGCGTCGAGCAGTCGGTCGGCAAAATGGTCGGCCATCACTGGTGCTCCCTTCGTTAGCGACCTTATACTCACCCCCGCACGCGAATGGAAGACCTCGACAACATCCAACTCCGCAACACCGGCGCCGGCGTGATCATCCCGGTTAAGGTCGTCCCCGGCTCCTCGCGCGACAAGGTCGCCGGCGTGCTCGGCGACTGCCTCAAGATCACCACCTCCGCCGCCGCCGAAAAAGGCCGCGCCAACGCTGCCGTTGCCAGAACCCTCGCCAAAGCCTTGGGCGTCAGCCCTCGCGACGTCACGCTGGTGTCAGGCCAGACCGACCCCCGAAAAGAATTCCTCATCGCTGGTCTATCGGCCGAGCAATGCCGCCAGACGTTGGCGGACCGATGAGCCTTCCCCTACTCCGCGGCGAGGCGGCGGTCGGTGAAGCGGGCGCCGATGGTGGTGTCGCGTCGGGTCTTGGCTTTTTCGAAGAAGCGTTCGATGGCGCGGTCGTCGCCGTTGGCGACGAGGTCGGCTAGCTTGGCCATATCCTTGCCCATCGCGGCGATGGCGGCGGCGATGGCTTTGCGATTGGTCACCAGGATGTCGCGCCACATTTCCGGGCTGCCGCTGGCCATGCGGGTGGCGTCGCGAAAACCGGTGGCAGCCACGTCCAGATCGGTATCACTCGGCAGCAGCGTCAGCAGGCCCGCCAGCACGTGGGGGAGGTGGCTGACGCGGGCGACGGCCTTATCGTGGGCGGCCGGGCTCATCCGCAACGTCCGCATCCCCAGCACCTGCCAGAACGCCTCCACCCGCGCGGCCTTGGCCGGGGGGGTGTGCGCCGTGGGGGTGATGATGCAGGTGGCCCCCACGTACAGGTCGGCCCGGGCGAAGATCGGTCCGCGGTTCTCGCTGCCGGCCATGGGGTGCGATCCCACGAAGGGCCCGCCGCGGCCAAGGATCTTCTCGGCTACCTGAACAACCTGTCGCTTGGTTGAACCGACGTCGGTCACGATCGCGCCGCGTTTCAGGGCCGGCTTGACGGCCGTCAGCAGTCGCTCGAACGCGCCGACCGGCGTGGCCAGGATCACCAGGTCCGCCCCGGCGGCGGCCTCGGCCGGGTCGAGTGTGGCGGCGTCGACGGTGCCCATCTCCAAAGCCTGGTCCAGGCTCGACTGCCGCCGGCCCGCCCCGACAATCCGCCCGTCAAAGCCCTGGGCCCGCAAGGCCAGGCCCACCGAGCCGCCCAGCAGGCCCACGCCCAGCACGGCCACCTCTCGAATATTGCGGTCGAGGTTCACCATCACGCCCGACAAGCTACCAGCGCCGCCCGGGCGGGTCAATCGGCGGCCGATTTGGCTTGAAAGTCGATTCGAACGTGCTAAACTTCCGCCCAATCACCGAAGGACGCCCCGAGCGTCCTTCCTTGATATCTGCCCACGCGGACCATGGCCAAGAACGACCCCAACCGATTCCTGCTGCCGTTCGAGAAGTCGCTGACCCACGTGCAGCGACAGATTGCCGAACTGGAGGCCCAGCACGCCGAAACCGGGCGTGACTTCTCGGCCAACATCCAGCAGCTCCGCGAGCAGGAGACGGAAATCCTCTCAAAGACTTACGCGAAGCTGTCGGCCTGGGAGACCGTTCAGGTCGCCCGCCACCCCAACCGACCGCTGGGCATGGATTACGTCGAGCGGGTGGTGAAGAACTTCTTCGAGCTTCACGGCGACCGGCGCTTCCATGACGACCTGGCCATTCGCTGCGGGCTGGGGCAGATCGGCACGGAGAAGGCCCTGGTCGTCGTCCAGAACAAGGGCCGCGACACCAAAGACAAGATCGCCTGCAACTTCGGCTGTGCCCACCCCGAGGGCTACCGCAAAGCCCAACGGACCATGAAGATGGCCGAGAAGTTCTCCCTGCCGGTGGTGGTGCTGATCGACACGCAAGGGGCGTATCCGGGCGTGGGCTCGGAGGAGCGCGGTGTCGCCGAGGCCATCGCGCGGAACATGCTGGAGATGTCGCGCCTGAAGACGCCCATCGTGTGTGTCGTAATCGGCGAGGGTGGCTCGGGCGGGGCCCTGGGCGTGGGCGTGGGCGACCGGGTGGCCATGCTGGAGTTCGCCTACTACTCGGTGATTTCCCCGGAAGGTTGCGCCAGCATCCTGTGGCGCACGGGCGAGAAGGCCCCCGAAGCCGCCGAGGCCCTCAAGCTGACCAGCAAGCACCTCAAGAAGCTCGGCGTGGTCGATGACGTTATTGCCGAGCCGCTCGGCGGCGCCCACCGCAAGCCGGCCGAAGCCGCTACCAATCTCGAACGCTACGTCGTTCGCGCCCTGCGGCAGCTCAAGAAGCAACCCATCGACCAACTCCTGGAAGCGCGTTACGAGCGATGGCGACAACTCGGCCACGTCACCGAAGCCGTCCAGGACGCCCAAGAGCCCCCGGCCTCAGATAAGGCCGCCTCCTAGTCCCCGATCCACTTACGACAATGGCGCCAGCAGTTCGCTGACGAACCCCCCCACCGCCTCGACCAACTGCGCCTGCGGTTTGTCCTTGGCGTCGGTGATGCGGTGAATAATCGCCGAGCCCACGATGGCCCCGTCGGCGGCGCCGCAGACCTCCTCAACCATCGTGGCGTTGGAGATGCCGAACCCTACGCAGATCGGCGTGTCGGTGTGGGTCCGCAGGTCGGTCACGGCGGAAATCGTCTCCGGCGGCAGTTCCACCCGCTCGCCCGTGATGCCCGCCACCGAGATGAAGTAGATAAAGCCCTGGCTTTGTCGGGCGATTTCCAATCGCCGCTCGGGCGGGGTCGTCGGGGCGATTAGCAGAATGTTACACAGACCGGCCGCGGCGGTCTTGGTTTCCATGTCGCCGGCTTCATCGACCGGCAAGTCGGGAATGATCACGCCGTCAAAACCGGCGGCCTTCGCTTCGGCCAGATAGGCCTCCGCCCCGTGGCGGAAGACAATCGAGTAGCTGACCATCGCCACCAGGGCCATCTCGCCGCCGGCGTCGCGGTAACGCCTGACCATCTCAAAGATCGCCTCGCAGGTCACGCCGCCGTCGAGCGCGTCGGTGTAGGACGCCTGGATGGTCGGCCCGTCGGCGATGGGGTCGGAGAACGGGATGCCCAATTCGCAGATGCGCGCCCCGCGAGATTCGATGTCGGCCAGCATAGCCTCGGTGGCGGGCAGGTCCGGGTAGCCGGCGGTCAGGAACGGCAGCAGCGTCTTTCGGCCGTCACGGCCGAGCTCGGCGAATAGCTTGGTGATACGATTGTCGTCGGCGCCCATGGTGTCCGTTCCTATAACGCCTTGCCCTTGTGCTTGAGGATTTCGCCGATCTCGTTGCAGTCTTTGTCGCCGCGCCCGGAGAGGTTGATCAGCAGGATTTCGTCAGCGGCCATGGTCGGGGCGAGCTTCATCGCCTCAGCCACCGCGTGGGAGCTTTCCAACGCGGCAATGATGCCCTCCGCCCGGGCAAGCACCACCAGGGCATCCAAGGCCTCGTCGTCACTGCAGGTGGTGTAGCTGACGCGACCCGTCTCTTTCCAGTAGCTGTGCTCGGGGCCCACACCGGGGTAATCCAGGCCCGCCGAAACGCTGTGGACCGGGGCGGTCTGCCCGTCGTCATCCTGCAGCACGTAGCTCATCGACCCGTGCAGCACCCCGGGCGAACCGGCGTACAGCGGAGCCGCGTGGTCGCCGAAGCTCAAGCTGCGGCCACCGGCTTCGACGCCCACCATCTTGACCGATTCGTCGTCGATCATCGGCGCGAAGATTCCCGCCGCGTTCGATCCCCCGCCCACGCAGGCCACGATGCAGTCGGGCAGCTTGCCCTCGACGGTGAGCATCTGCTTGCGCGCCTCACGGCCGATGCAGCTTTGGAACTCACGAACCATGGTCGGGAACGGGTGCGGCCCGGTGACCGAGCCGAGAATGTAGTGCGTGTGCTCCACCGACGCCATCCAGTCGCGCATGGCCTCGTTGCAGGCGTCCTTGAGCGTCCGCTGGCCGGACTCGACCGGCACGACCCGGCTGCCCAGCAGTTCCATGCGAAAGACATTCAGCGCCTGACGCCGCATATCCTCCGTGCCCATGTAGACCTCGCACTCCAGGCCGAACACCGCCGCGGCTGTCGCCGTGGCCACACCGTGCTGGCCGGCCCCGGTCTCGGCAATGACGCGCTTCTTGCCCATTCGCAGCGTCAGCAGGGCCTGGCCCAGGGTGTTGTTGATCTTGTGGGCGCCAGTATGGTTCATATCCTCGCGCTTCAGGTACACCTTGGCTCCGCCGAGCTGCTCGGTCAGTCGCTTGCAGAAGTAAAGCTCACTGGGCCGGCCCCCGATCTCGCGCAGGCAGCGGTCGAACTCGGCGGTGAAGGCCTCATCCGCCATTGCCGCCTCGAACTCTTCGGCCAGTTGGCGCAAGGCCGTCATCAACGTCTCCGGCACGAACTGCCCGCCGAACTCGCCGAAGTAGCCCGTCCGCCCCGCCGCTTTCTTTCGCTTCTTAGCCATTGCGTGTTCTTTCTACCGAATGCAGATGCCCATCCTAAGCCCCAACCCAAATACCGACAAGCACCAACTGCCCGCCGGCGCCGGCGCCCTGCCGGACGACCGCCGCATGGGTCTCGAAATCCGAGTCCACCCATTGCCTTTACCGAACGGCCTGCATCGCACCATGGATACTTGCCGAACGAATTCGCCTTGGGAAGCGCTAGAATAGGCCAGAGTGGCGCGGTCGGCATACACCGGGCCCCGCTGGCGCCAGGGCCGGCGCTTCGCCTGGCCACCATATCTAATGAAGGAGCATCATCATGAAACGAGCCATGATTCTGCTGCTGGTGATGGGATTGATCCCCGCATGCAATCAGATGCGAATGACACGATATGAATACGGGGATATCCGGATTGACGTTGGCGGGCGACTCGAAGGCGGGCCGGGTGAGCCGGTCGCATTGGGGCCGATGCCGACGGGCTTCGCACGATTCGGGCCCCGCGGCCGGATGATAACGATCGAGGCCAAGTTTGTCGAAGTGACCGAGCAGTCCCTCGTTGACCTGCAGTTCTGGCCGGGGCGCGGGCAGCCGCTCTTGCCATCGACGGTGACGGATCTGACGCCTAAGGCGCCTCAGATGACGATGGGGTTCGGCTTTGGCTTTGGCGGAGGAGGAGGTGATCAGGGCTACTACGACGATGGCACCGGCTCCGGTAACGGCATCGGGACGGGCGTCGGCATCGGGGTGCCCCTCAGCGTCGATGGCGAGCGCGGGATAACCTACCTTCGCTCAACGTTCGAATTGGAGGTCACCCCTTTCGTCGACGACGGCTTCCTGTTGCTGCTGGTCGCCCTGAAGAAGCAGGCGGACGGCCGTATCCTCACCCAGCCAATGATCCTGCCAACGGCGATCGGGTTCGGGGGGGAAGCGGCCGGCGCTCCCACGCCGCAAACAGTGGACGCTCGGGTCCTCATCGTGGATGGCGAAACGTTCCTCATCGACGGCGTGCTCCAAGGCAGGGATGAGATCATCGAGAAGGTGCCCCTCCTGGGCGATCTGCCGATGCTGAACCGGGCGTTTCGCGGCGACGATTCCCAAATCATCAAGAAGGACCTGATCGTTTTCCTCGCGCCGCACGTCGTGCTTGACCCGGGTCAATGACGCTATCGACGGTATCCCACCCCGCAGCCGGCTAGCTTCCGCTGAGGCCCTTGCCGCCGGTGAGGAGATTGATGGCCTCGTTGCGGGTGGCGACGTTGGACTTGAACAGGCCTCGCATGGCGGAGGTGACCATCATGGCGCCGGGCTTGCGGATGCCGCGGATGGTCATGCAGGTGTGCTCGGCCTCGATGACCACGCCCACGCCGCGGGCGTCGAGCTTGTCCATGAGGATGTCGGCAATCTGACTGGTCAGGCGTTCCTGCACCTGCGGGCGGCGGGCGAACTCCTCGACCACGCGGGCCAGCTTGCTAACGCCGACGACCTTGCCCCGCGGCAGATACGCCAGGTGGACCCGTCCCATAAACGGCAGCAGGTGGTGCTCGCACATCGAATGGAATGAGATGTCCCGCAGGATGACCATCTCGTCGTACTGCTCGGTGAAATGGACCTCCAGGTGGCGAGCGGGGTTCTGCGGCAGGCCGCTGAATAGCTCCGCATACATCCGGGCCACGCGGGCGGGGGTGTCGGCCAGGCCTTCGCGGTCGGGGTTCTCGCCGACGGCCACGAGAATATCGCGGACGGCCTTTTCGATGGTGGCCAGGTCCACGGTGTCGTTGGTGTCAGTCATGGTAGCTCCTTGCGACGGCCCTCTTATACCGACTGTCACATCCGCAGGGCAACCGCTAACGGGCGGCAAGGCGGGCGTTTCGGGCGAACATTTCCAGCGTCGCTCGTCGCATGGCCGAGCCGCGCGTGGCGGCGTCCCAGTCGGCCTTCGACCAGTCTAGCACGCGTTCGATAGTAAGACCGCCCAGGGCCTCGCGCGGCTGCGACAGCTCCGGGTCGCCCGCTGGGATATCCTTGTTATGCGGGCAGACCTCCTGGCAGACGTCGCAGCCAAACACGCAGCCGCCCATCCGCGGCGCAAGTTCGGGAGCGATCTGGCCGCGATGTTCGATGGTCAGGTAGCTGCGACAGCGGCGGGCGTCGAGGCGGCCATCGCCCAGGAGCGCCCCGGTCGGGCAGGCGTCGACGCAGGCGTTGCAGTCGCCGCATTGAGGCTCGATCGGCGCGTGCGGAATGAGCGGCAAGTTGCAGACGATCTCGCACAACACCGCGTAGCTGCCCAGGCCCGGCGCGATCAGGCAGCCGTTTCGGCCGATCCAGCCGACCCCGGCGGCCGCCGCCAGCGAGCGCTCGGCGATCGGGCCGGCGTCGACGAACGCTCGGCCGTCGAAACTCGGCTCGATGTCGCGCAGGCGATCCATCAGCGCGTGGGCCCGCTTCTTGAGTACCTTGTGGTAATCGCGTCCCCGCGCGTAGCGGGCGATGAAGGCGTCTCCGGTCAGTTCCTCAGCCGGGGCGTAACCGACCGCCAGGCAAATCACCGACCTGGCCCCCTCGACCAGCGCCGCGGGCCGATGGCGTTTCTCGACATCCCGGGCCAGGTAGGCCATCTCCCCGTGCCCCCCCGCCGCCAGCCACGCCGCGAACGGCTCGGCCCGCAGGTCCGCGTCCGTTGCGGCGATCCCCACGCGTGCAAAGCCGACCTCAACGGCCAACGCCTTGATCGTATCGGTCGCTATTTGCTGAGAAGACATGTACGTAGCCGCCGTCAGTCCGTGGCGCGGACCAGTCGCGCCTCGGCCAGGTCAACGTGGTCGGCGACATCCAACTCATCGGCGCCGAAGTCCACGCGGATGGTCAGGCGTTTCGCGCCGTCGATGGCCAATCTCACGCGCTGGGCCTGGCTGGCGCCGGTTAGTCGCATGGGCTCGGCCAGCGGAGCGCCGTCGGCCAGGATCGTCAGCGTGGCGTCGCCTTTGTCGCCGACGGCGTCGTCGATGCCGACCGTCGCCAGGAAGAACGCGTACTGACCGTCCAGGTCATAGCGAATCTCGCAGAAGCTGTGCACGCCCAGGCCGCGCTCGTAGACCCGGCCGTCCAACGTCAACGGCCCACCGCCCACGCTGGCGTCCACCCGATGCGTGAAGGCCCAATCCATCAGGCCGTGCTCGATGGTCTCGGCGGGCGTCAGATCGCCCAGATGGACCACGCGGTTATGAGTGAAATGAATGGCCGCGACGGCCTCCCACGCGACCTCGCCGGCGCCCAAGTCGGCCGAGCCGAACCGCACCCACCCGTCCGCCACGGACAGATGCCGAAAACTCACCGTTGAACCATCGGTCAACCTCAGACGGCCCAGCGGCGTAGCCTCGCGCCGGGCCCCAGCCACCAGAATGGCCCGCACCTTGCTTAGCGGAATTTCGCGATCCTCGTCGGCCCAAGAGAATCTCACGGCCGTGCCCTTCGTGGCGCCCGTGGCCGGGCCGATGCCCAGCAGCACGCCCTCCGCCGACAGCGCCTTGTCGTCCTTGCCCACCACCAGCAGTCGGTCGGTTGGGCCGTCGGTCAGTTGCATCTGCTCGCACATCCGCAGCACGTCCGCGGGCGTTCGATTGCGCCCCGGCGTGTAGATCGTCCGGACGGCCGCCAGATCAACGGTCAGCGTTCCCATCGCGTCGTGCGTCATCACGAACCGCCCGTCGGCCAGGTGCACGTCCCGGACGGTCAGGATGTCGCCCCCGGCCGTGACCACCACGGGTTGCCCGGGCCGGGCCATCGCGCCGAGCCCGGCGGCCCGTTCGCCAATGACCGAGGCCACATCGCGCCGCGGAATCGTCTGTTTGCCCTCGGGGGTCCCCACCGTCACCCCCCCGTCAACGATCGCCACGATCGGCCCGGTCACCGTTCGGCCGTCAACGGTCTCCACCTGCCCGGCCTGCGTCGGCCCGGCCAATACGAAGAGAATCAGTAGGCACATCCACCTGCGCATGGGCTACTCCGATCCTTCCTCGGACAAACGGCGGTGGTAATCGCTAACCAGCCGTCGATATCGTTGCGACATGCTGCGGCGCATGATCTGTTGAATCTCCTGGCGCTGTCGGGGAGGCAGCGTGGCCCAGTCGCCCGTTTCGTCGCTTTCGTGAATGGTCGACAGTCGCGTCGGCGCCGGCACGCGCCCGGGCACCAGACGACTATCGGTCATGGGCGAGCTGGCCTGCTTGGGGCCCTGCCCGTCCTTGGGCTGTTTCTGCTTGGATTCCCCCTGGTCCTGCCGTCGCTGCTTCTGCCGTTGTTGCTGCTGTTGGTCCTGCTGGGAGGACTGCTGCTGTTCCTCCATCGTCATGATCAGATCCCGCAGCAGGGCAATCACGCGGTCTTGGGTGGCCTGGGTCCGGTCGCCGCTATCGGCGGCGGCCAGTCGGGTTTCGGCGTCACCCATCATCTTCGCCGCGGCCGCCAGGGGCTGGTCGTAGAGCGGCTCGAGCGCTGCCAATCGGGCTAACACCCACTCGACCTCGTCGCCCGTCAGGGCCAGCCCGTAGTTGTCCAGCGCGTAGTCGTACATCTCCTTGGCGTAACGAAGCCGTCCCGCCTCATCGAACGCCTGGGCCGCCTGCATTGCCGCGGCCGCGGCAAAGCTGATCCGCTCAGGCATATTCGTCAGCAATTCCCGGTAGGCCTCCGCAGCCGCGTCCGTCTGCTTGGCCTGGCGCAACGCCTGCGCCAGCAACAGCGCCCGGGCGGCGGCCAGCAAGGACGTTTCGTTCGGCTCGATCAGCTTGCGGACGCCCTCGGCGGCCTCGGCGCCCTGCCCAGCCGCCAGCTGCCGCATCGCTTCAGCGAAGGGCTCATCCACCATGGCCAACGCCCGTTGAATTCGACGGACGTTCTGCGCCCGGTCGTCAATGGCCTCGCTGTCCAGCAACGCCACCGCCCGGTCGATGTCGTCCGGATCGTAGAGCAACCCCTGACGGATCTCCGCGATCGCCTGCCGACGCTCCAACTCCAGACGACGCACGTTGGCGGTCTCGATCGCCTCGCGCATCTGCTCCAGCGTCATCAATCCGAGGACATCGTCGGGTTGGTCGGTCCCGGCCGGCTGGGTCTCCGGCGGGGTGCCCTGTCCCCACGCCGAACACGCCAGCAGCGCCGCCAGCACCCCGGCCAGCATCAGTCGCATTAGGCGGGTCATGGCTGGGCTCCTTCGCCCTCAGGTGGGGCAGTCTTGGCGGCTTCGGCGAGCTTGTCCAGCCTGTCGGTCATTTCCTGAAGCCGTTTCTGTTGCTCTGCCAGATGCTCATGGCGGGTGCGCTTCTGCTGCTCCGTCAGCGTCGACGACTGCTCATTCAGCTCGGCCGTCCGCTGGGCCACTTGAGTCTGCATTCGCCACAGCAGCTTCAGTTCGGCCACCGGCGGCAAGAGCGGCTGATTCCCGCCGCCGCCTCCGCCCCCACCGCCGCCACCGCCACCCCCCTGCTTCCGGCGGCGCGACAGTTCCTGACGAATCGACGCGATCATCTCTTTCAGCGCCTGTTCGACATCGTCTTGAATGCTCTGGGTCACCGGCCCAGTCTGCATCTCGGCCAGACGCGTCTCCAGCAGGCGCAATTGCTTGACGACTTCTTCCAACACCGCCGGAAAGACCTGCGAGCGCCCTTCCTCTTCCAGTAACATCACCACCGCGGCCACGTCGTCGGCCAGCCGACCCTCGCCGCGAGACAGCTCGTTCACCTTGAGTTGCTGGGCCCGGTCGAAGTCGCCCTCGCCCCGCTTGGCGTGGAGCTTCTGGGTGGCCTTGGTGATATTCTTCTGGCCGTCCAGGGCCGCCTGCAGCAGCCGATCAATTTCGGCGAGGGTCTCGGCGTCGGTCAGGTCCTGTTCGCGTTCAATGGCCTCGGCCAATTCGTCCCGAGCTTGTTCCAGCCGTTCGATGGCTTCTTCCTGCGGGCCGGTGGCTCCGGAGGCGCTGCCGCCGCTGAGCTTCCCCTCGGCTTGATCCATAGCCCGGCCGGCCTGCGTGACGTCGTTCTGGCCGGGGGTGGCCTCGCTCGTCTCGTCGCCCGACATCGATTGCGCCGTACGATCCGTCTGCTCGGCCAGATCCCCTTGCTCGGCCGCCTGCTCATCCACCGGCCGCGACGCCTCCTTCTTGATTCGCTCGCGCAGCTGCGCCAGCTCGTAGGCCTTGTCCTTGAGCAATCGCAACGCCTCGGCCTGCGGGTCGATGGCCTGGTCGGCCTGCCCGTCGGACAGTCGCTCCGCCGCCGCCTGCATTTCCCCTCCCGCCGAACGGATGTCCTTACTGTTGGTCCCCTGGCCCGTTCGCCCGCCAAGCGTGCTCAGCTCATCGGCCAGTTCGGCGGTCTGATCCGCAAGGGACTGCTGGTCCTCGGCGAGCTTTCCCGCCGCGGTGTCCGCAGCGGCGCCCTTGAGCATGTCGCTAAGGGCGGCCTCGGCCTCTCGCAGATCGGCCAGCGCGTTGGCCTGTTGGTCGGCGGCCTGGGCGACATCGGGAATCGCCAGCGATTCGGCGGCGTCGCGCATCGCTTCTCCGGCGCGCCCGACCTGCCCGGCGGCCCGGCCCGGCGGACCGGCCTCGGCCCCCAGCTCCGCCAGATCGTCCGCCAAGGCCGAATCGCCGGCCGCTTCGGCCAGGGCGGCTGTCAGCGCGTCGGCCTTGTCGGCCACGTCCTCCTGCACGCGACCCACCAAAGGCAGCTTGTCGACGCCCACCTGTCCGGCCGTACGGACCACGGCCTCTTGGCGATCGATCAGTCGGCGCAGGTCGTCGCGAAGCTGCCCCACGGGTCCGAGCGCATCTTCAGCCCCTGTGGCGGCCGCTTTGGTTTGCTCGGCCAGGCGCTCCTGATCGGCAACGATCGATTTGAGTTTCTCACGCATGGCCGCCAGTTGCCGGTCAAGCTCATCGGCGTCGGCCGTCACGGCCGTTTGCCTGGCCAGGGCCTCCTGTTGGGCCAGCAGCTTGTTGATGGTCGCCAGTTGCTCGCGCCACCGCTCCAGCCGCTTGACGCGCTCGGCCAGGTCCATCGAACCGGCCTGCAGCATGGCCAGGAGCTTCTCCAGCTCTGCAATCACACCCGATTGGCCGGCCGCGGCCGCCCCGGTCAGGCCCTCCCGAAGGAGGCCGGCCACCTTGTCCATGTCCTCAGCCACGAACGCCCGCCGGGCCTGGCGGACGGTTTCTCGCAGCACCGCAGCGGACTCGGCTTCGGTCTGTTCGACCAGATCGGCCACTTCCAGCATTTGCTCGGTCAGTTGGATGAATTGCTCGCGGGTAAACCGGACGCGCACGACCAATTCCGTCCCGTCGCTGGGGCGCGTGGTCTGGGCCATCGCCGCCATCGGCGCCAGCAACGCTGCCGTCATGGCCACCACCCAGATGTGTCGCGCGGGGATATCTCTCATCGCGTTTCGCCTTGGTCGGTCAGTCTGCGTCTTCAAGAACGTCGCCGATTTCTTCGGCCTGCTTCTGCTGGATTGTCTTCTGGATCTCACGGGACCATCGCAGGATGACCCGCAGCTGGTTGGCCAATTCCTGGCGGCTCTGCAGTTGAACCATGTGTTGGAGGATTTCGGCCATCCGCCGGGCGATCCGATCCTGCTCGGCCGCGATTCCGGCGACTTGCTCGCGGAGCGATTCCGGGTCACCTTCGGTCATCGCCCGCTGAAGTTGGGCCGAGACCTCGTCAATATCTGCACTGAGTTCATCCAGGCCACTGATAACGTTGCCCCGCAGCGCTTGGACCTCAGCGACCAGACCCAGTCGATTGTACGTCATCTCATCGGCGATCTGACGAAGCGTTTCGGCCGCTTTGGCCACCTCGGCGCCAACCGCGCGCTGCACGCCGGCCGAGACCACCAGTTGGCCTCGGGCCTCAGCGCCGACGGCCTCATCGGTGATGGCCTCGCCCGCCGCGAGCGTTTTGCCTCGAGCCGTGCCCTGTTGGGCGTGGGCTTGCACGAACTCCGTTCGCAGCGCCTTCTGTCGCGTGATCAGGTCCAGCCACAGATCTTCCGGCCGAACGATGCGGAAGCCCAATACGCCGCTGGCCCGCCGGTTGGGCCCGCCCAGTTCGGCCGGCAAGGTGTCGACCGCCTCGGCCGAAATGCGAATGACCTGGTCAACCTGAAGACCCCGCCCCATCAGGTCCAATTCATGTCGGATGGTCGTCTCCGTCAGCGGCCGATCGGACAGCGGCAGGGATACCGTTTCGGTGGTGGCGGCCTCGGCCTCGCCCACGCGCAGGGCGACCGACAGCCCCGCCAGACCGCAATCGTCCTTGGCCGTCATCAGCAGCGGCACCAGCGCCGCCGGGGTGAGCGTGGGCCCCACGCCCGTCCGGGCCAGGTTCAACGACGGCGCCTGGTCCGGCTCGATCCGTAGGACGTAGCGCCCGCTACGGCGGTTGGTGTGGCCGGCCGTATCGACCAGGCCGATCCGCAACGATAGGACCGTCGCTTCGTTGGCGGTGTCGACGCGGAAGCGGCCGAGCACACCACGGGGTCGGCCGTCGTCGGCAGAATCGATCTGGAGCGGCTCGGACAGGGATAGGCCCTCGCCGCTGACGACGGCCGTAGCCGAGGCCAGGTCCTTGGTCGCTGTTGCGTCGATCCGAACCGTCGAACCGGCCGGGACCGGGATCATCCCCGCCGACCCGTCGACCTCCTGCGGAGGCCTTTGCACGTAGGACGGGCGTTCGACCGTAAAGACGGCCTCCCGTAGCGCGGGCGGTTCGATCAGCGTCACTCGGTGCGGACGGCGTTTGTCGCGGCGGTCGTCGCCGCCGGTCACGTAGAACTCGAACGGCTCGGTGACCTGGCGGAACACCACCTGGAAGCGTCCGCCGTTGGTTTCGGCCGGCTCGACTTGCTCCTCGGTCAAGCCCACCGAAGGCCATCGCGCGTGAACCGTCACGAACGGCGGGACCTGGGAGCCGGCCTCGGTCGCCACGGGCACGTTCAGATCATCGCCGCGAACCACGACGAAGTCATGCGTCTGGCCCCCAATCGTCAGGTAGGTCCGCTGCGGCCAGGGGGAGTCCGACAGCAGCAGATTTCGCATCGCCCACAGCCGCATCAGCCCGCCCTGCCAGACCGTCAGCCCAACGATCAGCCCCAGCGCACACAGCGCCACGCGCCACGTTCGGCGCACCTGTCGTCGCTCGATGACCTCGGTGAACGGAAGCGCCGCCGCCAGCTCGCCGGCCCGGGCCACCACGCGGGCGACCATCGCCCGGCTGATCCCCGTCGGTGTCGGCGCCGAGGCGAACTCCACCGCACTGGCCAAGCGCCCCTGCAACTGCTCGAACCGTTGTTCGACCAGCAGCGATAGATCGATCAGCCGCATTCGCACCCGCAGGGGCCGCACCAGGTGCGACCAGATCAGCCACGCCAGCCCGCCCGCGGCAGCCGCCATCACCAGCGCGCGCTGCGGCCGATCCAGACGCAGCAGCCAATCCAGCGCCAGCGTCGCCAGCACCACGCCGGCCGCCGCAATCAGCAACCAGGCGGCGCCCTCGGACGCCACGCGCCGGCGAATCGCTCTGCGAAGTCGGCGCAGCTTGGCCCGCACCCGCGGATCGAGCGCCGCCGGAGCGGCTAGATCATGTTGTGTTTCTTTCGTAGAATCCATTCTGCAGCCAATAGACCGACCACCGCCAGCAGCATCAGCCGCGAGTCCCACAACTCGCGAGGCCACTCACGCACGCTGCGGCGTCGGCCGGACGGTATCCACTCCGCCAGCGCGTCGATGTCACTGAGGCGGGTCAGCCCATCTACGGGTCTCTGGGCGATCGACCGCCGCCCAATCGCCCGCAAAGGTGTTTCGTTCGCTTCCTTGTTCAGCGCTTCGGCCTGGGGCAATTCGATCACGATCAGGCGCTCCGCGACAATCTGCGCCGCGTGCGGATGATCCTGCATGGCCGTCAGACGGTAGGTGCCGCGCCGCGCGGTGATAGCCTCGTCGATCTGCCCCTTGAAGTGCCCGCGTTGCCCGTCGCCGGCGACGGCGGGCAGCGCGATGGTCCGCGAGAACTGGCCCTCCGTGTCGATCAGCTCCACCTCGAACTGATCGGCCTCCAGCGGCGCAAAGGCTTCGTCGTAGGCCAGCACCTCCACCGGGATCGGTTCGCCCGCGGCAAATCGCTCGCCCCCGGCGCTGATCGTGACGCGATGGCCCGCCTTCCCGCCCGCCAGGTGGCGAATCAGGTTCGACCAGAACCGCCGGTGGTAGTGGCCGTCGCGGAGCAGCCGCCACCGCCACGTGCTGTCGAAGCCCACGTAGGCCACCCGTCCCGTGCCCGGCGATTGCACCGCCAGAACCGGTTCGGGCCTGTTACGGGCGGTTCGCCGCATGGGGTTCCCGTGCTCGGCCAAGGCCCGGGCGCCGGTCTTGAGTCGACCCACCGGGTGCGACCAGTAGATGCCCGGCAGGAAGCCCCAGACATCGCCCGACTCGCTTCCGCTGCCGCCCATCCGCATGATTTGGTGGTCGCGGCCGTAGCCGGTCAGCTCGATGGGCCACGGCTGCGGACGGCGCGAGCCGAGACGTTCGGCCAGATCGACGGTGTTCGGCGACAGCGTCACCGGCAGCAGCGCCCCCAGGGGCTTGAACGACTCGTTGTCCAACAGGAGGTCGTCGGTGTGCTTCTTCCCGGCGACGTAGCACAGGCCGCCGCCGTGGTCGCTCACGTAGGTCTGCAGCATCTCCACGAACGCCCGGTCGAAACCATCCGCCGTCGGCCTCGGGTCAATCAGGACCACGACCTGGTAGCCGGGCTTGTCGGCCTCGCCCGGCGTGCCGATCAGTTGGGTCAGGTCTTTCGGCAGACGCGCCAGCTTCATACCGGTCGAGGCGGCCTGATTGATCTCCTCGTCGGCGTTTTGCTGCCACACGCTGACCCGGTAGGCCTCGGGGGCGCGAATCAGCGTGTTGCGCAGATACTGGAATTCCCATCCGGCCCCGCTGCCAACCAGCAGCACGTGAATCTTCTCGTCGGACACGGTCACCCGCAACGGCCGTGAGGTGTTGTCGTCGAGGTCCTGCTCATCGGCGCGCGGGGCGACCCGCGCCTTGAACTCCAATTCGCCCAGGTCGGCCGGCTCGAACTGGAACGCCACCTCCACCGTGCGGATGTCGGCCTGATCCGGCGCCCCGTCGACGTCCTGGGCGGGGGGAATCTCCACGGATTGCGTCAGGCCCGTCTTCGGCCACTCGGGCTCTCCCACAGCCCGGTGGAGCAGTTCCACCTGGATCGACTCCTCGGACATATTGCGCGTGGCCAGCAAGGCGGTCAGCTCGATGGTGCTGTTGCGCGGGGTACGGGCCGGGCCGTCGAGACCGACCACGCTGATGTTCTTCCGCGGGGTGGGATCTCCGGCCAACACCGTGTAGACGGGCACGGCCCGCTCGTTGGCCAGGTCCACCGCCGCCAGCAGGCGCCCGTCGCCGCCGGGGGTGGTGATCTGCCCGTCGCTGACCACAATCACCGCCGCCAACCGTCGGCCTCGGGTGCGATCCAACCCGTCGCGAATCGCCCGCGCCACGTCCGTGCCGAACCCGGTCGCCTGCAACGGCCCGAGCATCTCCGCCGGTGTCGGCAGGTCCGGAGGCGTATCGGCGGCGGCCTCGTCCGAGCCGCCTACCGCGGCGATAACGCGGCTGAAGGGCTCGTGGGTGGATCGATCCCCAGAGAATCCGACGATCAGCAACGGGTGGTCCTCGGCCAGCCGGGCCAGGACGCCGTCGGAACGGCCCAGAATCGCGCGGACCAGGTCCTGCCGGGACATCTCGGCGACCTCGCTGGTCGATACCCCAGCCGCGACGGCCAGGGCCTCGGCCTGGGGCCCGCCGAGGGCGCGGTCCTCGAAACTCATCGACAGGCTCTCATCAACCGCAACGACTACGATGGACCGCAACTGCTTAACGGTTCGCAACACCACGGCCGGCCGGAGCAGCACCAATAGCAACATCGTCAGCACCGTGGCGCGGAGGCACGTGAGCACCACCTTGGCTCGTCGCGGCGCGTCGCCCTCTCGCCGGTAGCGGCGAACGGCCAGGAAGACCAGCGCCCCCACCGCCAGCACCAGCAGCAGCCGCACGAACGGGCCGTACTGGCCCACAAAGTCGAACCGCCAACTATCGGCGGCGGCCAACTCGCCGGCGTCCAGCCCCAGCAGCCATTTCAGGATGGCGCTCACGAGGCACCTCCGTCGCCGTCGGCAGCGTCGCTGATGGTGTAGTGGCCGAATCGTTGGGCCAGCACGGTCTCCGCCGCCAGCAGCGCCA
Organism: uncultured Planctomycetaceae bacterium; assembly: GCA_964428895.1. Taxonomy (GTDB): domain Bacteria; phylum Planctomycetota; class Phycisphaerae; order SM23-33; family SM23-33; genus HyVt-337. Next base: position 25,335 of record CAYRZU010000020.1, read on the forward strand.
CCGCCGTCAGGAGAAGCCATAGCCACAGTTCGCTCTTGGCCGGGCCGAACACGGCCGTCTTCTGTGACTCGCTGCGGGGGACGTAGGTGAACGTATCGCTGCCCAGCGCGCCGCGAAGTTTCTCGCGGCCGGCCACAATCAGATTCCCTTCGGCCGGATCCACGTTGCGGGCCATCAACAGCCCGGTCCCCCGCCCGTCCGGGCGACGGAGCCACAACGTGTAAACGCCCGCTTCGGTGGGTCCGGTCAGAGCGGTTCGGGTCCGTCCCTGTTGGCTCGAACGCAGAAGCGTCAGGTCGCTGGCCGGAAAACTGGGCGCCTTCAGCGTGCCTTCGGCGTCCCGATACCCCTCGGGAGGCGTATAGACGATTGTCTGCCCCACCCGCGGACCGGCCGCGGCGGCGCGGCTACGGGCCAGAGCGCGGACCAGGTCTTGCACCGGCCCCACGTAGATCCCGGGCGGCTGGTCGTCGGCCCAATCGTTCCAGCCGGTGGACATCGTGCTGTAGACCATGATGACCCGTCCGCGGCCGAACGCGCGGGAGACAATCGCGGGCGAGTGGGCGTCATCGGTAAACCGAGCCAACACGTGGGGGGGGTCGCCGGAGTTGGTGGTCGGGCTGTCGACGCGGATTTCTTCGGTCGGCGTAAAGGCGAAGACGCGAATGAACCCCGTTAGCACGCCGCCAGGCCCGGCAAAGGTCCGCACCACCGGATGGGTCGGATCGATGCTCTCCGGATCCAGTCGCACAAACCGCTCGCGCGCGGCGGCGTCGCCGACGGGCGGGCCGATGCGGAACGGACTGAGGCCCGCCCCGTCCGCCAACAGCGGCCCGTTGTAGAAACTCAGGTTCGCGCGATGGCCGGTGGCGATCAGTAGCCCGCCGCCCTCGCGAACGTAGGTCACCATCGCGATCAGTTGCGGACAGCTCATGCGGCCCTCCGCGTCGAACTCCGAGGGCAGCTCGGCCACGTTCAACAGGGCCACCGCGTCGTAGTCGCTCAGGGCCACGGTACCCAGCAGCCCGGGGCCGACCACATCGACGGCCACGCCCGCCTGGGCCGACCCCGACGGGTCCACCGCCATCGCGAAGGTGAAGGCCTCCCCCGCCGTCGGGTCGGTCGGATCGAGGTGGCCGTCCACCGCCAGGACCCGCAGGGAGTTCCGGACCGTCACCGCCAGCCACACCGTGTTGTCGCCGTCCAATTCGTCGGCCGGCAACGAGGCCGAGATCACCATGGGCCCGGCCGCCGGAGCCGTGACCTCGAATTCGGCCCGCCGCCGGCCGCCCGGCTCGATCGCGTCGATTCTCAGCGAGGGCAGTTCCATCCGCACCGGCTCGGCGTCGGCCTCGGGTGGCGGCAGGCGCATGGCCAGGTCGACCTCGACGTCGCGCACGGTTTCCGGCCCGTTATTGCGGACCACCGCCGCCACCCGCGCCGGCGCTCCGGTCACGATGAACTTGTCGGCCAACTCCAACGACACCGCTGTCAGGTTGCCTGTCGCCTCGCGGCCGTAGTCCATCACCAACACGTCCACATCGCCGTCGATCAGTCGACCGAAGACGGCCTTGAGGGCTTCGGCCCGGTCGGCGCCGAGATCGGCGGCGCGAATGTCACTGAGAATCACCAGCCGCTTGGCGCCGGGCTGAGCCAACAGTCCACCGGCCACCGGTTCCAGCGTGGCGGCCAGGTCCGACCGAACGTCAGTCGGCTCGAGGGCGCCGATCTTGGCGACCAGGCTGGGCCGATCCGTCACGAAGCCCATCGGAAACAACGGCGCGTCGGCCGGGTCCGACGCGCGCCGAATGACAACCGTCTCGCCGTCGCCCAGGGCGCCCAGTTGCTCGACCAGATCGGCCTTGGCCAGGTCGAACGCCGACCCGCCCCCGAAGCGTTGGCCCATGGACACGCTGTCATCGAGGATGAAGGCGGTGGCCCGCGTGGCGTCCGCCCCCGGGAGCACGGCCATCGCCCCGCACCCGGCAAACCTCGCCAACGCCAGTCCCAGCAGCAACACCGCCAGGCAGCGAATGGCCAGCAGGATCAGTTGCTCGATCTGCAGCCGTCGCCGCTGGCGCCGGAACGCCTCGCGGACAAACCGCATGGCCGCCCAGTCCTGCAGGCGGAACCGCCGGCGGTTGAGCAGATGAATCAGGATCGGCACGCCCACGGCGCCCAGTCCGATCCAGAAGATGGCCGGATGAACGAACATGACTATCGCTTGGCCCCCGCCTTGCGCACGGCCGCGGCCCGGGCCGCCAGGAACGCCAGCAAGGCCGCGTCCAGGTTGTCGGCGGTGGAGATGCGCTTGTAGTCCATGCGGTGCGACACGCACGCGCGTTTCACGTCGAGGCAGAAGTCGTTGACGGCCTCGAGGTAGCCGGCCCGCAGCGCCCGCGGATCGACCAGCAGTCGGCCGGTCTCTTCCAGGCCGTTGAACATGGTGTTGCCCTGGAAGCCGAACGTCAGTTCATCAGTGTCCATCACGTGCAGGACGATGACCTCGTGGTCGTAGTGCCGAAAATGCTGCAGGCCGCGCAGGAGACCCTCGGTGTCCACAAACAGATCGCTGACCAGGCACACCAGCCCGCGCCGGGGGAGCTTCTCGGCCATGGCGTGGCAGACGCTCTCTAGGGAGGTCTTCTGGCGCGGTTGGGCCACGTCCATCTCGTGAATGATTCGTTTCAGTTGGGCCCCACTGGCGGCTGCGGACACGTAGCTGCGAAGGTCGTCATCGAAAACCGCCAACCCCACCGCGTCCTGCTGCCGCAGCAGCAGGTACCCTAGCGACGCCACGATGGCTGCGGCGTATTGGTACTTGGTCATCCCATCGCGCCCGTACTGCATCGACTCGGACGCATCCAGCAAGAAGGTGGCCTTGAGGTTGGTCTCCTCCTCGTACTGCTTGACGTAGTAGCGGTCCGTCTTGGCCTGGACCTTCCAGTCGATGTGGCGCGTGTCGTCGCCGGGGACGTACCCCCGATGGCTGGCGAACTCCACCGAGAACCCATGGAACGGGCTGCGGTGCAACCCCGCGATGAACCCCTCCACCACCAGCCGCGCCTGGAGGTCCAGGCGCGTAATCTTGGCCAGCACCTTCGGGTCGAGGTACTTTCGTAGATCGTCGCCGGGTCGGGTCGTTTCACTCACGAATCAGCTCCAACTGGGGCGTGCTACGGCTCGATCGCTTTGGCGGTATCGGGGTTGGCGGTGACGGCGGAGACTTCCGTGGGGATGATCTTGAGCAACTCATCCACGATGCGGTCGGTAGAGTAGCCTTCCGCGTCGGCGTTGAAGTTGGTCACGATGCGGTGCCGCAGCACGGGCTTGGCGACGGCTTGGATGTCCTCGACCGCCACGCAGAAACGCCCTTCCAGCACGGCCCGGACCTTTCCGCCCAGGATCAGGTACTGACACGCCCGCGGCCCGGCGCCCCAGGAGACGTACTGGCGCACGATCTCGGGAATGTCGGCGGCCGGGGCGGCGCCGTCCATCACGCGGGTGGCGCGGACCAGCCGCATGGCGTATTCGAGCACGTGATCGGCGGCGGGCACCTGGCGGATGATCTCCTGCAGACGAATAATCTCAGGCCCGTCGAGTACCTTGGTCAGCTCCACGTCTTGCGGAGCGGTGGTCAGGCGGATCACGTCGAGTTCTTCCGACCATTCGGGATAGTCCACGAAGATCTTGAACATGAACCGGTCCTGCTGGGCCTCGGGCAGCGGATAGGTGCCCTCTTGCTCGATGGGGTTCTGCGTCGCCAGCACGAAGAACGGGTCCAACATCGGCATGCGGTTGCCGCCCACGGAGACCTGTCGCTCCTGCATCGCCTCCAGCAGGGCCGCCTGCGTCTTGGGCGGGGTGCGGTTGATTTCGTCGGCCAGGATCACGTTGGCGAAGATCGGCCCCTGCAGGAACTGCATCTCGCGTTGGCCGGTGGATCGGTTCTCCTGGATGACCTCCGTGCCGGTGATGTCGGAGGGCATCAGGTCCGGCGTGAACTGCACACGGTTGAAGGTCAGGTCCAGGCACTTGGCGAGGCTGGAGACCATGAGCGTCTTGGCCAGTCCCGGCACACCTTCGAGGATGGCGTGCCCGCGGGCGAAGATGCAGATCAGCAGCTCTTCCAGGACCTGCTCTTGGCCGACGATGGCCCGGGCCATTTCACCGCGCAAGGTCTGGTAGGCGGCGGTCAATCGCTCGGCGGCGGCAAGGGCGTCTTGATCGGCGGGTGGGTTGGTGTGGGTCGGATCAGTCACGGTTATTCCCTTCGCGTTCGGCCGGTCGGCCGAGAGTTCTCTATCGTTGGCAAATCGGCAAGTAGCCGTAAGGCAGTTGGAGGATGATGGCTGCGATCGACGTTCGGTACACGCTACCGACGCCGCCGGACCAACTGCCGTCGACCTTTTGGGTGGACCGCAGCCGTTTCTCAATGGTGCGATAGTAGGTATTCCACTGCTCGCCCCCGCGTTGGTACATCGCCTGGGCATAGTAGAAATGCATGTAGTCCCAATGGCCGTACCAGCCGGCGCGGTCGGGCGAGGGATCGCCGTATTCGCGCAGGTAGTTCCACAGGCGTTCGACCATCTGGGCCTCGGGCCCGGCGCCGCCGGCCTGGCGGTCGTAGACGCCCGCGGCATAGAAACACGCCAACGCCGCCGCCGAAATCGCCGGCCGACCCCCGCCACCGCGAGTCCGGGCGCTATAGCGGATGCCCCCGTCGGCGCCTTGGCAGTACCGCAAGTACTCCACCGCTCGGGCGATGGTGCTCTTGGGGACTTTGATGCCCGCGTTGCGGCAGGCCCGCAAGGCCTGCAGTTGGGTCACCGTCACCGAGCCTTCATCCTGGTTGCGTTGGGCGCTGTCGCCCGGTCGGTAGTACCAGCCTCCGGCGTAGCGGTGGCGTTTGCCCAGGTTGGATTGACTCTTGGCGGTCAGGATGACGGCCTTGGTCAGCACGTCGTGAATCCGCTGCTCGTAGGTGGCGTTGATTTCCGTGCCATAGCATTGGGCCAGGAACAGCATGCTGAAACCATGGTCGTACATCGACTCGGCGCTGCCCGAGCCGGCGATCAGGCCGTCTTTGTCCCGCGCCTGCCGCAAGACGTAGTCAATGGCGCGAGAGAGGTGTCGGGCGTAGGGGCCCTCCTCGGCGGTCGACCCGTTGGCCATCAGGGCCAGGCCCGCCAGGCTGGTCATGGTGGCCGAGTAGCTGCGGTAGTGGGATTCGGCCAGCCAACTGCCGTCGTGCCGCTGCGTGCGGGCCAGGAACTCCAGGGCCTTATTGATCGAGGCCTGCGTGTCCGGGGTGATCAGTTCGGGTAAGGCCGGCCCGGGCGTGGCGGCCTGGGCGGATACGACGAAGCGTGCCTCGGGCCGCACCGACAGGCTGACGATCATAACGCCGATCATCAGCGTCGCGGCGCTGGCGGCCAGGGCCCGGCGACGGCGGGCGATTTTGGGCGAGCTAGTCGGCGGGGCCATAGACGGTCACTCCCTTCGTGGTCAGCACGACCAGGCGGTCGCCCACCACCGCCGGCGGCCGGGTCACGGCGTTGATGAAGGCGGGCCCTTGGGCCAGCGGCGCCACGTTCGCACCGTCAGCGGCGGAGACGATCTTCGTAACCCCACCGGCGGGCCGATAGACGCCGGCGATCAAATGCCCATCGGTGAAGACCGGCGCGAACGTCCCCGGAAGCCGTCGCGACCACGTCAGTTCGCCGCTGTCGGAATCAATGCGTTGACAGACCACGGATTCCCGACCCGCGACCTGGGCGGCTGCGTGCTCAGCCGGCGTCAGGCCACCCGGGGGCGGGTTGACCCGACTCAGCAGGAACACGCCATCGGCTCGGGCAACGGCCATGAAAGGATTCGGCCTCCGCCCATCGAACCAAGGAGGCTCGATTCGCGCCAGGGCTGTACCGTCGGTCACCGACAGTACTTCCAGTCGCTGTGGGCCGCCCTGCTGATACTGGAAGACGACTTGGCCCCTTTCGGCTCGGCCAAACCACCCCTTGGTCAGCCCGTCAAACTCGCGTCGCCACAACGGGCTGTCCAGTTGGGCCGGGTCGAACGCCATCAACACTTCATCGATCAGGACGATCAACGCCCCACTGCCGGCAAGAGAGACCTCGACCCGGCGGGCCCCTTCAAAAGGCTCCTGGAGCAACTCGCCGGTGGCCATATCGACCACGCGAACGGCCCGAGCGGCCCGGTCGCAAACCACCGCGATTCGGTCATTGGCATGAATAGTCCAGGCCACGGGCGCCTTCTGGCCGTCGGGCCGCGGCGGCCCGGGCAGGACCCACCGGACCTCGCCGTCGGCGCCGTCGAGACACCGGATGCTCTGGCCATCGGAGAAGACACACGCGTCGGGCCCGGAGGCCAACGCCCCGACGACACCCGTTTCGATCGGGAACTCCCATCGCGGCTGTCCGGTGTCAACGTCGATCGCCCGTACCGCGGCATCCAGCAGGAACAGGGATCGTCCATCCCCCGACAGCGCCGCACGACGAAAGGGCGCCAGGGAGACGCCATCGTCGGTCTTCCACGGTCCTATCGGCCGTCGCCATCGAACCGCCGCCTGCGCCGACGGCGCCATGGCGTCCAGCCGCACTATCTCATCCCCGGTATCAACAACGAACACCGTTCCGTCCGCTTCCAGCGCCTCGCCGTTAAGGCTTCTCAGCAGTCGGCCCCTGGGCATGTCCACCGTATAGAGCGCCGCCAGCGGCAAACGCAACTCGGGCGCCGGAGCGCCGGGGCCGTCCGCGGCCGCCGAATCGACCTCAAGAGCCGCGGACATCGCCTCGGTCAGCGTGCCGTCTATGTCCGCGAACGCCACCCGCACCTGCCCGGCCTCGGCGCCAAAGCGGTGGCGGGCCTTCCGCCAGGCCTCTTCGGCAATTAAGGCCGCCACCACGCTGTGCCCCTGATAGGCCCGCAAAGCCGCCCGGCCCAATTGGGCCGACAGCGCCAGCGGGCTGTCGGACTGGCGAGCCACGCGGAACAAATTGGCCCGGGCCCTTTCGATGAGTCGATGGGCCTGGGCCTGATCGGAGGTCGCTAGCGCCTGTCGGTAGTCGGTTTCCGCCGCGGCCATCAGCGCATCGTCGGCCCAGACGCTATTAGGCCAGCGCCGCGCCACCGCGTTGAGGGCTTCGGCGTCGCCGGCGACCCGGGCCCGGTCAAAGGCGTCCTTGGCCTGGGCGTCGAAGGCGGCGTAGACCTCGCGGCCGTGGCGCTGCAGCAGCGAGGGGATGAAGATATCTCGCGCGTACTGGTCTGCCGGAGTCCGAGCGTCGGCGGCGTTCACACGGCGCCCCACCGCCTGGGGGCCTACGGGAACGTCGACGATCTGCTCGTCTCCGAATCGATCCACCAGTTGGTGGACCGTCGCCAGCGCCCCGGCCGCATCGAAGGCCGCTCGGGCTTTCGCCTGGCGCAGCAGACTGTGGGCCCGCTCCTGTCGCGAACGGGCGTGAGCGTCCGACGCTTCAAACATCGCCAACATCGCCTGCGGGGTTGGGGAGGCCTGGCCCACGTCGACGTAGGTGTGATAGAGCATCTGGGCCACGTCCGGCGGCAGACTCGTCAGGTCGGAGACGCTGCTTTCGCATTCGGTCAGGTCCGCCGCCGCTTCATCCAGCAACCCGGCGCGGACGGCCGCGGCGGCGCGGCGGGCCCGCAAGCGAACGGCCTGGGCGCCGGAGGCCTGGGATAGTTGCTGCTCGATTTCGGCCCGGACCGTTGGGTACCCGACGTAGACGGCCACGCCGGCGGCGTTGGCTGCGATCAGCCGATCGCCCGCCGAGATCAGGCTGCCTAGAATCGTTCCCGGCCCGGGCAGGTCGACCGACGAAACGCTCTGGCCGGTAATGGTCTCCCCGTCGAGACCGACCTGCACGATTCGTTCGTGGGCGCTGAGCATCACGCCGTCGGGCGTAACCGCCGGGCGACCGTAGGCCCCCGCGTGGCCCGGAGCCCCACCGGTCAGGTCCGCCGCCGATAGCAGCGCCAGCCGACGCCCGTCGTCGGCGGCCAGCACCGCCATCCCGGGCCCGCTCAGCAGCACGCGCCCAGGGGCCAGCGCGGTCAGGTGGTTCAGTTCGTACCGGCCTCGGTTCCATACCCGTCGGCCATCCTCGGCAGACAAACACAGAACGGTCTGGCTGTCGCCGGGCAGGCAGATGATCCGGTCGCCTAGCGCGAGCACGGGGTTAATCGGCCAAATCGACCGACCGAACCGACTGGGGATATGAGGCCGATCGCTGTTAACGACACTGGGGTATTGGTACGCCCACAGAGGCTGACCGGTATCGGCCTCGTAGGCGGCCACCACGCCGGCGTTGGTCAGCACTACCACCCGCCCGTCCGCGACCACCGGCGGACTGGCCCTCAGAAGCATCTGATCGACATACAGGCCCCGGCTGTTCCCGTAGGCCTCGCCGAGGAACGGAATCTGCGAGATCGGCTTGCGCCAGACCAGTTGTCCGGTCCGGGCCTCCAAACAGAACAGATGGAAGGCCCCGGACCACACCGCGGTCACGTAGACACGGTCGTGGTGATAGCTCGGCGGGGACGTAAATCGAACCCCCGTGATCTCCGGGCCGCCTTTGGCCGGGCCCGGAATGGACCACGCCCGCGCGCCGTCGCCAATCCGCAAGGCCGTCAGCCGGCCGAACTGCTGGGGATCCCCGTGCTGGTTGACCGACAGCATGTTGGCCGCCAACCGCAAGCTGGATCCGGACAGTTCCCCGACCACGAAGACCAACCCCCCCCCGCGGTCAGCCAGTATCGGCCGGAGTCGCTTTCGTAATTCATCGGAAAGCCGCCGCCGTGGAACCGCCGCGTGACCCCGCGCGAGCCTCTTCCCATGGGGTAGCGGATGGGCATGAAGTGTCGCCAAAGCACCTTCCCGGTCTTCAGGTCACAGGCCACCACCGCCCACTCGGTGCGGACCATCACCTGCCCGCCGACCACGACCGGCAGAATGTAGGACGGCAGCACGAAACGGACCACGCCCTGGTAGCCCTGATAGCGGCCGCTGACGTGTCCGCCCTGCAAGCGGAAGAACACCGTCGGCGTCCCCTCGGACGCATCTGGCGAGATCAGATCCTGGATCAGCAGTGAGCCCTTGGCGGTGTCCCCGTCCGGCCGATAGGTCCATTCGGCCAGGCTGGGCGGGTCCACCCGGTCCATCCGGGCTTCCCCCGTCAACGCGCCCAGACCGGGCCAGTCCGTCAGGAGCGATACCGAGGCCTTCTGGACGGGCCGGTCGCGCATGCGCATAACGAAGTCGGCGATACGCTGATCGTGGCCGGCCAGCGTCGCCCGAGCCTGAGGATACCCCTGGGTCAGGGCCTCGGTCGCCGCGTCGGCGTCGGCGGTCATGCCGGCCAGGTGGAAGGCCACCGCCGCCTTGCCCAGCAGCACCGGCTTGTCGGCCTCGTCGGCCACATCGGCCGCCTGTCGCCAATGCTGAGCGGCCGCGGCGTTCCGCCCGTGGTCAAAGGCCCAATGGCCCAGCGCCTCCAACGCCCCCGGACCCACCGCGGTATGGCGGTACTCGGTGACCACCCGCTTGAGCAAGGCCCCGTCGCCGGCGGCCAGGGCCTGCTCGTACAGCCGCCGGGCCGGCGGATCGTAGAGCATCCGGTACCGCGCCATCGCCTCCGGGGGCAGGGATGCGATCAAGTCGTTCAGGACACGCCGAAGGGAAACGTATCGAAGCCCCTTGTCGACGGGAACGAACAGGGTGTCGGTCTGGGCCAGCAAGGCCTGGAGGTTCCGCAGGGCCTGATCGGTATCGCCGGCCTCGATGAGCTTCTGGGTTTCCTCGAGGTAGCGGGAGACCTCCAGGTCGTAAGCGACCAGCGGGGTCTGCATGTTCTGGAGGTCGCCGGGGCCGACCAGTTCAACGTTCGGCACGGCCCGTTGAGCCGACCCGACCGACCCCCCCAGCCCAACGGCGGCGGCGATCACAAGCAATTGCCAACTGCGAATGCCCATTCTCATGTGCCTTCCGACCACCTGTTCGCCGCGAAAGCGGCGGCTGTCCGTCCCGTGGCTGCCCGACGCCTGACCCCTGCGTCCCTGCCGGGTGATAAGCGCAAATCGAGCAGTGAATTATAGCGATGCCCGTTCGACCCAACAAGCGGCCGGCTACCGGTTAGACGCATCAAGTGGCCCCGGTGTTCGCCGCAACCTTCCGCCGGCTGCCCGGAACGACTAGAATAGCCCCGTGACCATCGACGAAACACCCACCTTCAGCGTTATTATGCCGGTCTACAACCACGCCGACTACGTGGCCGAGGCCGTCCAATCCGTCTTCGATCAGTCCTTCACCGATTGGGAACTGATCGCCGTGGACGACGGCTCGAAAGACGACAGCCCGGCCATCATCGACCGCCTGGCCGCCAAGCACCCGCAAATGACCGCCCTGCACCAAGCCAACGCCGGACCGGCCGCGGCCCGAAACACCGCCCTGATCGTTGCGAAAGCCCCCTGGCTGACCTACATCGACAGCGACGACGTCTGGTTCCCCCACACCCTCGAGCACTACGCCGGCTACATCGCTCGCCACCGCGACACGCAGTTCATCCACGGCTACCGTCACCGTCTCGATGCCGACGGGGCCATCACGGAACTGCCCGGGCAGTTCCAGGACGCCCCCAGCGGCGCCGCCGAACTGTTCGAACGAATGTTCCTCTCGCACCTGTGCGTCTGTTACCGGCGCGACCTGATCGACCGTGTCGGCGGCTACGACAGCGACCTGCGAAGCTGCGAGGACTATGAGCTCTACCTGCGGATGAGCCTCCACTGCCAGTTTGACCCCCTGGGCAAGCCGACCGGCCTCCGCCGCCGCCACGGGCAGAACCTTTCCCGCCAGACCGGCCCCAGCCGATTCCTGGAAGCCCAGGTCCTCCAACGATTCGTCCAAGACCAAGGCGGCGCCGACGTCCTGACCGACGATGCGATCGCCCGCCGATTGGGCCGCCTCTACTACGCCTCGGCCCGCCAGTTCTTCCGAGCCGGCGCCTACCGCCACGCCGCCACCGCCGCCCGACGAGCACACCAGTACCAACGGACCTTCAAGAGCGTCTCGGTGGGCATCTTATCGCGACTGCTGAGCCCCTTCGACCGGGCCGACCGACCCGATCTGCCCCTACTGGTCTGAGTCGTCGACCGGGGGAGCAATTCGCGCTGCCGCCTGAGCGACGTGGTAGTACCACAAGTTCGGCCGAACCGTCGCCCGGCGGAATGGGCTGTGGGGTCTGAGAATTTGGACCGGCCGAACCGACTCATCGGCCGGCCAGAGCTGCTCGGCCGAGAGAACCAGCGCCCCGGGCTGCGGGGCCGGCTGGCGCACCACGGCCCGGCCGTTACGCGCCTTCGGGCCGATCAGTAACAGGTCCACGCGTCCGGCCTCGCGACCCACCACCGCCCAACTGGGGCCCACCACGTCGACGAACGTCCGCGCCACACGGAACAGATCGTCCAGGTGCTCCTCGTCGGCCTGGGTCCGCAGCGCCATCGGCGCATTGCCCGTGGCAAAGATGCGGTCGTAGCATCGCCGTAGCGTCTGGTAGTTGTACAATCGCCACGCGTCCGGGTGGTCGGCCGCCACGGGGGCGAGCATCACGCCGTCGTATTGCTCCTGGCCGATACGGGCGGCCACCAGGTAGGCCCCTTCCGGCCCGAGCAGCAACACCCCGCTGATCTGCGCGTGCGAGAGCGGACTGGGGTCCGGAATGGCCGCCGCCGAGTAGACGCCCTCGGCCTCGGGCCAATCTCGCTTGCTGCCGGCGACCACCCACCATCGCCCGCGGTGTCGACTCCGGCCTTCCCGGGCGGACAGGATCTCCGCGAACACCGCATCGACCGCGGCCGACCGCCACGTGCTGACTGTCGGCAAGGCGCTCTCGAATTCCGGAAGCTTGTCGTCGCCCTCACGCACGCGAAGCCGCAACCATGTGCCGCTAAGCACGCGCCACTGGGGCCCCCCTAGTCCCCGCGCCGCCGATTCCACCGCCAGAACCGACAGCGCCAGCAGCACCGCCGCCGAAATCGACCACGCCACCCGCGCCGGGCGCGTCGGCAGCGCCACCGCCCCGGCTACGCCCGCGGCCACGCCCGCAGCCAGAACCACCGCCATCGGCAGCCAACTGAACCACGCCGTGCCCCCCAGAAGCTGCAGCAACAGCCCCAGGCTCGCCCCGCCGGCCGCCACCGCCATGAAGCCGCCTGGCGTGCCCCCGGCGTTGACGAACCGAAGCCGCTGCCGGGCGATCAGGCCGGCCGACAGCATCGCCAATGGCCACTGCAGCAGCGCCGCGCAGACGCCGGCCACCGCCCAGCGAGGCCCGCCCGCCAAGCACACGAACGCCAATGCCGTCTGCAACCCCACCACCAACACCCCCCCCAACACCGCCCCGCACAGGCCGGCCAAATGAATCGATTCGGCGCCCCGTTCGGCCCGGCGCAACACCGCCGCCAAGAGCACCAGCGACCCCGCGATCCACATCGCGCGCGTGGGCGTGCCGAAGGCCATCAGGTCGCTCAACAGCCGCATCTGGGTAACCAGCACGAACGCCAGCCCCGCAAAGACCAACAGCAACCGCCCACCCTTGAGCGGCACGGGTTCACTCGATCCGTCGAATCCACGTGAGGGGGTCTGCACATTCTCAACCGCAAGGGAGGTGTACAGGACTCCCATCAGCGCCACGGCCATCGCCCCGGCCAGGTACAGCATGTTGGCCTCGGCGACCCAGGCCGCCGCGAAGGCCGCCAACCCCAACGCCGTGCCGACCAAATGCTCCCGGCTCGCCGTAGCCAACCGATGCGGGCGGGGGTCGCGCCTTACCAACGCCCCTGCGGCGAACAGCGCCACGAACCCCGCCCCCAACGGCAACAGCGCCGCCCATTGAATGGCCAATTGCACCAGCGCCCAGGACCCACTGGTCCACCCGAAGCGGGCGATCAAATAGTCGAACAGGGGCAAGGCCGCGTAGACCACCAGCGTGCTCAGCAGGCCCCCGGCCAGGGCGGCCCCCGCGGCCAGCCCGTACAGGCCCATCACTTCATGGCCGGACAAGCGCCGCGATTGGCTCGCATTGCCGCTGGCGACCGCCAACGGCTCGGCCGACGCCGCCCCGACCCATGACAAAGCCCACGCCGCCACCCGCGCCAACCGCCGCCCGCGAGCCCCTACCGACGCCGTCGCAAGCAGCATCGCCAGCAGCGTCAGCATGGTGGCCGTCCCCGACGCGTCCAGCGTGTAGCTCCACAACAACACGATGCACGCCGCCCAGGTTACCGCCGCAGCGGCGCCCGCGATTACGATCCGTCTGTCCGTCAGTACCGTCATGGTCAACCGGGCCAACCTAGCCCGCCAGCGACGCTCCTTCGGCGGGCACATGTTCGCGCCGCCCATCATCGCACACCAAGATCAGCCCTTCCAGGGGGCTGACATCCAGCACGCGTCCCACGTGCGATCGGCCACGGCTGAGGACCGTGACCCGATCGTTGATCATGCCGCACCGGCCCACCCAGCCGTCGTGCAAGGCGTCGATCTGCCCATCGGCCAGCCGCGATAGCCACCCGTCCAACCGAATCAGCACCGCTCGAATGACCTCGATCCGATCGGTCGGGCGGCCGGTCTGCTCGGCCAGGGCCGTGGCCGGCCGATCCACCAGGCCGGCCGGCGGGGAGGTGTTGGCGTTGATGCCCACCCCCAGGACCACGCTCGGCCCGGCCGCATTGTGACGAATCTCCACCAGCACCCCCGCCACCTTGCGCCCGCCGACCAGCACGTCATTAGGCCAACGCAATTGGCACGGCAGGGACCCGCAAATGTCCTCGATTCCCTCCGCCACGGCCAGACCCGTCGCCACCGTCACCGCATCGTGACGAAGCGACTCGGCGCCGCTGGTTAGCAGCACGCTCATCAGAATGTTCTGGCCGGCTTCGCTCAGCCACGACCGGCCCAAGCGCCCGCGCCCGCGGCGCTGGTGTTCGGCCAGCACCACCAGGCCGTCCGAGCCCGCCTGACGGGCCGAATCGGCCGCCACGTCGTTGGTGGAGTTGACCTCCCCGAAAACAATAACGTTCCGACCCAGGCGTTCGGTGGGCAAGTCGCGTTCGATCAGATGGGCGTCCAACGGGGTCGGATGAAGCAGCTGAATCCCCTGGGTGGGGCTTTCGTCGAGGCGGAATCCCCGCCCGGTCAGGTCGGCCACCACGTCGTTGAGGTCGGCTACGGAGATCCCGGCCGCCGCGGCCAGGTCCTGCCGCGACCACGCTCCGTCGCGACGGTCGTAAAGCAGTTCCAACACCTTCGACGGACCCGTCATGGCGAGGCCGGCTCCTCGGTGTCGAAACCGATGTCCACTGAGCCCGCCGAGTGCGTCAGCGCGCCCACCGCGATGCGCTCCACCCCGGTTTCGGCAATGGCCCGAACGGTCTGAAGCGTCACCCCGCCCGAAGCCTCCAGCGCCAGCTTCCCGACCAGCCCCGCCGCATCCCGACGGGCGACGGCCTCGGCCAGCTCGGCGGCCTTGAAGTTGTCCAACAGAATAACGTCCACCGGCAACCCCAGCGCCACCTCGAACTGGGCCAGCGTGTCGACCTCGACTTCCACGAAGCCCCCCCGACCCAACTTGGCCCGTGCCGCCGCCAGCGGAGCGGTCAGCGACCCCAGCGGATCGGCCGCGCCATCGGCGGCCAAGACCGCCAGGTGATTGTCCTTGACCAACACCGCGTCGTGCAGCCCCATCCGGTGGTTGGCGCCCCCGCCGCAGCGGACGGCGTATTTCTCCAACACCCGCCAACCGGGCGTGGTCTTGCGCGTATCGTAAATCGCGGCGCCCGTACCGGCCGCCGCGTCCACGAACGCCCGCGTCAGCGTCGCCACCGCCGAAAGATGCTGCAGGAAGTTTAGCGCCACCCGCTCGGCGGCCAGAATGGCCGCCGCCGGCCCGGCCCAACAGGCGACCGCATCACCGGCGTCGACGTCCTGCCCGTCGGCGGCAAGGCATTCGGTGTGAATGGCCCCGCCATAGGCCGAGGCGATTGCCTCCAGCAACGCCCCACCGGACAGCACTATCGGCTCGCGAGCGACGAATCGCCCCGCGCCCTGGGCCTGACCCGGCAGCAGTGCGCTGGTGACATCGCCGTCGCCAAGGTCCTCGGCCTTGGCCAACAACACCAACGTCCGCAACGCCTCAATCTCTGTCCGGGTCGGTTCCATTGCCGCGCCGAACATACCCCAAGCCCGCCGCCAAGCAAAGGCCCTTGTCCCTCTGCCCGCGCAGCAAAACGGACGACCCGAAGGATCGTCCGTTCTGCGAAAGCTTTCGTTGGTTCGTTTCCGTTGCTAGCGCCGCCCTTGTAGCGGCTTGAGCACCGGCCCCTACTGGGGCGGCGCCAACGGTACCTCACCGGAAGCCTCCTTTCGACCCATCCGTCGATGACCCGCCACAGCCTTACCAAGCGTTTCCCAGTATCACGCGTTTCGTATTGAGCCGGTATACCTGAACCGACTCACCCATTTGCGCTACCCACCTGGTTCACCTGCAGAAAGTGCAACAACAAAAGGGACGCACCAAGATGTAAAAGAGATGACCTATCGCAAGGAAATAGGCCTCCATTGATTATTGTTGAATTGTGCCAGGCAAACCCAAATTGGAATCCCGTTTTTTGTCGCCGACAACGAGAGAGTGCTCCATAACAACCGTATTTTCAAAATGTAGTGACGATAACATTTCAACGAATCCCCAGGAAACGAAACGGCAATTATCAGATTGCTTGCCAGGTCAAAAGAAGCGGGCGACCCGGTCGGGCCGCCCGCTTGACATCATTGCAGAGCTATCGGATCTACCGTCGCCGTCTCAAAAGCGCCGCCCCGCCGACCGCCAGCAGACCCATCGTCAGCGGTTCGGGCACCGCCGACGCCGACAGGCCGAAGCTGGTCTTGAGAATCTGCAGGTCCGTGGCGTTGACCACGGTGTCGCAGTTGGCGTTGCCGGCGGCATAGCCCAAACCGCTCAGACC
Organism: uncultured Planctomycetaceae bacterium; assembly: GCA_964428895.1. Taxonomy (GTDB): domain Bacteria; phylum Planctomycetota; class Phycisphaerae; order SM23-33; family SM23-33; genus HyVt-337. The sequence goes on from CAYRZU010000020.1 coordinate 41,391, forward strand.
GAAACCGGCCTTCATGATCTGCAGGTCGGTGGCGTTAACCACGCCGTCCAGGTTGAAGTCGCCGCGATAGGTGCCGTTCCCGTCGGGCGTGCCGTCACCGTTGGTGTCGATGTCGACGAGGTTCTGGATCAGGTAGACCATGTCGTCCTCATCCACCGTGCCGCTTTGGTCGAGGTCGTACTCATCAAGATTGGCCGACCCCATGTTGGCGCACAGGATGTCGACATCGTCGGCGTCGATGTCGCCGTCATTATCGAAATCGCCCGGCAGCAAGGGATCGAAGTAGTACTCCGTCAGGCGGACGCCCGTGCGGTGGGCGGCGAAGTCCAGCCGCATCCAACCCCGGCCACCGTCCATTTCGAAGCCGAAAATCGAGTCCGCCACGCCGCCGGCGTCGCCGGAGTAGTACCCCCACGACCAGTTCCAGAATCCCACGTATCCCCAGGTCTTGTTGTGGTCGAAGTCCAGATCGCCGCCCGGGTCCTGATACATCCCCGTAGGCCTATCGGGATCGGCGGCGCCATAGGTCTTGACCTCCGCACCGGCCGGAAGCAAGGCGCCCCAACTGGTGTTGTAGGCCGCCCACGGGTCGACCGAGAGAATGCCGCCATCCGACGAGGTGTTGACGAACGAGCCGAAGGGCTCGTCGTTGACGCCATCATTGGGGCGCGGAATGAACTCGCCGGTGATGTAGACGCAGTCCTCGCTAAAGGCCTTCGTCGAATAGCTGACCACGGCGGACCGGACAAGGCTCTCATCGACGTCCGGCGTGCCGGGGTCGTCGGGCAGGCCGCTCGGGCCGCTCTTGCTGGCCGAAGGGGCATGGCCGCTGTAGGTGCCCGCGGGGTTCAGCGCCTGGTGCGTATCGGGGATGTCGGTCCAGACCTCGCCCGTGTAGGGGTCGAACGCCAACAGCACATAGCCGTAGCCGGCGCCGTCCGGGGGTCTCTGATCGCCGGACCAGGTGGGGAAGTTGTCGCCCCAGCCCGTACCGTAGATCCCGTCGCTGTAGAAGTCGTAGCTCTCCGAGGCGACACCCATGTAATTGCCGCCGGTATCCTGCGGCCCGTACTGCACGTGAATGCCGCCTCCGACCACGCCGGCCTCCACGGCCGCGCCGGCAGGCGAAGCGACAGCCGCCACCACCAGCGATACCACGAACCCAATCATCGCATGTCTCATTGCGCACAGCCTCCTTGGCTATCCGGCCGCCGAATCGACGGCCGGGAACCGCCTTTGTCTATTATACACCGCAATACAGATTACCGGAACGGCGCCACCGCGCCGGTTACTTCCGCCGCCGCAGCAGAGCCAACCCTCCGGCGGCCAACAAACCCATCGAAAGCGGCTCGGGTACGGCCGCAGCCGCCGAGCCGAAGTTATCCTTGAGGACCTGCAGGTCCGTGGCGTTGACGACGGTATCACAGTTGGCGTTGCCGTCGGCATAGCCCAGCGGGCCGGTGCCGAAGTTATCCTTCATGATCTGCAAGTCGGTCGCGTTGACCACGCCGTTGAGGTCGAAGTCGCCGCGATACGTTCCGGTCCCGTCGGCAACGCCGTCACCGTCGGTGTCGTAGTCGGCGAGTTGCTCGATCAGGTAGATCATGTCGTCTTCGTCGACCGTGCCGCTGCTGTCCAGATCGTAGGTAGCCGGATCGCCGCCCATGTTGGCGCACAGGATGTCAACGTCATCGGCGTCGATGTCGCCGTCAACATTGAAATCACCGGTCCGGGGCAGCTCGATCGTGAAATCCCCGAGAACGGGAAAGTCCTTGGCCACGCCCTTGCCCCAGCCGATGTTGGCCGGATCGATGACCTCATCGTAGACCACGCGAACCGTGGCGACCAATCCTTGGCTGTTGGTGGTCGCCCACCATCCGTAGGCGTTGCCCACAATGGCGATCATGTCTTCGGTGCAGGGGTTGGTCCAGCCGCCGGCGACTTCCCAGGGCACCGTCCCGCCCGGGTCCGGCTGGGCCAGATCGGCCATGTAGAAGTCCGTGTCGAAGCCGCTCCACTCCACGTACTCGCTGTAGGCGTGCGGGTTGGCCGTGCTGCTGCCGGCGCAGCCCAGTCCGGTGTCGGTCCAGCCGCCGGCGCCGTCGTCGTAGGAGGTCCGCCACCAGTTTGTGTTGGTGGCGGTGGTCAGGTTCGCGTTGGTGTCTTTCGTCCAGAAGTCCAGGATGCGCCCGTGGGAGTCCGACCACGACGCCCGGTTCCCGTAGCCGTTAGGCTGACCCCATTCCTGGGTCTTGAACACCTCGCTGTCGGGATTGATCGTCTGGGCGTTGGCAATCTTGGTGTTGTCCAGCCCGACCAGACCCAGGTTATAGGTCGTGCTGTCCCCGCCACCCGTACCGACAATGTAGAAGTCGAAGAAGTACTCGAACTTGCCGGCATAGACCCCGCCGTAAATGATCGAAGGGTCTTGGGCCAATTCGCAGTAGAAGTCCTGGCCCTGGTCCTTGGCCGGATCCCACCCATATACATAGGCCGATGCCGTCGAAGCCAGCACCCCCACCGCCAACAGAATGAGAACTGTCCGATGTACGCACATGTGAGTCTCCTTATTCGAATGGCCTCCAAGCCGAAGACTTGGCGCATGACGCCGCGCCGTCACTGAATCTGAGGCCTCCTGCCCATAGATCCGTTGTCCCCGAATTGAACACCGAAACCGAATTGACAAAACAAGCCTACCGCGCGGCAGAGCCCTGTCAAGCTCTATCAGCCCTCGGTCGGCCGCCCCATTGGCCGCCGACCGTCCCGCCTGCTCCGCCGAGCGTCTCTACTTACGTCGTCGCCTTACCACAGCCAGTCCGCCGACCGCCAGCAAGCCAATCGTCAGCGGCTCGGGAACCGCCGAAGCGGCCAACCCGAAGTTGGCCTTGAGAATCTGCAGGTCGGTGGCGTTGACCACGGTGTCGCAATTGGCGTTGCCGGCGGCATAGCCCACGCCGGACAGACCGAAGCCCGCCTTCATGATCTGCAGGTCGGTGGCGTTGACCACGCCGTCGAGGTTGAAATCGCCCCGATACGTGCCCGTCCCGTCGGCCGTGCCGTCACCGTCGGTGTCGTAGTCGGCCAATTGCTCGATCAGGTAGACCATGTCGTCTTCGTCGACCGTTCCGTTGCCGTCCAGGTCATAGGTGCCCGGATCGCCGCCCATGTTGGTGCACAGAATGTCGACGTCGTCGGCGTTGATGTCGCCGTCGCCGTTGAAATCGCCTTCGCGACCCGTGTCGAAGTTGCCCAAGACCGGGTACAGGCCGTAGTTCTCGTGAAAGACGTCGTTCGTGCCGTTGTCGTCGAAATCCACGCCCAGCCCGGGCACGTAATCCGGATGATCAAACCAGACGCTGTCTTCCCAGGCAACGTTGCTGCCGTAGTCCGGACGCGACCACTCCAGCGAGTCCAACGGATCGGTCACAACAATTCGGACCGTAAACCACAGCCCCGCCCCATGGCCGTACATCACACCGACGTTCATCACCTGCACCAGGTCCTGCCCCAGCGTTCGGCCATACCACGGATTGCCCGCATCCTTGCGCAAGGTGGTGTGGTTGGCCTCAAAGCCGCCCACGTATTCATTGGGCGCGTGCCACTGATTGATGATCTCCCAGGGATGGCCCGTCAACTCCCAGACGTTGTCGCCGTTGGTGTCGGCCGAGGGAGGCTTGAACTCGTTGAGCAACTGCCCATTGGCGGCGCTTTGGTCCCAGTACTGCATGATCAGGTCCTGGGTACCCCAGTACCACTCGGCGCCCTCGTCAAGGTTGACCATGGTCTCGTAGAGGTCGGCCGGGCCCCAGATGCCCCACCGGGCGCTGTTGGACCCGTTGGTGTAGCAGTCCACGATGTATTCCCAGCCGCCGGCCACGGGCGTCGGGTCGGTCGCCAGTTCCATGTAGGTCCCGCCCCACTGAATCTTGGCGGGGTCGTAGGCGGCCGACGCCGGCGTCAGCAGCGCCAGCACGATCAGGCTCATCCAGATAACATCTCGCATCGAGAGCGTCTCCTTGGTTGGTTTCCTCGCTAGCGGCGCCGAAGCAGCGCCACGCCGCCCAGGCTCAGCAGACCCAGCGTAATCGGCTCGGGCACAGCCGAAGCGGCCAAGCCGAAGTTGGCCTTCAATATCTGCAGGTCGGTGGCGTTGACCAC
>CAYRZU010000021.1:0-207 GCA_964428895.1 uncultured Planctomycetaceae bacterium
CCGAATTGCCGACAATCGTCCCATTGTTGATCAGGGCCTTGGTGGCATCGTCGGGCGTCTGGACCATGCCGCGACCGGTGATGTTCTTGCCGAACTCCACGACCAGGCCGTTGTCGGCAATGAGCGACCCATCCACTCCGGTATCGCCCAGGACGGTCAAGGAACCCAGAACGGCCTGGTTGGCGTCGGCGAGGGTGACCGCGTTGC
>CAYRZU010000021.1:217-33650 GCA_964428895.1 uncultured Planctomycetaceae bacterium
GTTTCTTCGAGAACGTCGCAGCTCACCTTCGCATGGGATACGACACCGTCCGAGCCGACCTTCGACGACTTGGTTACGCAACGACGGAAGGAATATTCTCGGCGGGCGAACTTGGCGCGGGCCATCGTCGGGAGCGGTTGTTTATCCTCGCAGTGGAGCACACCAGCTTGCGCGGAGGCGGTTGGACGGACACAGAGCCGGAAAGCCCTAGCAATGGGCTTTCAGGAAACCCTGTGCGGCCAGGCGCAGATATGGCCAACGCCCGACAGCAGCCAATCGGCAACTGATAGGAAATTCAATACCGCCTGGGGCCGGCCGTCGGGCCCGGGGGTGAGGGGTTAGGGGAGAGGGGGTGTCGCTGCGGTGCATCCTGCGCTCTCCTTTTGTCCTTCAACAGCCCTCGGGCGAAACAAATGGCCCCACCGGCGGAATCACGTGAGCTCGGGGACCGCCCCCGAGCAGTATGGGCGCAGCCTATCACCGTTTCCGCCCCGGCACAAGTGCGGATTTCAGGAATTCTCCGGCCGGTTCAGGGCTTCCGGGGCGCTTGCGCGAGGTCGGCTTCCTCTCGCCGGAGGTATTCGAGGAAGTCCGGATCGGCCTCGTAGGTCCGCTGCGAGTCGCCGTCCGGATCGGACGATGGTCGCGGGCAGGCGGCCCCGGGCATGGGAGCCGGCTGCGGGGGAGCGCGGGTGGGCGGATCGGACCAGAGGCCGCAGTGTTGGAGTATCCTGCGGATCACGTCGCCTTGGCGGGCCTCGATGAAGGAGATGATCTTCATCGTCGCCCCGCAGCGGGGGCACCGCAGGGGGTCGGCGTGATAGATTTTCTTGATGAGCATGGCCCAGCGGCGTCGGTCCGGTGCGGCGGGAGCGGCCGGGGGCTCTGCCTGCTCGGCATCGGCGGGGCGGCCTGAGCGACGGGCCCGCGCCCCGCGGGCCCTGCTGGAGTAGTAGCCGTAGTAGCGGATGGGATGCTCGCCCTTGTCGGGGATGTGCTGGAAGAGTTCGGCCAGGAAGTCCAGCGGCTGGTAGACATGGAAGTTGCGAGCGATGCCGGGGAACAGTTGCGCGCTGGCGGGATCGGGGAAGCGTTGGGGCCGGTCCTTCTCGGCCCGGTAGACGACCTGGCCTCCGGGGCCGATGCGGACCAGGCGGGCGAGGCTGAAGGGGCTGCGGGCCATGTACTGGGCCAGCCGTTCGATGCCGTCGCGGTCGCCGGGGGCCAGGCGGATGGCGCGGTTGACGCTGAAGCCGCTGTGTCGCCAGGAGCGGATTTGGGCGACGACGGCGGGGTCGATGCGGCCCTGGTCCAACAGCAGCTCGAAGACGGCGTTTTCCCAGAGGCGCAGGAACGGGCCGTGGCCGAGGTTGGCCGGCAGCGGCAGGAATCGGCCGTCCGGCGTGAACGCCCCGTCGGTGACCAGGCCGTGGACGTGCGGGTGATAGTGGAGCAGTTGGCCGAAGGTCTGGACGGCCAGGACGCCGCCGGGGACCGCATCGTCGCCGAGCAGGGCGCGGTAGACCTCCCGCAGGGATCGCCAGGCCAGAAGAGGCAAGCGGCCCAGGAGGTCGCGATGGTAGCGGAAGAAGACGCGGAGGCGCTTGGGGACGGTCCAGACGAACTGGCGATGGGGAACGGGGCGGCAGACATTCTCGGCCAGGCGCAGGCCGAAGAGGATCGTGCGCTTCTGGGCGCAGCTCGGACAGATGCACCGCTGCTTGCAGGAGAAGGCGACGAAGAACTCGTGGCGGCAGTCGGGGCAGCGGACGCGGGCGAATCCGGCGGCGAGGTCGCCGCAGGCCAGGAAGGCCCGGACGGTTTTGTCGAACACGGGCCGCCAGTGGCCGTGCTTGCGGGCGTAGCGCTGAGCGTAGACGGCGCGGAAGTCGTCGAAATGCTCGCGGATGAGGCGGTGGAAGTCGGATTCCAGGGGCCGCCGAGGACGGTAGACGGCGGCGGTGTTGTTTCTCAGGCAGGCCAAGGAGGTCCCCTTCTGCCGAACGGGTGGCCTCCTTGCGCTGGAATGTGTTAGCTATCTGTTAGGTATACAATAGCGGCGGTTACATTAAAGGACAATGCGGTTATGGAAATTTGTCACCGGTGAAGCCCTCGGTCGTCTGTCCCTCCCGAAAACTCCATCCGCGACCATGATGACTCAAGATCGCCGTTGAGCTGATTGGGCGGTGGCTGTCGGCCACGGCAGAACGCTTACATCCCCGCCCGAATCATGATTGTGGTCCGGAGGTGCAAGGAGGGGTGCAAGCGGTCGCTAGGCAATACGTAACGAGTGTGCCTTGAAAGCGTTACAAACCATAGCAGCCCAGTTCCCAAGCTGGACGTCGTCGGTTCGAATCCGATCGCCCGCTTTGGCAGGGCTGGACTAGCAGGTCCGGCCCTGTTGCATAGGGGGATTTCCCATCAGTCACATGGCGTGGTAGATTGGCCGCCGATGAATGAGCTAGAGAGATTCAAAGCCGTGGTCCGGTTGGAGCAGCCGGATTACTGGCCGCTGCTGGCAGCGCATGCACTGGGAACACCGCATGCGGGCGGCCTGGTGAAACTGCACCAGGAAGGACTGCCGGAGTGGGTCGTCGACACGGACACGTGGTGTCGATACTGGGGGGAAGCCACCTACGATTCTGCAGGATCGATCGGGGTGGACGCCCCCGGCGTCAGGTGCGAAGCGCGCACCGAAGGCGAGTTCGAAATCCTGGAATGCGAGACCGGGGCGCGGGTAAGGCAAGTCCGGAATAACGACCTGGTTTACAGCATGCCTGACTTCCAGGAGTTCCACGTGCGTGATCGCGCGTCTTGGGAGCGATACCGCGACCTGATCACCCCGACCCGCAAGGACACCTCCCTGCTTGATGCCTGGCGGGCGCAGTGCCGCGACCGGACACGTCCGCTGAACGTCTTCTGCGGAGGCACATGGGGATTCGTGCGGGAAGACATGGGGCCCGAGCGGGCCTTGCTGGCTCTGCACGATGAACCTGAGTTGGTCCGCGAGATGATCGAACACCGGCTCTGGATACAGGAGCAGTACGTGTTTCCGGTGATCGAAGCGCTGCGGCCGGAGATTGTCACCACGTGGGAAGACTTCTGCTTTAACCACGGGATGCTGATCAGCCCGGCGGCGTTCCGGGAGTTCTGCGGGCCCTATTACCGCCGGGTCGCGGATGTGGCGCGGGATTGCGGCGCGGAACTGCTGTTCGTGGACAGTGACGGGAAGGTGGATGAGTTTGTTGTGCTTCTTGGCGAGGTGGGGTTCAACGGGCTGATGCCGATGGAGCAAGTCTGCGGCAACGATCCGGTGGCGTACCGTGAGCGGGCGCCCGGGTTTGTCTTCCTGGGCGGGATTGAGAAGGAAATCGCCTCGACCGGCAACAGCCATCGGATCGAGTCGGAGCTTGTGCCGGCCGTCGAAAGGATGCTGAGCATCGGAGGCTGCTTCCCCATGTTCGATCATGGGTTGTCGACGAACGTTGGCTTCGAAGAGCATTGCCGGTGCATGACACGCCTGCACAAGCTCTGCGGCAGTGCGTCACTGAACTTGGGCGAGTTCCCGCGGCGTCTGTAGGATGGACACAACGGCCGAGCTAGGCGAAGAGGCCTGCTGCAGCGCGAGAGGCAATCACACCAAGGAGGCGAGTTACAGTCTTCGCCCTGTGGCCTACTGCAGGGCCGAGCCGAGCGTTTCGATGCGGTAGGTGCCTTCAAGCCCTTGGATCTTGACCTCGACTTCGTCACCGAGTGTTTTGCCCATGGCGCGCTGGCCGAAGTCGGAACGGTAGCTGAACACGCGGTTGGCGACGTCGACGTCCCAAGAGCCCAGGAAGCGGACGATCAGTTCCTGCCCGTCGCCGTCGCGCTTGAGCGTGACGCGCGAGCCGATCCCAACGTGGTCGGTCGGCACGTCGCCTGGGTGTACCACGCGAGCCTTCGCCAGTTCCTGACGCATGTCGCTGGCGGCCGCTTGCAGCCGTCCTTGCTCCTCGACGGCATACTTCCATTCGCTGTTCTCACTGAGGTCGCCGTGTTCGGCTGCAGCGCCAATCGCACGCGAGTTGGCAAGCATGCGGACATCGACGAGATCCTTCAGCTCGGCCTCGCGGGCCCGCAGCGATACCTCGGTCACCCACAACGTGTCCTCATCCGCCCACGGGTCGACCTGCGCCTTTCGTTCAACGAAGATGCCGTAGAAGGACTCCTTGAGGATATCGAGCATGTCGCGGCGGACGGCCTGGGCCAGCCCGTCGCAGCGTTCGACACGGCGCTTGACGGTGACGGCCACGCCCTTGTCCATCTCGGCGACGGCCTCCCGGTAGGCGGCGTACCCGCCGGCCGAGACGGCCGACCGCACCCGCTGTGAGACGGCCTTGCGCTGGGCGGCATCGACGTCCCAGCCCCGATGCATGTCGTCCAGCACGCCGATCAGGCGGCCGAGCAAATCGACTTTTCGAGGCGTGAGATCGGGCGCCTTCGCCGGGCCCCGCCAAAGCCAGATACACACCTCCAGGTGGCGGCCCGTATCGGCCAGGGCTGCGGCGACAGTGTGTTCGACGACATCGTCCCGAGCGGCCTCGGTGAGTCGCTGGGCTATGTCGTCGAGTTGCTCCGCCGGCGCTAGCGGCAGCAGCCTGGCTAGTTGTTCGGCTTCGTCGGGCAGGTCCGCCAGTGCGGCCAGCAATGTCGGCCACAGCGTCGCCTTGCCCAGAGCGGCGATCATCTCAGCGGACAATTCGGCCTGGGCGACGATCTCGCTCGCGGAGCGGAAGGTCTCCGCCGGGGCAGGGAGGCCCTTTCCGACGGCCTCACAGACCGCCAGCGACGCCACCAACGCATCGGCCGGGCGAGTGTCCTGGAAGCGGGTGACCTGGTCAGCCAGCCCACTCAGCAGGGCCCCGGCGAACGCCGCATCGATCTCGCCCTTGCGGTGGTCGACTTCGCCGACGTACCGTCGCAACAGCTTCAGGCGATCCAGTGGCATGTAGGCCTTGGCGACCTCGCCGGCGAGTTCATCTTCGAGCCTCTGGCCGTGGGGGTGGTAGACGACCGTCGCAGGGCTCTTGCCCTCCAGCGTCAACTGCTCGGTTCGCCGGACGGCCGCCCGCGCGCGGGTCCACCAACTGCTCCACTTGTCCGTGGTGATGTGCTGAGGGACGAGGTGTTCCTTCGCCGCTGTGGTGGTGATCTGGCCGTCATTTGAGAGGCATAGGCCGATCAGCACCGCAGCCGGGTCGGACGCGATCAGCTCGCCCAACTGCTCGTGACGGTGCTGGGCGAGCACGCGGAAGTCGGTCTCGTCGACGATGTCGAACTCGTCGGCGAGCTTCTTGGGTTCCATGGCCAGCGCGTGGCCGCCGTCGTCGGTCAGGTCGAACTGCTCGAGACCCTCGTCGTAACCGACGGCCTGTACCGCCTGGTTGTCGAATCGATTGACGAGGTAGCAGCCCGGCTCGATGGCCAGGCACGTGTCAAGCGTACGCAGCGCGCGGCGTGGCAACTGGTTCCCGGTCAGGCCCGACGCGGCCAGCAGACGGTCGAAATGGGGGTGCGCGCCATGCAGCGTGCGGAACAGTTCGGCGGCCTGGCTACGGAACTCGCCGCTGGCGGGCACGGCCGAGACAACGATCCGCGCCGCATGGAGGGCCCCGTCTGCCGGGCCGCGCTCCAGGCTGTCCTCCAGCAGAATCGACGCCAGCATCTCGGCCAGGTCGAGCTGGCCTGCCTCGACTACCGCGTTAAGGATAGCGCCCATGTCTTCGTGGGACACCTCCGCGTCGATGGCAGCCAGCCACGCCGACTGCAGCTTGGCCCAGTTGGCCGCGGCGACCAGTTCCGTCATATTCGCAATACTCATTCGCTTACTCCCGGTCGGAGATTCTACGGTCCCCGCACCGATGATGGAACTCCGTGCCCTGTCCCTGCCGAGAATCATGTCCACCTGAGCAACTAGGCCGTCCCTTGAATCGGTGGGCCAAAGAGCATACCTTCTCGGACCGGTTGGGCCGCGGTGGCCTATCCCGTGGACCGTAGGTAGAGACATTGCAGGATAGCCCCGTGGGTCAAAGCGCGACATCTTCTCGCCGGTTGGACTTTGGTCGGTACGACTACGGCGCGTTCTTCAGCTTCTTCTCCTATGCCTGCGCGTCGTTGGTGATTGCGGCGGCCTTGCCGACGATCGCCAGTGACCTGGGCTTCTCTCTGGAGGAGGGCGGTACGCTCAAGGGCGGGATCATGCATTTTGGCCGGACTGCGGCCATGGCGATCACCCTGGTGTTGTGTGGATTCTGGGCGGGGCGTTGGGGCAAGCGCCGCACGTTGGGCATTTCCGTTGCGATGATCGGAATCGGCATCATCGTGGGCGCCTTCGCGCCGGCCTATATCGCGCTCGTGGCCGGGCTGGTCATTGCCGGCCTGGGCGAGGGCATTCTTGAAGGCCTGGCCACGCCTTTCGTTAACGACCTCCACCCGGATGAGCCCGGTCGATACCTGAACATCGCCCACGGCTTTTGGCCGATCGGATCGCTGGTGACGGCGATCGGCACGGGCCTGCTGCTCTACCTGGGAGTCTCGTGGCGATACGTGCTGGCGGGGATCGGCGCGATGACGGTGCTGGTGTCATTGGTGCTGCTATTGCCGGAGCGTAAGGGCCATGAGTATCCCGAACATCCGGAGATCATTCCGGCCGGCGTGGTTTGGGGCCACGTGGTGAGTGTTCTACGGACGCCGCGCGCGTGGCTGTTCCTGCTGTCGATGTTCGTCGCCGGCGCCGCCGAGTTCGGCCCGACCTTCTGGATCTCCAGCTTCGTCGAAACGGTCCATGGCGGCTCGAAGTTGGCCGGCGGCGTGGGGCTGGGCTGCCTGGCTGCGGGGATGACCGTGGGTCGGCTGGGATGGGGGTATCTCATTAAGCAACATCAATTGGCCCGGCTGGTGGTTCTGTCCGCTCTGGCGGGCGTGGTAGTGACCAGTTTCCTGCCGTTCCTCAATCCTCTCTGGGCGCTCTTTGGCATGTTGTTTGTCACGGGCATCGCGGTCGCGCCGTTCTGGCCCAGCATTCAGAGCCACGCCGATCACTGCCTGCCGCACACGGATAGCACGATGTTCTTCATTCTGCTGTCCTGTGCGGGTATTGCCGGCTGTGGCGTGATGACCATGGCGATGGGCTTGATGGCCAAAGCCCTGGGCAGCTTGCGGATGACGTTCCTCATGGTCCCCGCGCTGCAGTTGATCCTGGCCGCGCTGCTAGTCCTGGAAGCCCGAATCAAGCCGATCAACGACGAAGTACAATAAGCAGGGGATAGGCAGATCGTTCGGTCCTGCCGAACGGGGGCCTCAAATGGCAGACCCCCGCAGCGCTCGCAACAGCGACGTTGGCTGGCCCTCAAGTTGGGGATACGCCCCTCCCTGCGGGCCAGCCAACGCGTCAGACAGTGACCGATTCCCTCATAGCACTTGGTACCAAGAGCAGGAAAGGGCCAGAATCAAATCCCCTATGAGGGACACGTCGCTAGCAGGCCTACTTCCGCCGGCGTCGTAGCACAGCCAGCCCAACGAGGGCCAGCAGCCCCATCGTCCCCGGTTCGGGCACGTCGGTGATCTCGAGAACGGCCGCATCGGCGAAATGCCCGTCGAACTCGGGGAACGTCGTGTCGTTGAAAACGTTCTCACGCGGGCTGATTCGCACCGCCATGTAGGTCGTATCGGTCGGCAGAAGATAGCTGGTGGTGAGTTCTTCCCACGTGGCGTCGTCGCCGTCGGACTCGAACTGATTGACCGATCCGGTCCAAGGATTCCACAGCCCATTGACCATGTAGTTTATCTGCGAAAAGAACGTGCTGGGGTCTCCCTCCTGGAAGGCAACGATGCGGACCTGGAAAGCCGTATCGGTTTCCGCATCGGCATCGACCCGATTGAACCAGGCGGACAAATCGGCTTGGGCCCGGCCGGCCGTGATCAGCGCTGAATAGGCGCTGACGTCCACAAGCTGCCAGACGTCGCATCCGTTTCCGCCAGCCGGATCCTGGCCGCTGGCTCGCTCGAACATCAGCATCTGTGTGCCCTCGTAGGGCGTGATCGTCTGCGACTGCTTGGCCGGGTCAGGGTGCGTTGGGAAACTGAAAACCGTCTCCTCGACGATGAGGGAGGGGTCGGCGCTGTTCCAGTTCCCGGTAGAAGTCGGCCAGCCCTGATTGGTGTCAGTAAGTGTTTCGAATCCTCCGTTTGTTAGTAGATTTTGGGCCGATACTTGCGACACCAGCGCAAGACAAACGGCTCCCGCCAGAAACATCAAAACCCAATAACGTCCCATTTCGATACTCCTTCCCTTAGTGTTGGCATTATTGCCGTACGTCCTATTCTAGCATGCAGCAATGAACATGCCAAAAAGGATAACCAAGTAAAACAACAATAACTGCCAATGCATGAAGATCGAGCCAATCCGCCTCATTCAAGTATGCTTTATCTGAATAATCGGGTCAAGCTATCCGGGCTCAAATTGCACCTTGGATTTGGCTATCGGCGGTTCTCCCCCGGCGCGTGGTCAGTCGCACACGCGCTGTGTTGACAAATTGCTGGAGGGCGGCCCTAATTGTTTCCCAATCTGCACGTCATCGGTACGAATCCGATCGCCGGCTGTTCGGCATGGCCGGGCCCCTTCCGGCAGCTGCCATCCTAAGGAGTCGCCACGGTGTTTGCTGAGTCGCCAGGACGAAGCGGCCGCACGATCCGCAATGTTGGTCCGTTCGGTGTGGATGTGGACGCGATATGGGAGGTGGCGCATGCGTGTCGGCCCGAATTGTGCAGGGGAATGAGGGGCTGTTGCGAGATCTACGATGTCTCGGTCGCCGAGGACGAACTGTCGCGCCTCATCGGCATGGTCGAAGCCGGGAAGGGCCTCTACGCTGGGCTCGACCGCCACTGCGGGGGGCAGGACTTCTTTGAGGAGACCGATGACGGGCGTTTCAGCATCGCCACCGATGAGGACATGCGGTGTGTGTTTACTTATCGAAGCGGTCACCGTGTGCGCTGCTACCTTCATTCGGTGGCGTTGCGACTGAAGCTCGACCCTTTTCAGGCCAAGCCGCAAGCGTGCGCGATTTGGCCGTTGGCGCTATCTGATGGCCCGCGTCCGGTGCTAGGCCTTCAGAAAGACGCCTTCTTGTTCCCCTGCAACCGTCGACGGCAGGGGCAAAGGACGCTCGACGAGGGCATCGATCAGATCATCCGAGGCGCGTTCGGCCAGGAGTTCCTGGACCAACTCAAGGCGGCCGCTTCCGCCGAGCAGCGACACTAGGTCGAAGCTCTCGTCGCCGTGCGGTGGTGGGGCCACTGAACGCGTGCGGCCTTGATCGTGCGCAGCGGGCCGATAGCCGCATTCGGGGGAACGGTTGTGTGCTGTTAGCCCTTCCTGTAATGTGCTGCGAATTGGGCCCGCAGCATAACGATGTTGACGAAGACCTCCGGGGCCCGTTGATGGGCGGGCCATTTAGGGAATGGCATGAGACGTGATCGGGAAGTGTGTCGGTTGGGGGCGGGCGCCGTGGCCGTGTGGGTGGCCCTGGCCGGGATCGGCTGTAATCGATCGACCGAACGCGCCAACCCACAGGCGGCGGCTCAGGCCGAGGCCATTGTCGAAAGGTGGGAGCGGCGTTGGGATGAGTTGCCGACGGTCAAGCTGGTGGCCATCAGCCCGCATAACACCAATATCCAGAACGAGTACGAGTGGGCGTTTTCGGTGCACCATGCCCTGAAATACGGCCAGGCGGTGGACATTGAATGGCGCGACGTCGGTGGCGGCGGCAGCGCCATCATGACCTACCTTCGTAACGTCTACGCCGGGGCCGACAGCAGCGACATCGACGTGCTGTGGGGGGGCGGGGAGTACATGTTCGCGCGAATGGCCAAGGAGGGCGTTCTCCAACCGATGGTCATTTCCGAGGATGTCGAGCGGAACATCCCAGCCGTGTTCGGCGGGGTGCAGATGCGGGACCCCGATGGCCTGTGGTGCGGCTCGGCCGTCAGCGGATTCGGCTTCCTCTGCAATCGCCCGGTGCTGGGTCAACTCGGCATCGATACGCCAGAGCTATGGGACGATCTGGCCGACCCTCGCATGTTCGGCCAGGTCTGCTTGGCCGACCCCACTCAGTCCGGCTCGGCGGCAGCTGCCTATGAAATGATCGTTCAGTCCGCGCCGGACTGGCCCAGCGGCTGGGCCAAGCTGCTGGCTGTGTTGAGCAACGCGTGGCGATTCGAAGGCAGCGCCGGGGCCGCCGCCAAGACTCCGGCCTGGGGCGCTGCAGCCGTTGCTACGTGTATCGACTTCTACGGTGGCAATATCGCCGCCGAAGCTCCGGAGGATTTGATCTATGTCAGCCCCCGGGGCCAGACCGCCTTTACGCCCGATCCGATCGGCATCCTCAAAGGCGCGCCGAATCGGGAATTGGCCCAGCGGTTCGTGGATTTCGTCTTATCCACACGGGGCCAGGCGTTGTTCGGCCTTCCCGTCGGTGCCGCCGATGGCCCGGCCCGGACGGCGCTGGGTCGACAACCTATCCGGCGCGACGTCTACGAGATCTATGCTGGAAAACTCTCGCCGGGGCTGGTCGGGCCCTACCAAGCCGGCAACGAGATGGCGCTCGACGTGGAGATTCGCGGCGTCCGTTTCGGCGTGCTCAAGCAACTGGTCCGGGCCGCCGCCATCGACAACCTCAACGACATGCGGGCCGCTCAGCGGGCCCTGATCGATCACCCCAGCCCTCAGCGATTGGCGGAGTTCAATCGACTTCCCGATAACGTCGCCACCGTCGAGGGCATCGTGGACGTGGCCGGCAAGCTCAGGGACCCCACCGAAGCCGAACGCATCATCTCGGCGTGGCAGGAGTTCTTCCGGAACAAGTACCGACGAATCGCCCCATGACCCCGACGCCGACTGACAAACTGCCGTTGATGCCCTCGCGGCCGGCCCGCATCGAACGATGGGGGTCTACCCTCGCGGCAGCTCTGCTGATCGCGGTGTTGGTCATGGTCCTGATCACGCCGATCGTCCGCGCCATCGGCAAGGGGTTCCTCCATGAAGGCCGGCTGAGTCTTTATTGGTTCGGGCGAATCATTCAGAACCGCATTCTGGTTTCGGAGATGATCAATAGTGTCGCGCTGGCCTGCGCGACGACGGCGGTGGCCGTGCTGGTGGCGGTGCCGCTGGCGCTAATTCGGGCGAATACCCGTTTCCGGGGGCAGGGCGTTCTGGGTGTATTGATTCTGTTGCCGCTGATCCTGCCGCCGTTCGTGGGCGCGATGGCGATGAGCCGTCTGCTGGCCCATTACGGCGTCCTCAACCGGGTGTTGGCGGCCGTGGGGATTCTATCCAACCCGACGGCCGGGCCCGACTGGCTAGGGAGTGGGTTTGTCGGCGTGGTCGCGCTTCAGGTGCTGCACCTGTTCCCGATTCTCTACCTCAATGCGTCGGCCTCTTTGGCGACGATCGATCCGGCCTACGGGCAGGCGGCCCGGAACCTGGGGGCCGGTCGGTGGCGGACGTTCCGGTCGGTTACGTTGCCCCTGATGCGTCCGGGGTTATTCGCCGGGGGGACCATTGTCTTCATCTGGTCGCTAACCGATATCGGAACGCCGCTGATCCTGGGCTGTGAGCGCCTAACCGCAGTGACGATCTTCAAGGAACTCGCCCAGGACCAGATCAACCCGCGCACCTACAGTCTGGTGTTCCTGATGCTCACCGGTGCGGTGGCTCTGTACGCATTGGGGAAGTTCGTGTTGGGTCGGTCCACCCGGGCGCAGACCTCCAAGGCGACGGTGTCCGTGGAAACACGCCGCCTGGGCGCGCTGGGTACAGCCTGCGCGTGGGGGGCGTTCGGCGGGGTCATTGGTCTGGCGATCTTGCCGCACATCGGCGTGGTCCTGACGGCAGTGTCCGATCGATGGGTCAACACCATCCTGCCGTCGCGGTACGCCCTGACGCATCTGCGATTCGTGCTGGTTCGGCCGGAGACGACCAACTGCATCCTTAACAGCTTGCGATACGCCGGCGCCGCGACGGCAGTGGACGTGGTCGTCGGTTCGATTATCGCGTGGCTGATCGTTCGGACCCGAGCACGCGGGCGGGTCGCGCTAGACGCCATGGCCATGCTGCCCCTGGCCGTTCCGGGGTTGATCCTAGCGGCGGGGTATGTGGCCATGACCGCGAAGGGATCATGGTGGGAGGGCATCGGCCCGACCAAGAATCCTTTCTTCATTCTCGTGATCGCCTACTCCGTGCGCCGGTTGCCGTTCGTGGTGCGGGGCGTGTCGGCCGGGCTGCAGCAGGTGCCGATCGCCATGGAGGAAGCGGCGCGGAACCTCGGCGCCGGCCGAACGACCACGGTCCTTCGTGTTACCATTCCATTGATTGCGGCTAGCTTGATCGCCGCGAGTGTGCTGACGTTCTCCTTTGCGATGCTGGAAGTCAGCGATTCACTCATCTTGGCCCAGACCGAGGGTCACTATCCGATCACCAAAGAGATTTACCGGCAGGCCACCTCGGGCAACCGCGATGCCGCGAATACCGCGGCGGCTTTGGGGGTGTACGGCATGGTCTTACTGGGCGGATCGATGGCCATCGCCGGGGCCCTGCTCGGGCGACGGTTGGGAACGATCTTCCGCGCGTGAGAAGCCGGGAGGCAGGACACATGAAAAGCATACGAGTTGACAACGCCACCAAGATCTACGACCTGGCCCGCCCGGATGAACGGGCCGTGGACGACGTGTCCTTGAAGGTCGAGCTTGGCGAGCTGTTCTTCCTGCTAGGGCCCAGCGGCTGCGGCAAGACCACGTTGCTACGGATGATCGCGGGGCTGACCGCGCCCAGTGCGGGACGAATCTTCTTCGGCGACCGTGACGTGACCGACGTCCCCGTCAACAAGCGCAATACCGCCATGGTCTTCCAGAACTACGCCCTGTGGCCGCACATGACGGTGGGCCAGAACGTGCAGTTCGGGCCGAAGATGAAGGGGCTCGGCTCGGCCGAACGGAAGCGGATCGCCCGGGAGTACCTGCGCGTGGTTCAAATGGCGGAGCTGTCTCGTCGCAAGCCGGTCCAGCTCTCCGGTGGACAGCAGCAGCGGGTGGCGCTGGCCAGGGCCCTGGCGGCTGCGCCGGACTGTTTGCTGCTGGATGAGCCCCTTAGCAATCTCGACGCCAAGCTCCGCTTGCAGATGCGGAGCGAACTCCGCCGGATCGTCAAGGACACGCAAGCGACGGCCGTCTATGTGACGCACGATCAGAAGGAAGCGTTGTCGATGGCCGATCGCATCGCGGTGATGGACGCCGGGCGGATTGTTCAGATCGGCACGCCCGAAGAGGCCTACGATCGGCCCGCAACGCGGTTCGTGGCGGACTTCCTGGGGGAGGCGAACTTCATCGATGGCCGCGTTGGGCAGGGGGAGTCCCCGGTTGTCGAAACGGCGCTGGGTCGGCTTGAGGCCCAGGCAGGTGCGGCTGTGCGGGCGGGCCACGTCGTGACCTGCTGCGTTCGTCCGGAACGACTGACGCTTCGGCGTCGCGGCGAGAGGGGGGCTACCTCGGCCGGGGCCGTCTGGCCGGCAACGGTCGTCGAACGCGTATTCCTAGGCGAGGTGGCCCAGTACACCTGCCGGTTGGCCAACAACGAGACCTGGAAGGTCACGGCGCTCGGTGCCTTATCACAGCCGCGCATGGCCGATGGCGCGGAGGTCGATCTGGTCATCTTGCCGGAGCATGTCGTCGTGGTTCCGTCCTAGGTGTTCGTGGGCCCAGATGGTTTTTCGGAAAGGGGCTCGGGGAGGCGAGGAAAGTCAGCCTATCATGTTCCGTCGGATTGTAGGTACGAACGTATTCGGGTCCTGTCGATGAAAGGAGACGCAGGTCATGGAATACCCCATCTTCGACGTGCCCCTGTTGGGCGGCAGCCTCCTGATTGCGGGGGTGGCTATCTTTCACGTGTTCATCTCTCACTTCTCGGTCGGGTCCGGGTGGCTGATGGCCCTGGCCGAGCGGCGGGCCATTCGTTCCGGCGACCTCGACACCCGGTCGGCCTTGCGGAAATACGCCTTCGTAGTTCTGCTCGTGCCGTATGTGCTGGGAACGGTCAGCGGGGTGGGTATCTGGTTCACCATCGCGCTGGTCAATCCGCGGGCGGTGTCGATCCTCATTCATCAGTTCGTCTGGGATTGGGCCATCGAGTGGGTGCTCTTCATCATCGAGGGTGTAGCCATCTATCTGTACGTGTTCTACTGGGATCGCATGTCGCCCAAGGCCCACAACCGACTGGCCTGGATCTTCGCGATTAGTTCGGTCGGTACGTTGCTGATCATCAACGGCATTCTGTCGTTCATGCTAACGCCGGGGGCCTGGCAGGCGGGCGACCCGGGCGTACTGAACTACAAGGGCATCCTGAACCCCAGCTACCTGCCGACCTCCCTGGGACGCATCTTCATCTCGCTGGCGTTGGCGGGTGTGGCGGCGGTGTTGTTGATGAGCTTGGACCGCAAGATCGCCCAGGCCGCTCGCGAGAAGATCACGGCTCTGGCTTACAAGCTCATCGTGCCGGGCATTCTGTGTCTGCCTCTGGGCGCGTGGACTTTCATGCAGATGTCGGACCGATCGCAGACCTTCCTGAAAGGCTCGGCCCCGGTGATGCAGATTTTCCTGGGGGTGGGCGTAACGGCGCTGCTGATCCTGTTCCTGGCCGCGGCGGTCAGTTTGTGGCGAAAGGACTTTTCTCCCAGCACGTTGGGCGGCATCTTGCTGTGCCTGTTGGCGTTCGTTGGGTTCGGAGCGGCCGAGTTCACGCGTGAGGGCGTCCGGAAGCCCTATGTGATCGAGGGCTTGATGTACTCGACGGGCGTTACCGTCGAGTCGGCGGCGGAACTGGACCCGCGCGGCAACATCACCACCACGCGCAAGGACGGCGTGCTGTCGGCGGCGCCGTGGGCCTTGCCGGCCGGTAAGACCGTGGACGACTTGGACGCCGTGGCCCGCGGCGAGGCGGTGTTCCGGGCGGCGTGCCTGAGGTGTCATTCCGTTGACGGCTACAACGCGGTTCGGCCGCTGACGGCTACGTGGTCGCCGAAGACCCTACGCCACACGCTGGATGTGCTGGATGAGCTCAAGCCGGCCATGCCCCCGTTCCCCGGGACGGCCGGCGAGGCCGACGATCTGGCCGAATATCTCCAGTCGCTCAAGAACGCCGACAACTAGGAACCACGGAGAAATCACCATGATGCTCGCAACAGAGACCATGATTCCTTCCTTCGATATGCTGGGCTTGCCCGTACCGGCGTGGCTGGCGCACTTGCTGATGGGGCTGACGCTGGCGCTACACTGGCTGTTCCTGTCGATGACCGCCGGTGGGGCCGGGGCGTTCCTGCTGATGCGACCCAAGGACGCGTTGGACGGCCGGCGTCGCGGCATGGCTGCCTTCCTGCCGTTTAGCCTGTCGATGGCCATGACGCTGGGCATTGCGCCGCTGCTGTTCGTGCAGGTGCTCTACGGGCAGTTCTTCTACACCGCCAACGTACTGATGGGCTGGGTGTGGCTGGGGCTGCTGGTGCTGATGGCCATTAACTTCTACGCCCTCTACTACAGTTGGTATCGCCTTAAGCGCGGCCTGAAAGTTGGCGCACTGGGATTGCTGGTATTGATCCTGATGGGCGGGTCGGCCGTGGTGTTGGCCGGCAACGCTACGCTGCTGCAAAATCCGCAGGACTGGCAGGAGTTTCGGTCGGCCAGTGGCCTCGTGCCGTACTTGGGCGACGCGACGTTCTTGCCGCGAATGGGCTTCGCGCTGGCGGCCTTGGTGGCCGGCGGCGGGCTGTTCGTGGCGGTCTACATGCGGATTACGCCGAAGCTGTTCGGTGAAGCCGCCGGCAGGGAAATCCCCAAGGCGATGGCATTCTCGCTATTGGGGCTGCTGGGGATGTTGGGCTGCGGCCTGTGGGGCAGCTTGTCGCTGGCCGAGGATGTCCGCAAGACGCTGCTGGGCGGGGCCGAGGCGGTCTTCCCCGTTGCGGCCATTGCCGCGGTGGCCGCCGGGGCTGTGCTGACGATTCTGGCCGTTCGCAAACCGTCTTTGCCGCTCCTGGTGTTGTCGGCGCTGGCCTACTTCGTGGGACTGCTGTCGGCCGCGTACTTGCGAGACGCCATGCGGCGGGCGGCGTTGGCCAAATACTTCAAGCTTGGCGACGTCACCGTTCATTCCCAATGGGATAGCTTCGCCGTGTTCGCGATCGCGTTCGTTGTTGGGCTGGGGCTGGTAGCCTACATGGTGATGTCGGCCTTTAAGCCCAAGGCGGGGGCCGCCTAGACCACTGTTTCATCAAACACGCCGAGTCGGCCGCAGGTCGCCAGACCCGTTGGCGGCTCGGCTTGCTTTGAGGGTGTGGCGGTCTACATCAGCTTGGCCGCGGCGGCGAAGGCGTCGGCAGCGACGGAGATCGTCCGATCGAGATCCTCAGCCGTATGGGCGGCGGAAACGAACATCGCCTCAAATTGGCTGGGGGCGAGCCACATCCCGCCATCGAGCATCACGCCGAAGTAGGCGGCGAAGGCGTCGGTGTTGCATTCGAGCGTGTCGTCGTGGTTGATGACCGGCCCGGGGCGGAAGAATCCGCACATCATGCTTCCGATGCGGTTGAAGCAGGTTGTCTCGGCCAGGCCGGCCGTCGCGGCGGCCTGGCGGAGGCCGTCGGCGAGGGTGGCCGACTTCTGCTCCAACGTCTCGTAAAAGCCATCACCGCGGAGTTCGGACAGTGTCGCCAGGCCCGCCGCCATGGCGATCGGATTTCCCGAGAGCGTCCCGGCCTGGTAGACCGAGCCGACCGGGGACAGATGGTCCATGATGGCCGCCGGGCCGCCCAGTGCGCCGACCGGCATGCCGCCGCCGATGATCTTGCCCAGTGTGGTGATGTCCGGGCGAACGCCGTAGACGGTTTGGGCTCCGCCGTAGGCCAGGCGGAAACCGGTGATGACCTCGTCGAAGATCAGCAACGCGCCGGTGCGGTCGCAGATCTGTCGGAGCCCTTCCAGGTAGCCGGGCTGAGGCAGGATCACGCCCATGTTGCCCGCGACGGGTTCGACCAGGACGGCCGAGACGTCGCTCGTGCAGGCGGCTTCGACAGCGGCCAGATCGTTGTAGGGAACCAAGTGCGTATCGGCGACGGCCCCGGACGTCACGCCCGGCGAGTTGGGCACGCCCAGCGTGGTGGCGCCGCTGCCGGCGGCGACCAGCAGGGCGTCAGAATGGCCGTGATAGCACCCCTTGCACTTGATGATGCCGTTTCGGCCTGTTGCGCCGCGGGCCAACCGAATGGCCGTCATCAACGCTTCCGTGCCGCTGCTGACGAAGCGGACCTTTTCGATGGACTCAAAGGCGGCGATCACGGCGTCGGCCAGGTTGACCTCGATCTCCGTCGGGGCCCCGTAGGTCGTGCCTCGCTCGATGGCCTCGCGGATGGCCGCGAGCACCGGCTCGGGCGCATGGCCCAGGATGCCGGGCCCGTAGCTGCAGACGTAATCGACGTACTCATTGTCGTCGACGTCGGTGATGTGACCGCCCTTGGCCGACGCGACAAACACGGGATCCTTTTCGACGGCGCGGTAGGCCCGGACGGGCGAGTTGACCCCGCCGACCAGGCTCTGGGTGGCGCGTTCGAATGCGGCGTGGGACTTGGGTCGTTGCACGGCAGGAAACTCCTCTAAGGTCTCAATGGGACTCCGAGAGCAATGTCTCGAGCATGTGGATCAGGGCGGATGTGCCGCCATGGCGGAACGTGTCGTATCCGTCGGGGCCGGCCAGTTGGGTGAACACATCGTGACGACGATGGCCGTCGGAGACGCGCGCCTTGACGGTGCCGCGCAGGGAGTGCAGGGCTTCAGCAAACTCGCCGATTCGTTCGGGTAGGGCCCGGCGGAGCGGGTTCTTTAACTGAGACGCCAGCGCCGGGGCGGTTCCGTCCGTTCCGATGGCGACGGTTACGGCTCCGTCGGTAACGACGGCTGCGGAGTAGAAGTCGCACGCATCCGGCTGATCCACGGAGTTGACCAGAGCGCCGGTGGCGCGGGCGGCGTCGGCAACGGCAGCGTTGACGCCGGGGTCGTTCGTGGCGGCGAAGACCAGCATGGCCCCGGCGAGCGTTTCGGGCTCGTATGGGCCGAGGATGACCGTTAGACCATCGGTATCCGCCGACTCACACAGTTCCTTCGCGACGACCGTAACCGCAGCGCCGGCGTCACGCAGGGCGCGGGCCTTGCGCAGAGCAACGGGCCCGCCGCCAACCACCACGGTGCGTCGGCCCTCCAATTTCAACATGATGGGGAATGTGGCCATCGCGAGGTCTCGGGAGGCTAGTTAACTATAGCCATCCAACGGAGACAACCGCCAATTTGGGCCGCGGACGCAAACTCATACGCGGTTGGGGCGATATGGTTGCGACCGGCCTCCGACGCGCCTATAGTTGACCATTGAGGACTAGTTTAGAACGACGCGCGGTTGCAGGAATACCCATGAGTGAGTTCCCCACAAGACGGTTGAGGCGGCTGAGGATCAGCGCGACCCTGCGCGACATGCTGGCTGACGTGACGGTTACCTGCGATGATCTGATTGCGCCCCTGTTCGTTCGGAGTGGGAAGGGCGTTCGTCAGGAGATCACCTCCATGCCGGGGCAGTTCCAGTTTTCG
The DNA here is from genome assembly GCA_964428895.1 of uncultured Planctomycetaceae bacterium. Classification (GTDB taxonomy): domain Bacteria; phylum Planctomycetota; class Phycisphaerae; order SM23-33; family SM23-33; genus HyVt-337. The sequence continues at coordinate 18,932 of CAYRZU010000021.1, forward strand.
GTGGACACCGCCCTGAAGACGGTTCAGCGGTGGGCGGACAAAGGCTTGCGGGCGGTGCTGCTATTTGGCATCCCGGCTGCCAAGGACGCCGCTGGCTCGGCCGCGTGGGATTCCGGCGAATCCGTGCAGGAACTGACTCGGCAGATCAAGCAAGCGCTGCCGCAGATGCTGGTGATCACCGACGTCTGCCTGTGCGAATACACCGATCATGGCCATTGCGGGCCTGTCGTCGATCGCGCCGATGGCTGCAAGGACGTGGACAACGACGCGGCGCTGGAGTTGTTGGGCAAGGTTGCGGTCTCTCACGCCGAAGCCGAGGCGGACATCGTGGCCCCGTCGGCCATGATGGACGGGCAAGTCGCCGCGATTCGCCAGGCCCTCGATAACGCCGGCCGGATCGATACGGCCATCCTGTCCTATGCGGTCAAGTACGCTTCGGCCCTGTACGGGCCCTTCCGTGACGCTGCCGAAAGCACGCCGCAGTTTGGAGATCGGCGCACCTACCAGATGGACCCTCGCACCGCGGGCCAAGCCTTGCTGGAGGCTGACGCCGATGTCCGCGAAGGTGCCGACATGCTCATGGTCAAGCCCGCGGGGGCGTACCTCGATGTCATCGCTCGCGTCCGCCGACGGTTCAAGCTGCCGTTGGCGGCCTATCAGGTCAGCGGCGAATACGCCATGATCAAGTCGGCCGCAGCGGCGGGTTGGCTGGATGAACGCGGCGTGGCGATGGAAAGCGTGACAGCGATCAAACGCGCTGGGGCCGATTTGGTGATCACCTACTTCGCAGAGCAACTGGTCGACTGGCTAACCGACTAGATCGGCACGCTAGCGCCCTATTGGGATTCGTGAACGACAAGAGCCTACAGAACGTCTCGGTGGTCGGCATCAGCCACCAGACCGCGCCCGTTTCCGTCCGGGAGGCGGTGGCCCTGACGGCGCCGCAGGTCCGCGAGGTCCTCGCCCGTATGCATGTCGAGGGCGTCTTCGAGGAGGCGGTGGTCCTCAGCACGTGCAATCGGACGGAGGTGTACTTCGTCCGGCATGGCGGGGATGACGCCCTGGGGTACGCGTTGGACCGCATCGGTCAGGTCAAGGACATGGCGTCCGTGGCGGATCGGTCGTCGTTCTATCAGCGCGACGGTGGCGATGCGGTACGACACCTGTTCAACGTAGCGGCCGGCCTGGACTCGCAACTGGTCGGTGAACACGAAATCCTCGGCCAACTCAAACGCGCCTACCGCGTCGCCCTGGTAGCCCAGAACACGCGATTCCTCCTGAACAAGCTGATGCACTGGGCGTTCCGGGTCGGCAAGCGCGTCCACGCGCGTACGCAATTGGGGCAGGGCTCGGTTAGCGTGCCCCATGCCGCGGTGGAATTGGCCGGCCGAACCCTGGATGGACTGGCGGGCAAGAGCGTGTTGCTGGTTGGCGCCGGTGAGGCCGGCGAACTGGCCGCCAAGGCGGTACTGCGGCGCGGCCCGGCGCGAATTCTGGTGGCCAACCGCACGCTGGCCCGGGCCGAGCAGGTGGCCGAGCGGTTGACTCGGTTGAATCCGAGCGCGGGGCCCCTGGTCCGGTGTCCGGCTGTCTTGCGAGGACACGGCGGCCGTAATGCGGTTCTGGCTGATGACGCCGGGCCGCCGCGGCCAACGGTCGAGCCGATGGCGCTGGCCGATCTGTCGAGGGCGATTGGTGAGGTGGACTTGGTCATCGCGTCCGTATCGGCGGAGGAGCACGTATTGACCTACGACGGGCTGGCAGGGCATGTCTCGCCGAACGGCCGGCCGCTGGTTGTGATCGACCTGGGCGTGCCGCGGAATGTGGATCCCAAGCTGGGCGAGTTGCTCAACGTGCGTTTGCAGAACCTGGACGGCCTGGCGGAACTCGTGGAGGCCACGATTGCCAACCGCCGTGCGGAGATCCCCAAGGCCGATGCGATGGTGGCCGATGAGATGGCGGCCTTTGAGGAGTGGTTTGATTCGCTGCAGGTCGTGCCGACCATCAAGTTGCTCAAGGAACGGTTCGCGGCCTTTGAGGTCGAGCAGTTCGAACGGCAGGGCCGCAAGTTCGATGCCGACCATCATCAGGAAGTGGCCCACTACACACGGGGGCTGGCCAATCGGATTCTGCACCACCCGATTGCCTTTCTCCGAACGATGTCGGCTGAGGCGGGGCTCAGCGAGCAACTGGCTGCGGTGGACATGATCCGGAGGATGTTCGACCTGGACGCTCTGGAGAGCGACCGATGACGGTCGTGATCGGCACGCGCGGTTCAGAGTTGGCGATGTGGCAGGCGAACTACGTTCGCGATGCGCTTCTGCGAATTCACGGCAACCTGGACGTGCGCCTGGACGTAATCAAGACCCAAGGCGACCAGCGTCTTGGGGCCGACACGCCGGGGCCGTTGGACAAGGGGCTCTTCACGCGCGAGATCGAACGGGCCCTACTGGCCGGCGAGGTCTCGCTGGCTGTTCACAGCCTCAAAGACCTGCCGACCGAGCAACCCGACGGGGTGATGATCGCGGCCGTCCCGGCCAGAGAGGACCCCGCCGATGTTCTGATCAGCAAGAGCGGGTTGGGCCTGGCCGATCTGCCTGCCGGTGCGACCGTTCTGACCGGATCGCCGCGGCGGGGCTCGCAGGTGCTGCATCGTCGAAACGATCTGAGAATAGCGCCGATCCGAGGCAACGTGCCGACGCGCCTGCGGAAGCTGGCTGAATCGGACGCCGAAGCCGTGGTGCTCGCCCGGGCGGGATTGGTCCGTTTGGGCTTGGACGAGCCGATCACCGAACGGTTAGACCCGGCGTGGTTCCTGCCCGCGTGTGGGCAAGGGGCGTTGGCGCTGCAGGTGCGAACAGACGACGCCGAGACGGCCGGGCTGGCGGCAGCGTTGGATGATCCGGCCTCTCATCGAGTGGTCGCAGCCGAGCGGGCGTTCCTGGCGGGCATGGGGGCGGGCTGTCGAGCGCCGCTCGGGGCCTACGCCCGGTACGAAGGCGACGAGTTGAGCGTGTCGGGCATGATCGGCAGCCTGGATGGTTCGCGAGTGCTGTGCCAAGAAGTCTCCGGTGTGGTGGCGGACCTTCAGGCTGCGGAAGCGTTGGGGCAACTGCTGGCCCAGCGACTGAGCGGTGACGGTGCGATGGACATCATAGACGAGGCCCGTCGAGCGGCTGAAGCGTCGGAGGATGTCGGATGAACGGACGCGTACTCCTGATTGGGGCGGGCCCGGGCGATCCGGGGTTGATCACCGTTCGCGGAGTCGAGGCGCTGGGCGCATGCGACGTGGTGGTCTACGACCATCTCGTGGCGGCGGAGATCCTCAAGCACGTCAAGAGCGGCGCCGATCTGATCTACGCCGGTAAACAGGGGGGCGAACACACGCTCAGCCAGAACGACATCAACGAGCTGCTCGTGTCGCGCGCCCAGGCCGGGGCAACGGTCGGGCGTCTGAAGGGCGGCGATCCGTTTGTGTTCGGCCGCGGCGGGGAAGAAGCGCTGGCGTTGGTTGATGCGGGGATCGATTTCGAGGTCATCCCCGGGGTGACCGCGGGCGTGGCGGGGGCCGCTTACGCGGGTATTCCCGTCACCCATCGGGAACTGGCCAGCGCCGCTGCACTGATCACGGGCCATGAAACGCCGGACAAGGATGAATCGGACCTGGATATGGACGTGCTGGCCAAGTGGCCGGGCACGTTGGCGTTCTACATGGGCGTCAAGAACCTCCGGCGCTTGTGCGAGGGGTTGCTCTCACACGGCATGGACGGGCGCACGCCGGCCGCGGTCGTCCGCTGGGCAACCACCCCCGCTCAAGAGGCGATTGTCGGCACGGTGGCGGATCTGCCGGACCTGGCCGACCGGGCCAACGTAGCTCCGCCGGCGATGATCTTCATCGGCCCGGTGGTGACCCTGCGGGAGAAGCTGGCGTGGTTCGAACGTCGCCCGCTCTTCGGTCGGCGGGTGGTGGTCACGCGGGCGCGGGCGCAGGCATCGTCGCTGAGCCGGTGGCTGCGTGATCGGGGGGCGGACGTTATGGAGACCCCGACGATTCGGATCGCCCCGCCAGAGGACCCGGCGCCGCTACGGGAGGCGATTGGTCGGCTGGAGACCTTTGATTGGGTCGTCTTCACCAGCGTCAACGGCGTGGAGGGGTTCTTCGACGAGCTGAAGCGGGTCGGCCTGGATTCGCGGGCGCTGCAGGGCTGTCGGATTTGTTCGGTCGGGCCGGCCACGAGCGCGGGACTGGGCCGCAACGGCATTACGCCGGACGCTCAGCCGGCCAAGTTCGTCACCAGCGAGATCGCCGCAACGATGGCGGCCCAAGGTAATCTCGCGGGCGCTCATATTCTGTGCCCGCGCACGGACATCGCTCCCCCGGGGCTGACCGCCGACCTGGCGGCCTGCGGCGCAGAGGTCTGCGAAGTGGTCGCCTATCGGACCATACCCGATCACGGCGGAATCGAACGGCTGGGCGAGCTCTTGGACGCCGGGAACGTGGACTGGATTACCTTCACCAGTTCCTCCACCGTTCGCAATCTCCTGGCGGGCGTTCCGGCCGATCGCATCATCGCCGGCGGGGCGCGGTTGGCTAGCATCGGGCCGGTCACGTCAGCCACCATGAGGGAACGGGGCCTGACGCCGACGATTGAGGCGGATCCGCACACGGTTTTGGCGTTGGCGGAGGCTATACTGAGTATCGAAAGCTAGCCAGGAGCGTTGCGTTGATCGGAATATCCAGGCTGTACTGCGGGGCTATCACCGAAGCCGATTCCCTCCGTTACGGCAAGGGCCATGGCGGCCGTTCCACGCCCGTCGCGGGGGCGGACAAGCGCCCGGTGATCGTCTTCAACAGCACCCAAAGGTGCAACCTGCGTTGCGCCCACTGCTACGCCAACGTGCAAGACGCCGATGGCGAAGGGGAGATGACGACCGAGCAAGCCCTGGCGATGCTGGAGGATATGGCCGCATTCGGCTGTCCGGTGATCCTGTTCTCAGGTGGCGAGCCGCTGGCCCGGCGAGACCTGCCCAAGCTGGTGGAGCGAACGGTCGAACTGGGCATGCGGGCGGTGATTTCCACCAACGGCATGATGATCGATGAGACCACCGCCAACGTGCTCGGCCAGATCGGTCTGAGCTACGCGGGTGTGTCCTTGGATGGCATGCGCGAGACGCATGATTCCTTCCGCCGACTCAAGGGCGCGTTCGATCAGACCCTAGCCGGTGTCCGCAACGCGCGGAAGGCGGGCATCAAGGTCGGCTTCCGATTGACCATCACCAAGCACAACGCCGGCGAGATCGGCGACGTGTTCAAGCTGTTGCAGGATGAGGATATCGACCGCATTTGCTTCTACCACCTCGTCAACGTCGGCCGCGGCAGCGAAATTGCGTCCGACGACCTCGACCACGGCGCCATGCGGGCGACCATGGATGAGATTATCGATCGGACGGCAGCGCTCTGTGCGGCCGGGCTGCCCAAGGAAGTGCTGACCGTCGACAATCACGCCGACGGCCCGTACCTGTATCTTCGGATGGCTCGCGAGAGTCACCCCAGTGCGGCCGAGGCCTTGCGACTGTTGCGGCTGACGGGCGGCAATTCCACGGGGTGCGGCATCGGCTGCGTGTCGTGGGACGGCACGGTGCATCCGGACCAGTTCTGGCGAACGGTGAATCTGGGCAACGTGCTTGAGCGGCCGTTCTCGGAGATCTGGATGGATCTGTCCAATCCGGTGATAGCCAAGCTCAAAGACAAGCGGCCGCACCTGAAGGGGCGGTGTCAGACCTGCCGGTTCCTGGGCATGTGCGGGGGCAACCTGCGGGCCCGAGCGGAGGCGGCTACGGGTGATCCGTGGGCGTGCGACCCGGCCTGCTATCTGACCGACGAGGAGATCGCCGGCACGCTGCCAGAGGATTCGTGATGGCGAAGGGGCATCCGCATTTGGGCCGAGGTGAGCAGGGGCATATCCCGCGCGTCATCGCCTGGGAGGTCACGCGATCCTGTCCCTTAAGCTGCAAGCACTGTCGTGCCGCGGCCCAGAACACTCCGTATGAGGGGGAATTGACTACTGACGAGGCCCGCCGAATGCTGGCGAGCATTGCGACCTTCGCCAAGCCGGTGCTGATCCTGACCGGCGGCGAGCCGCTGCTTCGGCCGGACGTGTACGAGATGGCCGCGTACGCGCGCGACCTTGGCATGCGGCCGGTGTTGGCGACGTGCGGGTCGCTACTGACCGACGAGGCGGCGCGCAAGCTCAAAGCGGCGGGCATTGCCACGATTTCGATCTCGATCGATGGCGCCGACGCCGAGAGCCACGATGCCTTTCGCGGCACGGATGGCGCGTTCGCGGCGGCGCTGACGGGTATCGAGACAGCCCAACGGGCCGGCATCGATGTGCAGATCAACACCACCGTCACCAAGGATAACGTCGATGAACTGGCCGATATCCTCGAGATCGCCGTCGACTCCGGCGCGAAGGTCTTCAACCCGTTCTTGCTCGTGCCGACCGGGCGGGGCAAGGAACTGGCCGATCGGGAGATGTCGCCATCGCAGTACGAGCAGACGCTACGATGGCTGGCCCGCCAACAAGGCTGCGATGATATTGGCATTCGCGTGACCTGCGCTCCGCACTTCCAGCGGATCGTCCGCGAGATGGGTCTCGAAGACGCAGGCATACACGGCGGGGGCGGGTGTTTGGGCGGCAAGAGCTTCGCGTTTGTTTCGCACCGGGGCAAGGTGCAATGCTGCGGATTCCTGGATGTCGAGGCCGGCGACCTGCGCGACCACGGTATGGACTTTCGGAAGGTCTGGGAGGGCTCGGCCTTATTCGCGGACCTGCGGGACACGGGCCGCTACAAGGGCCGATGCGGCGGGTGTGAGTTCGTGGCGGTGTGCGGGGGCTGTCGGGCCCGGGCCTACACAATCCTGGACGATTACCTTCAGGAAGAGCCCTTCTGCCTGCATGTGCCTCGCAAGGCGATCGAGAAGATCGACAAGGAAATCCTTTCGGTGGTGCAGGCGAACTTGCCCGTCCAGGCCAATCCGTTCGACTTGCGGGAGTTCGGCATCGAGGCCGGCGCGGCCGAGGTCATTGAGCGGCTACGGTTATTGATGGATGACGGCGTGGTGCGACGGCTGGGACCGATCTTCGATTCCTATCGGCTGGGGTATGTATCCACTTTGGCGGCCGGGGCCGTGCGGGTCGGTCGGCTGGACGAGGTGGCGGCCGCGGTGAGCGACCTTCCGGGCGTGACGCACAATTACAGCCGCGAGCACGCGTACAACCTGTGGTTTACGCTAACGGCGGAATCCGAGGAGGCGCTGGCTGAGCAGATCGACGATCTGTCGGAGCGGACGGGCGTGATCTTCTGCCGCTTGCCGTCGGAGCGAACCTTCAAGATTCGCGTGGACTTCCAGTTGGCGGAGGTCTCGCCGCTGGCCAAACGTCCGGCGCGGCCGCGGTCGACGCGGAGGCCGGCGCCTGCGGAGCTATCGGAGAAGGATCGGGCCATCATTCGTCGTCTGCAGGAAGGTCTGCCGCTTACCGAACGGCCCTTTGCGCAGATAGCGGACGAGTTGGATATACCCGAAGACGTTCTGCTGCAGATCGTCAACGCGTGGGTCGACGAGCGGATCATTCGCCGATTCGGGGCGGTGGTCAATCATCGCAAGCTCGGCTACAGCGCCAACGGCATGGCAGTGTTCAACGTTCCGCCCGACCGACTGGACGAGGTCGGCCAGGCCGTCGCTCAACGCCGAGAAGTGTCTCATTGTTACCAACGCCCGCCCATGCCGGGGTTCGACTACAACCTCTATGCCATGGTGCACGGGCAGACCGTCCGGCAGGTGCAGTTGGTGGTCGACGAACTCGTGGCGGACCTGGCCCTCAACGACCACGTGATCCTGTATTCCACCGTCGAGTTCAAAAAGAAGTCGATGGCCTACTTCGTCTAGCGGAGTCGCGGGCGGCTAGGTCGCGTAGCTGTGCTTGCCGGGCAGGAGGAAGGTCACGGCGATGAGTGTGGCCAGAATGGCCGCCATACCCAGGATCAGCAGCGCCGCGTTAGCGCGAGGGTAGCGCCGACCATGCAGGGCGCGGAAGTGGAAGTACCCCAGGTAGATCAGCCACGTCGCCAGCGACCACATTTCCTTGGAGTCCCAGTTCCAGTAGTTGCCCCAGGCGAGCTTGCCCCACCAGGCGCCTAGCACCAAGCCGATCGTCAGCAGCAGCAGGCCCAGACGGGCGACCTTGTAGCTACTGATTTCGATATTGGCCGGGGCGGCCGGGCCCGCCGGCAGCAGGCGGAGGGCCTGGATGGTGGCCTTGGCCATCAGAACGTAGGCGAGCATGTAGGCCATCACGTGAGGGATGAAGAGCGGGCTTTGCAGGGCGGGCGGCAAGGGGCGCTGGGCCTCGGGGAACACAAAGCCCGCGGGCACGAGCAGCAGCACCACCACGAGCATGTCCCACTGCTGATCTCCGACCGCCCATAGCTTCCGACACAACAATGACAGGGGGAACATCAGCGCCGCCAGGACCAGAAAGACCTCAAACATCACCTGCAGCGGCACGTGGCCGATTTGCCACCAGCGGAAGCCGATCGACACGCACGCCAGGGCGAAGCCGACCCCATAGGCGGCCCAGCCCTTCTTGCGCATGCGCGCCGCGGTCAGGACGAAGGCGAGCAGGTGCATAGCCATCACGAGATAGATCAGCACGCCTTGGATCGTGAGCTTGACGGCCATCAGTTGGCGTCCTCCGCTGGCGATCTCGCTGTGCGCTTCAGCGACACGACATGCCAGGCCAACCCGCCGACCAGCAGGATGAAGCCGGCGTAGACCAGCGACAGCCCGGCATCGCTGGCGACGGACAGAATGGTGTAGCTGCCGGCGGTGGTGTCATAGCTGTGCTGGTAGAAGTGGTAGCCGCCGACGTGGAGGGGATCGTTGACCTCGATAGTCTTGCGGGCCATTTCTGTCTCGCCGTCGAAGACGACCAGGTCGCTGAAGTAGTCGCGGATGACGGGGACAGGCGGGTGGAATCGTAAGGCGGGGGAACCCGCGTCGTGCCAGGCCTTAGCGCTATCATAGAGGCCGGCCAGAGGCCAACGAACGTGCGGCATGCCGGGCTGCGGCTGGAAGGTTTGCGTGTCGGAATGGCCGGGGCGACTTAGCTCCAGCGTCGCTGTGGGCAAGACGGGGGCGTTGTCGCCCTCACCGTATTGGGTCAACTGATACTCCGTGACCTTCAGCTGGATATCACAGAACGGCAGAGTGACGGCCTCGCCGAGCGTCCAGGGCACGCGGCGGCTCTGCCACCCTTGTAGGACACGCAATCCATCGGTTTGCTGCTGAACAGCCTCGATGGTGAACTGCCACGGGTCGTCCATGCCGATGGGGTAGTACTCGATCCGGAAATCTTCCAGGTGCACCTGGAAGGGCAGTTCTCCGATCGGCGTGCCGGTCTCACCGAGCACGCGGCCGCTGGATTCGCCTTCGTAGATAATCATGAAGCCGTTGGCGAACCGTTGGGGCAGTCCCAGGTCCTTCTGCAGACGGAGGGACACCGGCGAGCCGACCAAGGCTCCAATCACAACCAGCAGCATCCCCGCATGCATGGCCAGCAGACCCAGCCGATTCCGCAGAGCGGGAACGATCACCAGGCTGACCAGCAGCAACAGGGCGAACGCCCACCAGACGGTGGCGCCGAAGGCGGACATGAACCACTGCTCGGCCTTGGCCGGGCCGAAGAACGTGGGAATCACACTCAACGCCGCCAGAACCAGACAGCCGATGAAGGCGGCCCAGAGAAAGAATCGTCGCGTGCTTGACACGTATGATGCGCTCATGTAAAAGGCGTAAGAATCTAGTACTAGCAGTATGGCATTTACCTGATTGCTCCCTGCTCGGTCAAGAAGATACCGAAGAAGACATGATAGGACGCCTAATTGCACTTCTAAAGTTGTCCGGCCTTCCTCGCCGGTTGCAGATTACGATCTATGCGCTGGTCGGCGTGATTCTCGGTAGCGCGTTGGTGATGGCCCGCGTGGCCAACGCCACCAGCTACCTGGGCGATGCGCCGGAAACGTGCATGAACTGTCACGTGATGACCGACGCCTACGCCACCTGGCAGCGGGGCAGTCACGGCCGCGTGGCGGTTTGCACCGACTGTCACGTGCCGCACAGCAGCCTGTTCGCCAAGTGGGCCTTCAAGAGCATGGACGGCATGAAGCACTCGACGAAGTTCCTGCTCCGGATGGAGCCGCAGGTGCTGGAGCTGTCCGAGATCGCGGCGCCGGTGGTCCAAGCCAACTGCCTGCGCTGCCACGGCGATCAATTCATCATGATCAGTTCGGGTTCGACGCAGCGGAAGTGCTGGGACTGTCATACCAACATTCATGGCGAGGCGCACAGCTTATCGAGCTCGCCGCATGTGCTTCGGCCGACGATGCCTGACGCCGGCCTGGACTGGATGAAGTAACCAAAGAGGACTCAACCGTGAGCGACCAAACGAATGCAGGCGCCGGCGCGAGTTCGGCGAAGAAGCAGTTGCCCCTGTGGGCGGGCGTGGCCATTGTGATTCTGGCGGCCGGCATTGTGGGGCTGCTGGGGTTGCTGACGCTATCCATCATGGAGCGTCGGTGGGAAGCCCAACGGCCGATGCTGGTGGTCAAACCCATCGCCAAGGGCGAGTCCGACAACGCCGTGTGGGGCGCCAACTATCCATTGGAGTGGGATTCCTACAAGCGCATGAGCGCCACCGACACGAAGACCAAGTTCGGCGGCGCCGACCCGCGCAATTACCTGGAGATCGACCCGTACCAGGTGATCCTGTTCGCGGGGTATGGCTTCAGCAAGGACTTCCTCCAGGCCCGAGGCCATTATTACGCGGTGGACGACGTCAAGAAGACCCAGCGCATCAAGAGCCCGTTCATGGCGGCAACGTGCTGGACGTGCAAGAGCCCGGACGTTCCTCGGCTGATGGCCAAGATGGGCGTGGCCGAGTTCTACGCCAGCAACTGGCACGACCTGAAGGAAGAGGTCAACCACCCGATCGGCTGCCAGGATTGCCACGACCCCGAGACCATGAACCTGACGATCACGCGGCCGGCCCTGAAGGAAGGCTTCAAGGCGATGGGACGGGACATCTCCCAGGCCTCCCACCAGGAGATGCGGTCGCTGGTGTGCGCCCAGTGTCACGTGGAGTACTACTTCGCCAAGGAACCCAAGAACTATCTGACGTTCCCCTGGTCGGAGGGTGAGGCCGGCATGGGCGTCGAGGCGATGATCGCCTATTACGACGAGCGAGATTTCTCCGACTACACGCATCCGATTTCCAAGACGCCGATCGTCAAGTGCCAACACCCCGACTACGAGATGTTCACGACCGGCATCCACGCGTATCGCGGCGTGTCGTGTGCGGACTGTCACATGCCCTACCGCACGGAAGGCGGCGTGAAATTCAGCGACCACCACGTGCAAAGCCCGTTACTGAATATCGCCAACAGTTGTGCGGTCTGTCACCGGTGGTCGGAAGATGAGATTCGCACGCGGGTGGAGTCGATCCAGACGAAGGTTTATGACGCCAAGATCAAGGCCGAGGAAGCGATCGTCAAGGCCCACTTTGACGTGGCGGCCGCCATGGAGGCCGGCGCTACGGATGAGGAACTGGCCCCCATTCGCAAGCTGATCCGCCACGCCCAGTTCCGCTGGGACTATGTCTCCGCCAATAACGGTGTGGGCTTCCACTCGCCGCAGGAATCGACACGGATTCTGGCCGACTCGGTCAACCAAGCCCAGCAGGCGCGGCTGGCTGTGGCAAGGCTGTTGGCGAGCAAGGGCATTTCGGCCGAGCCGAATTACCCGGACCTGGCTACGCGTGAGAAGGCCTGGGAAGTCGCCAAGGGATTCATCGACGGCCAAGGCGTCAAGCTTCTGCCGTAGCGGCTGGCGTCCCAGAATGTGTCGCAAGGCCGGTTCGGATCGGCCGAGCTCAAACCCACCCCCGCTTCGTGCAAACGGAGTGGGTCCGCGCGCTGGCGGCCGACAATGCGGGTGGGCAGGGGAATCAGAACGTGAACTGGTACTGGGCGTAGACGAAATCGATTTCCTTGCTGGGACCTGTGCCGCGGATGAAGTCGCCGGGGAAGAAGTGGGAGTAGCCGAACAGGAACCCGGAGTGGCGGTCGACCTTGACCTTCAGCACGAGATCCAGTTCCGCGCCGACATAACGGCCCGAGTCGCCGGTTGTGTCTCGTCGGATGCCGGCGCCGCCGGCGTTGTAGAGGGCGTCGGCTTTCTCGGCCAACCAGAAGTTGTGGATATGCAGGCCGGCCTTGACGTTCTTGATGATCTGGAAATCAACGCCGGTGCGGACGTCATGGATGTTCTGTCGGCCGACCACGTCGATGTACCCAAACCACGCGTGCCCGAGCGGGAACAGTTGGTTGAACGTGCCGACCTTGCCGTCGGTGGGGTCGTCATCGCCGCTGGCGAAGTCGTAGCCCACCCACACGCGGGGCTTGAGGGTGCAGTCGACGAAGGTATAGCCGCCCTCGACGGCCGCCATCCAGGCTGAGACCTGATCGCCGGCGAATCGGCCTCCCTGCCAGGCGCCTTCGGCTTCGAAGTCCCAGGGGGCGATGGTCTTGGTCCAGAATCGAGCGCCCAAGGTCACGCGAGAGTCCACGCCGGGCCGTCCGTTCTGGTTTGTGCGTTCCTTCTGTTCGACCCCGAGGGCGTAGAGGTCATACCCCCACTTGGTCGCGCCGGTGTAGGCGGCATACATGCCGTAGAACTGCGTGCGGGAATCGGGCGGATTGAAGCGGGTCTCTCGAATGCGGACCAGCCGGGCCCACCAGCCGTCAATCTGCCACTTGCCGCCTTGGCCGTCGGTCAACGTCAACATGGCCTTGGCTCCGTCGAAGGTCCGCATCACGTTGGCCCAGACGAAGCTACTGATCAGGCGTTGGCGGCCGTATAGGAGTTCCTGGCGACCCACGCGGAAGGTGAGCTTATTGCCGTCGTGCCGCCATGGCGTGATGTCGACGAATGCGTTCTGGAGGTCGGCGTTGTCCCTGAAGATCAGCGGCCCGGGACGGTCGCGGCCGGGGGCCTGGGCGAACTTGCCTTCCACGAACAGACGAATGATGTCCATGTAGTTCAAGTCGCCGTGCACACGGAACCGCGTCAGCAGGTAGCTGTCCGACTGGGGCGAGCCCGAGCCGAACACCTCGTTGTGTTTGTATTCGTAGCGGACGCGCGCCTGGCCGCCCACGGTCAGGCGAAGGTTGGGATCGCCGATGGGCATGTACTTGAACAGGTCCAGCCAGCTCTCACGCGGCTGATCGTCCAGGACGGAGTAATCCTCATCGAACCGCAGGACCTTAAAGGCGGGGGGCTTGGCCAGTTCGGTCTTGAGGGGCGTATCGGCCGGCTGCGTGGTCGGGCCCATCTCCGATAGGGTCTCCGCCGGCTGCGTGGTGGGCAGTTGGGTCTGGTCTCCGGCCAGGGCCGAGCCCGTCAGCATGGTTGCGGTGACGACAAGGACGAGAAGTCCGTTTCTTCGCATCATGGTGACTCCATTCACGGTCGTCGTGGTTGGAACAGCCGCCGCTCGTGATTCACGCGAACAGCGCGGCACTAGATCGCTACATATCGAACGATTCGGCCATCCCTAACGAGTTTCGCCACACAAAACAAGGCCAAGTTTTCCGCCTTTTTGGGCAGCGGGCGTTTGTGTTGAGAGCGCCGAGGCCCGTGCTATGATGAGCGGAGAAGAGCGGCCGGTGGTTGGGGCCGCTTCACGTCGATCTCTGGCGTCACGGAAAGGACGAGTGACCATTTTCAAGAAGGAGATTCGCGCATCGATCTGGGCCATCTTCTTCATCTCCCCGGCCACATCGACCAACCGATGTTGCAGCGTCTTCTGCCTGCCGTTGATCCCCGTACCCACGCCTTTCTGTGCGGGCCAAGGGGCATGATGCAGGTTGGGGAAAGGGCACTGAAGGGCTTGGGCTTTCCGCGTGGCCGGATTCACAGCGAGAAGTTTTCCCTGTGACTCCAGGTCATTTGCGGGTACGTAGTTATCTGATCGGCCAAGAGTTAAAGTAGTACAACAAGGGTTGCAATTGTGTCATTTCTGTGCATACAATGGGCCTCCATTCTTCGTTTGCGACGCAGTGGCGTGACCGGGCGCCGCTGATTGCGTCCACGAGAGTCGGCGCCATAGGAAGGCGATGACAGACGTGAGCAACAGACAAGCCGACGATGTGATCGCGGGTGTGCGGTCGGTGGCTGAAGCGCGCCTTGAGTCAATGGCGGCCGGGCTGGCCGACCACGCCGAGGGCCTCCAGCCCGGCAAGATGCTCCGGACTCGCCTGGCCGCCAGGATGGTCGAGAGTGGGGCCCCCGGGATCGAGCCAGGCACACTGCACGCTGTCTGTGCCGCGACGGAACTGGCCCACACCGCCAGCCTCTGTCATGACGATGTGGTCGACAACGCGCTGATTCGCCGGTCGATGCCCACGCTGTGGCAGTCGGCCGGTCCCTCCGGCGCGATTCTGATCGGCGACCTACTGCTGTGCGAGGCCATCAACCTGGTCATGGCGGCCGAGGCGGGGAGATTCCTGCCCGCCTACGTGGCGAAGGTCCAGGAGGTCGTTGCCGCCGAGGCCGAGCAGGAACTCCGCTGGCGTGGCCGACGTCCGGATGAGGCGACCT
>CAYRZU010000021.1:33750-44260 GCA_964428895.1 uncultured Planctomycetaceae bacterium
GCCGAGGCCGAGCAGGAACTCCGCTGGCGTGGCCGACGTCCGGATGAGGCGACCTCGCTGCGACTGGCTCGCGGCAAGACCGGGGCGTTGTTCGCGTTCGCGGCGATGTGTTGCGGCGGCGACGACACGGCCCTGACCGCGGCGTTGGAGGAAGTGGGCTACCGGATCGGCACGGCCTATCAGTTGGCCGACGATCTGCTGGACGTGATCGGCGACGACGCTGCGGCCGGCAAGACCCTGGGCACCGACGAGCAGCGTGAGAAGTTCACCCTGGCCCTGAGCGGTGAGCAGGGGGCGCGGGTGACAGCCGACCAGATCGGCCATTTGTGCAACTCGTCCGGGGAACTGCTGGTTGACTTTCCGGAGGCCCACAAAGGCTTGCGGACATTCCTACTTGAAGATCTTCAGCCGGTGTTGTACCGGCATCTGGCCCTATCGGTGGAGTTGAAGGCATGAGGTTCCGAGGCGGCTACGACGTATTCATCAAGGGCAGGCCTTCGGCGAAGGTGGAGATTCTACCCGACCCCGATGTCCTGCACCTGCCTCTGCACAGCCGGCGGTTCGATTTCGCTGAGGTCTGTGTAGCCGACGGGCAGGAGGTCCGGACCGGGGCGGTTCTGGCCAAGGACAACGATCACTACGGCGTTCCGCTGTTGGCGCCGCGCGGCGGCACGGTTCGGCTGGGTCGGCCCGCCGGCCACATCACGCTGACCGATCTGCATCCGGACGATGAGGAGCCGTGTCCGCTGGATGAGGCCACCCATATTGCAGGCGACGGCGGATCCATCGGCATCAAGCGATACAAACTGCTGAACCTGGGAGCGTGGCAGTTCTTCTCCGACGTTCACACCGGGCGCGTGGTGGACCCCTTCGGTATGCCGACCGGCGTGATTGTCTCCACACTGCACCTCGAGCCGTTCCAGGCTCGCGGCGACGTGCAGCTTCGTAAGCGGCTGGTTGCTTTTACCCGCGGGCTGGAGCATCTGCAGACGCTCCTGGAATACGAGCCCATCTATCTGCTCATGCCCGACATCCGTTCGCCGCTGGCCGCCGAGGTCCGCCAGACGATCCGCGGTTACGCTTGGGCCAAGCTGGTCGAAGTGCCGCTGCGGTATCCGTTCGACAACCTGTCGCTGCTGAGTCGTCGCCTGGGCCTTAAGCCCACGCCTGACAAGCCCGTCTGGGCCGTGCCGACCGGCGGCATTTTGGCGGCGGATCGGGCCTTGACCTTGAACAAGCCCTGTAACGTGCAGATTCTCACCGTGGGCGGGCCGGCCGCTGAGAAGCCCATCCACCTCAAGGCCATGCCGGGCTATCCAATCAAGGATATCCTGGCTGGGCGAACGACCGGAGAGGACGTTCGTGTGATCGAAGGCGGCATTCTGACCGGGCGCCAACTCAGCGACGACCACGTCGGCCTGGACATCGAATGCACGGGCCTGACGGTCCTGGCCGAGCAGACCCGTCGCGAGATGCTCAGCTTCGTGAGGCCGGGCTGGTCCCGACGGTCTTACAGCAAGTGCTTCGTCAGCGCGATTCGCGGCCGATTCCTGGAAGAGCCCACCACCGCCTTGCGGGGGGAACTGCGGCCATGCGTGGCGTGCGGCCATTGCGTGAAGGTCTGTCCCGCCGAGATTATGCCCAATGCGATTCACAAGCTGCTCTATCAGGACGACCTGGATGGGGCTCAGCGGCTGCGGGTGGACCTGTGTATCGAGTGCGGATTGTGTTCCTACGTGTGCCCGTCGAAGATCGATCTGCGAGATCAGTTCATCGCCGCCAGTGCTGAAATCGAGCGCGAGCGGCTGGCCGAACAGGAGGCTGAGGCATGAAGTGGGTGGAGAACCTCCTGAATAGGGCCCGGCCGATGTTCGAAGAGGGCGGGCACTTCCACGCCTTCAAGCCCGTCTTCGACGCGATGGACGCGTTTCTATTCGCGCCGCTGGAGCGAACCGTTACCTCGCCGCACGTTCGCGACGCCTTGGACGTGAAGCGGTACATGTCCATGGTGATCGTGGCGATGGTGCCGTGCCTGTTGGCGTCGATCTACTTCTTCGGCCTGCGGGTGCTGGCGATGATCGTGGTCTCCTACGCCGTTGGCGGGGCCGTCGAAGTGCTCTTTGCGGTCGTCCGCAAGGAGGAAATCAATGAAGGCTTCCTGGTCACCGGGCTGCTGTTCCCGCTGGTCCTGCCGCCGGCCCTGCCGCTGTGGATGGTGGGGGTGGGGGTGGCGTTCGGCGTGCTGGTGGGCAAGGAGTTGTTCGGCGGCACGGGCCGAAACCTGTTCAACCCCGCGTTGGTGGGGCGGTGCTTCCTGGCGCTGAGTTACCCCAAGGCCATGTCCAGCGATTGGCTCGAGCCCGGCAGCGGCTTGTTCGGGCGCGCCACGGAGTGGGCGTCCGACGTGGTCACCGAAGCGACGCCTCTGGCCGCGGCCAAGAACGGTCAGTGGGCATCCTTGCCCGACTTGCTGCTGGGCAACGTCACCGGCAGTGCGGGCGAAACGTCGGCTTTGGCCCTGATCCTGGGCGGCGTGCTGCTCGTGGCGATCGGGGTGGCCAACTGGCGGACCGTGGCGGCTACGCTGGCGAGCTTTGCGTTGATGACGGTCTTCATTGTCCGCGGAGACGGGCAGGTGGCGCACGATACGGTGTGGCACCTGTTGTCGGGCGGGCTGTTGTTCGGAGCGTTCTTTATGGCCACCGATCCGGTGACCAGCCCGATGACCTCGGGCGGCAAGTGGGTCTACGGCCTGCTAATCGGCGTGGCGACGGCGCTGATTCGCCACTACACCGGCTATGTCGAGGGCGTGATGTTCGCCATTCTGCTGGGCAACGTGTTCGCACCGGTGCTGGACGAAGTCTTCATATCGCTGCACGTCAGGAGGCTGTCACGTGAAGGGTAATCTCTACACGCTGGTCTATGCGGCGGTGCTGGCGGTGGTCTGTGCAACGGCCCTGACGGCGGTGGACCGCTTCACGGCCGAGAGACGAGCCGCCAACGCCTTGGCCGAGGAAACTCGCAACATGCTGACGGTGTTGGACGTGCCGTTCGACAGGAAGGCCTCCGCCGACGAACTGCTGGCGCTGTTTGCCGAGAACGTTCGCACGGAGACACGCGGGTCGTTGGCCTATTACGTCTACGACCATCCGCAGGCCGGGACGCTCTGGGCGGTGCGGTTCAAGGGTCAAGGCCTGTGGGCCCCGGTCGAGGGCTTGCTGTGCCTCAAGAACGATCTCCGGACGATCTACGGCATTTCGTTCTACAAACAGGAAGAAACGCCCGGTCTGGGCGGCGAGATATCGGCCGATTGGTTCCAGGACCAGTTCCAGGGCAAGCTCGTGGCGACCGACACGGACACCGGCATCCGGATTGTCCGCGACGGCGCCGATGCCGACAACGAGGTCGACGCCATCTCCGGGGCGACCATGACGTGCGACAAGGTTGAAGCCATGCTCAATGAGTTGATTGCGGTGATGGTTGAGGAGGACGCAACGGATGTCGAGTAGTCAACCGGCAACGTGTGGGCCTTGCAGCAGTGGCCTTTGCGGAGGCAAGGGCAAGCGCACCATGGCCGATGGCGTGTGGACGGCCAACCCCGTGGCCATTCAGGTGCTGGGCGTCTGCTCGGCGTTGGCGGTGACCAACCGCTTTGAAAACTCCTTGGTGATGGGACTGGCGTTGATCTTCGTATGCGTGGGCTCGAACCTGTTCGTCTCGCTGCTGCGGAATATCACGCCGCGGCGGATTCGGATGATCGCGGAAGTGGCCATTATCGC
Organism: uncultured Planctomycetaceae bacterium; assembly: GCA_964428895.1. Lineage (GTDB taxonomy): Bacteria > Planctomycetota > Phycisphaerae > SM23-33 > SM23-33 > HyVt-337. The sequence continues at coordinate 37,530 of CAYRZU010000021.1, forward strand.
CACGTTCGTGATTGTCTTCGACCAGATGCTCAAGGCTTACTACTGGGACATGTCCAAGCAGCTCGGGCCTTACGTGGGCCTGATCATCACCAACTGCATCGTGATGGGCCGGGCCGAGGCGTTCGCGCTGCAGAATCCGCCGATCGTGTCGATGGTGGACGGTATGGCCAACGGGCTGGGCTACACGGCGGTGCTGGGCATCATCGGGTTCGTCCGCGAACTGCTGGGGACCGGCAGCGTGCCCGCGATGGGCGTGATCATCAAGGCCCTGAGCTGGGTGTCTGTGGCAACATCCTCCTTGATATCTCCGGTGTTTCTGATCCTAGCGGTGGTCCTCATCGTCGTTGTCCTGGGCCTATTGGCCATGCGGTTCGGCTACTTGCCCATGTTCGTGCTGGTTGTCGTGTGTTTGTCCGTGGCCGCCGTGATTTCACTGCTGCGCTGGGGAGCGGACACGCCGATGGGCGCCCCGGTGACCTTGCCTGCGTGGTATACGCCCAGCCAACTGATGGTCCTAGCGCCGGGGGCATTCGTGGCGCTGGGGTTCCTGATAGCGATCTTCAACGCCATTAACGACACCAATGACTCCGATGGCAAGGAGGGCGCGTCATGAGCGATCTGTCCCCGTTGGTCATCATCATTGCCGCGATTTTCACCAGCAACATCCTGCTGGCGAACTTCCTGGGCATGTGTTCGTTCCTGGCTTGTTCCACGCAGGTCAGCACGGCGTTGGGATTGGGCGCGGCGGTGATCTTTGTGATGACGGCCACTACGGCCATCAATTTCGCGGTCTATCACGGGCTGCTCGTGCCGCTAGAATTGGTGCACTTGCAGTTCATCGTGTTCATTGCGGTGATCGCGGCGTTCGTGCAATTCGTAGAAATGTTCGTGGAACGATTTAGCCCCAGGCTCTACCACGCGCTGGGCATCTTCCTGCCGCTGATCACGGTCAACTGCGCGATCCTAGGCGCCTCGCTGTTCATGATCATCCGGGACTACAACTTCCTGCAGTCGGTGGGGTTCGGCTTTGGCGGCGGGCTTGGCTGGACGCTGGCGATTGTGCTGATGGCGGGCCTGCGGCAGAAGATGGGTTACAGCAACATCCCGCGGCCGTTCCGCGGCGTGGCTATTGTCATGGTAATTACCGGCGTCATGGCGATGGTGTTCATGGGCTTCGCGGGCATGGTGAATATTCAGTAGCGAATCATGATCTACGTTTTAGCCATAGCGGTGTTTGGCGGGTTGCTGGTCGGGTTGGCGGCGGTGCTCTCGATGGCCGAGAAGCTGCTGGTCAACTACGGCATCTGTGAGATCGACGTCAACGCCGGCGAGCGGACGCTCGAAGTCGAAGGCGGCCAGAGCCTGCTGTCGGGGTTGATCGAATCGAAGATATTCATCCCCTCCGCGTGCGGCGGGCGGGGTTCGTGCGGCCACTGCAAGATTACGGTCCTCGAAGGCGGCGGCCCGATCCTTCCGACGGAGACGCCGTTCATGACCCGCGCGGAGCTGAAGAGCAACGTTCGCCTGGCCTGTCAGGTCAAAATCCGCGAGGCCGTCAAGGTCAAGATTCCCGAGGACCTGCTCAACGTTAAGCTTTTCAGCGGAACGGTGGGCTCGACCCGGTCGGTCACCCACGACATCAAGGAAATCCGGTTCGATCTGATCGAGCCGGCTGAGATTTCTCACCGCCCGGGGCAGTACGTTCAGATTCAGGCGCCCTCGTCGGAAGGGCCTGTCTTCCGGGCTTACTCGATCAGTTCCGCCAGCTACGAAAGGAACGTGGTGGAGCTGGACGTGCGGATCGTCCCGGACGGCATCGGTTCGACCTACTTGCACGGCTTGGAAGTGGGCGACCCTGTTGTTTTCACCGGACCTTACGGGGAGTTCCGCCTCAATGAAGATCCCGACACCGAGATTATCTGTGTCGGTGGCGGGTGCGGCATGGCCCCGATGAAGAACATCATCTTCTCGTTGTACGACCAGTGGCCGGGCCGATCGTGCTGGCTGTTCTTTGGCTGTCGGACCACGGCCGACGTGTTCTATCTGGAAGAGTTCCGCGCCCTGGCGGAGAAGCACCCGAACTTCAAGGTGGTCTACGCGCTGTCCGATCCGGTGGCTGAGGGCGAGCAGTGGGATGGCGAGTCGGGCTTCATTCACCTGTCGGTGGACAAGTTCCTGGAAGCTGACGTGAAGCGACAGGCCTTCCTGTGCGGCCCGCCGCCGATGATCGAGGCGGTTACGCGCGTGCTTGAGGACAAGGGCATCAAGCCCGACGATATCTTCTACGACAAGTTCTAGGAGTCTGTGCCATGGCCGTAACGACCATTGCAGATGTGCTCAAACAGGCGGAGCGTTTTGAGCAGATGTTGGCGGACTACTACGCCGACTTGGCCGAGCACACGTCGCGGGAAGGGGTGCGGATGCTGACAGACTACATGAGCCGCCATCGCGTGCGCATGCACGAGGAACTGGCCAAACTGGCGGCGGATCGGGTCGAGCACATCAGCGCCTCGCCGCTTCGGTATCAGCCTCAGGCGGCGGACTGCAAATGCTTCGACGGGCTGGACCTTCCGCCCGACGCAACGGCCAGTCAGGTCCTCGACGTGGCCATGGTGTTGGACGAGTGCCTGATGAACCTGTATCGGCAGGTGCTTCAGCAGGATGTCGAGCCGGAGGTCTACGATCTGTTCGAGAGCCTGCTGCGGTCTGAACAGCGGGACGAGATTGAGTTGAAGAAGATCCGAGCGATGGACTACTTCTAGTGACGGATGGAGGCCCAACTCCGGCGGCGAGCTTCGTCTTGCCGCTTCTCGATGAGTCGGCACGGGCGCCGGAGGCCCGGCCCGTGGGCCCTGCCCGTCATGTCCAGGCGCTTCCGGCCCCGCTGCTGGTCCGCAACGCCGGATGGTTCTGCCGGCTGCGGTGGCTGGTGATTGGCACGTTGGCGGCGTTCGGCGTGGCGGGGATGTCCGATCGATTGATGTCGAAGGTGGGTTTGCGCGTGCCTGGCCTGTGGCCGTTCGCGGTGGCGGCGGTGTTGCTGCTGAGCAACGTGGTGTTCCTGACTCACGCGCGAGCGGTTCGGCGCGACCTACGAGCTCGCACGGCCAAGGCGAATCTATGGGGTCAGATCGTGGTGGACTTGGTTGTCCTGACGGCGGTCATTCACTTCGTTGGCAGCACACAAACGTACGTGGCCTTTACCTATCTGTTCCACATCGCCTTGGCGTGCGTGTTCCTACCTCGCCGCGAGAGCTTGCTCGTAACGCTCTTGGCCGGCGTGCTCTATGGCGCATGCACATTGCTGGAATGGCGGGGCGTGGTCCCTTCCGGAGGCATGTTCACCGAAGGCGTCCTGGACGGCTCGCCAGTGGCATCGGGGGAGGGTTGGTTCGTGACAGTGGGGTCAGCCGTGGCGATCTGGCTGGTGGTGTGGTACCTGATCTCGAAGCTCTCGACGCTGGTCCGGCGACGAGACCTGCAATTGGCTGAGACCAATAAGCGGCTGTTGGCATCTCTGGACGAACGCCGACGACACATGCTGGTAACGACCCATGAACTAAAGGCGCCGTTCGCGGCCATTCACGCCAACGCGCAGTTGCTTAGCGACGGCTACTGTGGCGAGCTGCCCGCCCAGGCCATGGAGGTCCTCCGGCGAATTACCGCTCGTTGTCAGAGACTGACCAGCGAGATTCAAGAGATGCTCCAACTGGCCAACTTGACGTCAACGAGTCAGGGCATGCCCGATCGGGCTGAACTGGATCTGGTGCACCTGCTGCAATGGGCGATTGCCCGGAGTGAATCACGCGCGACGAAGCGGGGCGTGACGATTCAAAGCGACCTGCAGCCGGCGATGGTGTCGGGCGTGGAAGATCATCTTAAGATGATGCTGGGCAACCTGGTAGCCAACGCCGTGATCTATTCCCTCGAAGGGGGGTGTGTGCGAGTGACCTGCCGAGCCGAGGACAACGGCGCCGTCGTTCGAATTGCCGACGAGGGGATCGGGATTGATGCCGCCAAGCTGCACCACATTTTCGACGAGCATTTTCGCACCAGCCGCGCCGCCCAGCACAATAGGGAATCCTCCGGACTTGGCTTGGCCATTGTGCGACAAGTCGCTCAAAGCCACCAGATCCGTTTGCGCGTGGAATCACAGCCCGGCAGCGGCACCACGTTTCACTTGATGTTTGGCCGCGTCGGAGCGATGCTCGACGAGGGGCTCAGAGGAGACTGACCATGGCGTACATCCTCATTATCGACGACGACGTTGATTTCGCGAAAGCGGCGGCGACGGCCCTGGCCGAAGGCTCCCACGAGGTCGCGATCGAACCCGATCCCGCCAGCGCGGTCAGTAATATGCGGACGCGTCGGCCTGACCTGGTGATTCTGGACGTGATGTTTCCGGAAGATCCGTCCACGGGGTTCAGCCTGGCCCGAGAAATGAAGGCCGAGCACGAGGAGTTGAAGGACATTCCGCTGTTGATGGTTACGGCCATCAACGCCAAAGGGCCGTTGGGGTTCAGCGCGCGGGATATCGACGACATCTGGCTGCCGGTGGCGGACTTCCTGGAAAAGCCCGTCGATCTGAGTGTCCTACGGGAGAAGGTTGAGTCCTTGCTGTAGATCGGCCGGGGATGATTTCCCTGGCCCGAGACGGCCAGACCCGTGGTAGAATGCGTGGGATAGTCCGGAGGGGCGATTCCTGGACCCCCCCCCAGATAAGGAGAGAGCCATGAGAAGCACATCCTTGCCACGAAAGTTGGCGGCCTATTCGATAGCGGCTGGCGTAGCCGTGACGGCAACGTCGGCCCAGGGCGCGCTGCAGGTCTTCGACCATCGTTCGTCCCCCTTGGGCGCGAACGTGGAAGACAACTACAGCGTGTGGGACCATGACCTAGCGGTTTTGTACATGGATGGCAGCTACAAGCTGTCTACTCATGACGGCGTTGGTTACACCTTCTACGATGAGAATGGTGTGACGACGCCAATTGAGGAAGCCGACAAGATTGACGGGTCAATCTGGTTCGAGCATCACGACTTTCTTGGGGAAACCGGCAGTGGGATGAAGGGCTATGACGGCCTGTTTGCCTATTCGGGCAATGGCGGCGTGGCCGGGAACCTCGTTGGCGGCAGCGAGGATGTCAACGACCTCTACGAGACCTACCATACCAACGATCCGGACTTGGGTCTGGAAGGTCTGGCGACGGAAGTCGACAACTCACTGAATTACCAGACCGACCCGGGCGTGGGCGTCGTGATGTACGGCAACGGCGGCGTCAGCAGCTCGCCGGGCTGGGGCGGCAGTTCGGCCTGGGGAAGCCGAAAGGGCTTCGGCGGAACGGGCTTTGTCGGATTCTACTTCGACGACGTTGAAGGTCGCCACTACGGCTGGGTAGAAGTGGGCTTTGGGTATCGGCCCTACGGCATGAGCATTTATGGGTGGGCGTATGAGACTGCCTCCGATACCCCGGCCCCGCTGACGTACGATCCGCCGGCGCCGGATGGCGACTTCGACGGCGACGGCGATATCGATGCTGATGACATCGACATCCTGTGCGCAAACATGGGCGGCGACGTGGGCACCTACGATCTGGACGGCAGCGGCGTTGTTGATGAAGACGACATGATCTATCTCGTCGAGACTCTCGTGGAGTATGACACGGACGACGACGGTACGCCGGACGGGACAGGCTCCTATCGTGGCGACTTCAATCTGGATGGCGTGGTCAACGCGACCGACCTTCAGATCATGAAGGGCAGTTTCGGCTTGTCCGGAGTTGGCTATGCCGCCGGCAACGCCAACTGCGATACGGTCGTCAATGCCACTGACCTGCAGATTCTCAAAGGCAGCTTCGGCCTCTCGGCGTCAGGCGTGCCGGAACCGGCGACGCTGGCGGCGTTGGCGTTGGGCGCCTCGGGCGTATTGGCCCATCGCCGACGGAAGAACGGTTAGAGCAGTATCGACAGCAATAAGACAGGCGACGGCCCGTGATGGACCGTCGCCTGTTCTATGCGCGGGTGTCGGTGGGGCGGTCGGCTAGTACGGGTAGATCGGGCCGGCCAGTTGTTGGGCGAATCGGTCGGCCAGTTCCGGCGTCTCCATTTCGTTGAAGACATCGCGCCAGTCCTGGCGTTGGCGTTCAGCCACCAATTGAGGAATAAACCCGAGGTTCAGATAAGTCTTGATGGCGGCGTAGCGGCCGAGATCGGTTCCCAGGCCCGCTCGGACGTACCCCTCCCAGAGCATTCGATGCAGAACAGCCAAGCAGGTCCAGTAGCCGATTCGCTTGCCCGCGTGGCCGGGCCGAGCGGCCACCCAGTGCAGAAAGGCCGTGCCCGTCCGGTGAGCGTCCGGCAGGTCGGGGTCATACAGCATCGAGGCCGACGAAACGATCTGGCCATCATGCTCAATCAGAAAGGACCGTTGGGGCTGAAAGCCATTGTTGTTGATGATGGCCCAACTGGCGTGCATCGATGGCTCGTTGAACGCTTCGATGAACGTCTCGGTGACGCCGGGTTCGTCGCCAGGCCGAAAGTGGCGCAACGCATAGCCAGCCGGCAGGTCCAGCGGCGGCAAGTCTCGCAAGTTGGGCCGCATCATGCGAAGCTGCGGAATGTGTTCGGGTTCGTGGGGGCTCATGGGGAAGGAGCATGAAGAAGGAAGCGCGGGGGGGCCCCGGTACCCCCCCCCCGGGGGTAAGACCAGGGAAACAAAAAACAAGAGAACCAAA
>CAYRZU010000022.1:0-42666 GCA_964428895.1 uncultured Planctomycetaceae bacterium
GCCGACACCTGCTTCATCGGCCCCGAGCCGGAGTTCTTCATCTTCGACGAGGTCCGATACGAGCAGACTCAGCACACGGGCATGTACAAGATCGACTCGGTCGAGGGCGCCTGGAATACCGCCCGGTTCGAAGAGCCGAACTTGGGCTACAAGCCGGGCTTTAAGGGAGGGTACTTCCCGGTCAGCCCGTCGGATACCTACCACGACCTGCGCGGCGAGATGAGCCGGATGATGCGAGACGTGGGTATCGTCGTCGAAGCCCACCACCACGAGGTCGCCACAGCCGGCCAGAGCGAGATCGACATGAAGTTCTCGCCCCTACGGGACATGGGCGATCAGTTCATGTGGTACAAATACATCATCCGCAACGTGGCCAAGCGTTACGGTAAGACCGTCACCTTCATGCCCAAGCCGATCTTTGAAGACAACGGATCGGGCATGCACAGCCACCTGTCGCTCTGGAAGGACGGCGAGACGCTGTTTGCCGGCGACAAGTACGCGGGTCTGTCGGAGATGGCCATGTTCGCTCTGGGCGGCATGCTGAAGCACGCCCCGGCGGTGTTGGCCTTCGCGGCGCCGACGAGCAACTCCTACCGCCGCCTCGTGCCGGGCTTTGAGGCGCCGGTGAACCTGGTCTATTCGGCGCGGAACCGGTCGGCCGGCGTGCGGATTCCGATGTACTCGGACAGCCCCAAGGCCAAGCGCCTGGAGTTCCGCTGCCCGGACCCGACCGCCAACGGATACCTCGCTTGGAGCGCGATGTTGATGGCGGTGCTGGACGGCATCGAGAACAAGATCGATCCGGGCGATCCGTTGGACTGCGACATCTACGAGATGACGAGCGAAGATCTGGCCACGTTCTCCAAGACGCCGGGCTCGCTGGAAGAGGCGATCGAAGCCCTCGATGCCGATCACCAGTTCCTGATGGCCGGCGGCGTCTTTACCGAAGACCTGATCGAGGCCTATATCAACTGGAAGCGCGACAACGAAATCGACCCCCTGAAACTGCGGCCGCATCCGTTCGAATTCAACCTGTACTACGACAGCTAAGCCGTTCGACCCAGCAACGACGCATCTATCAACGCGGCAGTCCATCCGGGCTGCCGCGTTCTTACGCGCGGAAAGGGACGAAGAGCCTGAATTATCCAGGCCGTTTGGTATATGGGGTGATCGCCCTATAATAGGGTGAGGGGAGAGAGAGAGCACGCCGCAGTTGTTCACGTAATCCATGAGAGGGTTATAAGTTACTGCGCGATTTGCCCGGCATTTGCTCTGGCCTATCGCAAGGAGAATGAAACATGAAGGGGATGTTAATCACTGTCAGCACGCTTGTTGCAGTTCTTTGCACGACGCATGTCGCTTTGGCGATGGACTTTGGTCCGCAGCAGTTCGTCCAGGCCGGTGGCTCGGATCTTGTGGTAGGGCGATATTCCCATCCGATCTTTGAAGATTGGAACAACGACGGCCTGAAAGACCTGATCGTCGGGGACGGCGTCGCCGATCAGACCGGCTCTTATGGCTACGTTCGCGTCTATCTCAATGAGGGGGTGGTGGGTACTCCCAGCTTCTCCAGTTGGTCTTACGCTCAGGCCGCCGGGACTGACCTGAACGTCATCTCACTGGGCTGTGTGACCGCCGGGCCGCGACTCGTCGACTGGAACAACGATAGTCGGAAGGACTTGTTGGTCTCCATGGCCGACGGTCGAACGACGCTATTCCTGAATACCAATACCGACGCTGCTCCGTCCTTTGCCGCCGGCACGATCGTCCAAGCCGGCCCGGCCGGCTCGAAGGTGGATATGGACATTGGCTCGCGGGCGATTCTTGACGTGGTGGACTGGGACAGCGACGGCCTATGGGACCTAGTCTATGGCGACCAAGGGGGACGCGTGCGCGTCTACCTCAATGAGGGCGCCCTGGGCAGCCCCGATTGGAACGCCTACTTCTACGCCGAGGATGGCGGCAGCGCCATCTACGTGCCGGGCCCGCCGCTGCAGACCGGCCGAAGCGCTCCCAGCGTGATGGACATGGACCTCGACGGCAAGAAGGACCTGATCCTGGGCAATACCGCCGGCGAGCTGTATCTCTACTCCAACACCGGTTTGGACACGGCTCCAACCTTCTCCGGGTACGAGATGTGCACGTCCGTGGGCGTGCCGATCAACATCGATCTGGTCGGAGATGTCAAGGTCCGGTCGCGGCCCTACGTGTGCGACTGGAACGAGGATGGCTACTTGGACCTGCTGGTTGGCGCCGGTGACGGCGTATCCGGCAAGGTCATTATTTACGAAGGAGTGCCGGAACCGGCTTCTTTGAGCCGGCTTGCGCTTGGTGCGTTGGCATTGGTACGCCGACGATGTCATTAGTTCCTCTGATGCCTTTGTTAGGGAAGGCGAATCGCGCCCCCTCATCGGCCGGTCGATTCCCTTCTCGCCCATGGCGTCAACATACCCAACGGTCCTGAGGAGGGCTGAACCATGTTGAAGTGTATGACAATCCTGATGACGCTCGTGCTGGGGATAATCTGTGTTTCGCCCGCTTCGGCGCTGATGATTGATGATTTCGAGACCGGCGGCACTACACTTACGCTTGCCGACACCGATATCAACACCTGGAACCTGGAAAGCGGCTTGGCCAACCCCAATACGTACAAGGGGAAGCGGTACAGCCAGCTCGATTGGCAGCCGCAGACCAACGGCAATCCCGGCGATTCGGCCACGTTGGCCGTTAACAGTGGTGGGTCCGGTGTAGCGGCCATCACCAAGGTCGGCGATCCGCGATTCTGGTTCGGTTATGGCGAACGCGCCTTTGATTTCACGTGGGACGAAGATTGGTCTGGCGCGGATAAAGATCTGCTGAAGATCACCTTCGCCGGCGCCGGCGCGCCTGAGAGTATCCGTATCAAGTTCTATCTCAATGGCGACATCGGCGGGGCGCCCAAGTATCTCAACGACGAGATCGTTTTCTCGGCCGGTCAGAAAGTCGGCTACTATGCCCTGAGTGGGTCAATCAATCCGCAGAATGTGGATGTTGACGCTCTCCGCCAGCACGTGACGGGCATGGCGGTCTACTACGTGGGCGCTAACGACGGCAGCCTGAATTGGGCGCTGGAACAGGTGGAGCTGGTCCCGGTTCCCGAGCCGGCGACACTGGGCTTGCTGGGGCTGGGCGCGCTAGCGCTGGTCCGTCGGCGACGTCGTTAACTTGCTGTGACGGAATGACCTCCAAGGGCGACCCGGGACGGGTCGCCCTTCTTCATGCGCGGTGGGAATTCGGGGGAAAAAGTCCGGTCTGATTTGTCCGGCCAGTGGCGTGAATCCTATGTTTCTGCCGAACAGAATACAGGCGCGAAGCCCGGAAGCGCGGGACGGTTCGCGTGTTTGTGGAGCAGGCGGCACAGGATGTGCGGCTCTGCAAGGCCACAAACGCTCGGCCGGCCGGCGTGCGGGAACGTGCCGACCGTCGGCTGCTGTGACAGCGGCTGGCGTGTGACGGCTTCGACAACGGAGGCCGGGTGTGCTTACGGAGGCCCAGCGCACCTACGCCCGAGCCGGTCGAATGCGAATTCGCTGTGGCAGATCCCGAAGGGCCCGGGACTGTCCGAAGAGTTCGCGATCGGCCCAAACCGGCTCTTTTCGTGTCAAGCTCCACATGACCAACCACCGATTGCAGCGGGAGTATGCAGGAGGCCACTGACGGCCGGACCGTTCGCATCCGAGCGGAGAGTTTGTCGACCAACTACCAATGTTACTAATGATTAGCCTCGGGTCCCGGCCGGGCGCGCTGACCGTGCCGACCGGATGCCCGGCTGCGGCGGCTTTGAGAGGCGCCGCGGTGTCAGAAGGTTAAGAACGGTCCCTAGGAGGGCTGAACCATGTTGAAGTGTATGACAATCCTGATGACGCTCGTGCTGGGGATAATCTGTGTTTCGCCCGCTTCGGCGCTGATGATTGATGATTTCGAGACCGGCGGCACTACACTTACGCTTGCCGACACCGATATCAACACCTGGAACCTGGAAAGCGGCTTGGCCAACCCCAATACGTACAAGGGGAAGCGGTACAGCCAGCTCGATTGGCAGCCGCAGACCAACGGCAATCCCGGCGATTCGGCCACGTTGGCCGTTAACAGTGGTGGGTCCGGTGTAGCGGCCATCACCAAGGTCGGCGATCCGCGATTCTGGTTCGGTTATGGCGAACGCGCCTTTGATTTCACGTGGGACGAAGATTGGTCTGGCGCGGATAAAGATCTGCTGAAGATCACCTTCGCCGGCGCCGGCGCGCCTGAGAGTATCCGTATCAAGTTCTATCTCAATGGCGACATCGGCGGGGCGCCCAAGTATCTCAACGACGAGATCGTTTTCTCGGCCGGTCAGAAAGTCGGCTACTATGCCCTGAGTGGGTCAATCAATCCGCAGAATGTGGATGTTGACGCTCTCCGCCAGCACGTGACGGGCATGGCGGTCTACTACGTGGGCGCTGACAATGGCAACCAGAACTGGGCGCTGGAACAGGTGGAATTGGTTCCGGTTCCCGAGCCCGCCACGATGAGCTTGGTGGGTCTTGGCGGCCTGGGCGTGCTGGCCCGGCGTCGTCGGAAGTAGTCCAACGGATTGACGTGTAGATTCTCACGGGGGCGATGGTGACGACCATCGCCCCCGTTTGCTGCGCTATTCCTGCCAGGCTGATCGGGCCGATATAATCACTGTTATGCGATGGCTTGGGTTAACGTTACTGGCTGCAGCGTTGGCTGCCACAGGCGGGTGCACAAGACATGTGGACCTCGAGCCGTATAAGACCACACCCATGAACCTTCGCTGGGCGTCGGGGCCGGGCAAGTCGGCGGAGGGGCCGACCGGCTTCGGTTGGTCCGCCTCCAAGGACCGGTAGAGACGCTTCAGCGGCCCGCCAGGGCGTCCGGCAAAGCCGCCAGCACCTTCTGATTGGCTCGGGGGAAGGCGTAACTCGTTAGCTCACCGATCGGGACCCACTTGACGGCAGCGCAGTCGATGGCGCGGGCGCGTCCCTTCACGTGGCCACACAGGAACGCCTGCAAGGTGATGCGGAAGTGGCTGTAGGCGTGGCGGACCGTGGCGAAGGGCTGGTCGTCTGGAATGACCTCGATGCCGACTTCTTCCGCGACTTCACGCCGGACGGCTGCGATGGCCGACTCGCCTCGGCCGATCTTCCCGCCCGGGAACTCCCATAATCCGCCGAGCAGGCCTTCGTTCTTGCGACGGTCGATCAACACGCGCCCGTTCTTGACGATCACCCCGACCGCAATGGCGTGGTGGGGGACTGGCGCCGCCTTGGTCTTGAGCGGCAGGCGGTTCTGGCTGCCGGCGGCGAGGGCTTTGCAGGTGTCCGCTAGCGGGCAGGCGTCGCACGTCGGGGCCGCCGGCGTGCAAATGGTGGCGCCGAGGTCCATGAGGGCTTCGTTGAAGTCGCCGGCGCGGCCCGCGGGAACCAACGTGCCGGCCAGAGCCCAGAGATCCTTGCGCGTTTGTTGCTGGCGCGGGTCACGGCGGATGGCGAACAGGCGACACAGCACGCGGATCACGTTGCCGTCCAGCACAGGCTCATCGGCGCCGAACGCGATGGACGCAATCGCCCCGGCTGTATACGGCCCGATGCCGGGCAGGCGGCGGAGTTCATTGACGTTCGGCGGCAGTCGACCGTTGCGCTGCTTGACAACCTGCTGGGCCGCGGCGTGCATATTGCGGGCACGGCTGTAGTAGCCCAGGCCTTCCCAGCACTTGAGCACCTGATCCTGAGTCGCTCGCGCCAGGGCGCGGAAGCTGGGGAAGGCCTTGAGCCATCTCCGGTAGTAGGGCTCGACGGTCGCGACCTGCGTCTGCTGGAGCATCATCTCGGCCACCCAGACGCGGTAGGGCGTTCGGCCGCGACGCCAGGGGAGGTCTCGCTTGTGCGTTCGCCACCAGCGCAGCAGTTGCCGCTGCAGGCGGGCGATCTGCGGTTGGGTTGGCTTGATTACTCCCATTACGGTCGGGGCCGACGGCGACAGAGGCTCAGCTTTCGGGGAAGATCATCGCGTCGGCGAACTGCATCTGGAAGTCCATGTCCTGACTCAACTCGACGTGTTCGGTCTGGCGGGCGTAGCCCTCAGCGCGTTGGCGGGCCTCGGTCGATAGCAGGGCCCAGCGGGCGCCATTGAGGGAGGCGTTGCCGACATATTGGATCTTCTCGTGGTCGATGTCGCCGGGCAGGAGGCCGATCCGCTGGGCGTGAGAGCGTCGGATGAAGCTGGCGAATCCGCCGGCCAGCAGCACCCGGGCCAGGTCCTTGGCCTCCAGGGCGGCGTTCTTGAGCAGGATGGCGATGCCGGCGCGAATGGCCCCGCACGCCAGCTGCAACTCGCGCACGTCGCGCTGGGTCAGCACGACCGGCTGGCTAGGATCGTCGTCGGCGACCAGGAATCGCGGCTGATCGTCGTCGACCGTTATGCGCTTGCGCAAGGGGTCGGGCAGATCGGAGGGCAATTCATCCGGCGGCAGGAGTCGGCCGGTGGATTCGATGATGCCGGTTGATAGCAGATGGCTAGCCAGGTCGACCAGACTCGATCCGCACAACCCCACCGCGGGCACGTTGCCGATGACGCTGTAACGAACGTCGCCGTCGAGGACGATCTTGGCGATGGCGCCGGTGGTGGCCCGCATGCCGCACATGATTCGGGCGCCCTCGAAGGCCGGCCCGGCTGCGGTGCTGGAGGCGTGGATCTGCCCGTTATGGGCCAGCACGATCTCGCCGTTGGTGCCGATGTCGACCAGCAGCGTGGGCCCGTCGTCGACCTTCATCTGGGTGGCTAGCATGCAGGCGACCGTATCGCCGCCGACGAACCCGCCGATCACGGGGAAAACGTAGGCGGTGGCGTTGGGATGGACCGCCAGACCCAGCTCCTCGGCCGACAAGATCAGCGCGCGGGCGTGGGCGGGGGTGAAGGGCACTTGGCCGAGCGGCGTTACGTCGATGCCGCACAGCAGGTGCTCCATGGTGGTGTTGCCCGCAAAGGCCAGTTCGTAGATGTCCCTCGTGGCGATGCCCGCCTCGCCGCACATGTGGTCGATCAGTTGGCTGATCGTCTGGGTAATGGCCCGGCGGAGTTGCTCGAGGTTGACGTCGCCCTGACTCGTGTAGTTGATGCGGCTGAGCACGTCGTCGCCGAAGCTGACCTGCGGATTCATGGCCGAGGCGAGCGCCAACTCATCGCCGTTGCGCAGGTCGAGCAATGATCCGACCACGGTGGTGGTCCCCACGTCGAAGGCCACCCCATAGCAGCGGTCGGTGGTGTCGCCGGCTTCGAAGCCGATCAAGTGGTGGTCGGCAATGACGGCCGTCCCGGAAAAGCGGCCCTCCCGGAGATGCTTAGTCAGGTCGCGGATGACGGCCAGGGACGTCTTGACCGGGCCGATCTGCTTTTCCAGGCGAAACAGGTCCGCCGCGTCATCCTGCAGTGTGGGCTGGGCCAGTTGGACATGGATCTTCCGAACGGCGGGGACGACCTCGGCCTTTTCGCCGGTGGTTTCGGTAAGAATGTTGTGCTGGCTGGCGAACAGGGACGAGTCCGGCACGTGGATCACACACTGCTCGCAGATAGCGGTCTGGCAGGCCAGGCGCCACCCGGCGGCGATTTCGTCGCCGTCGAAGTGTTGCTGGTCGGTGGCGGTGGGCTCGCAGGCGCCGGTGGTGACCTGGACCCGACACTTCCCGCACGTGCCGCCGCCACCACAGGGGGTCTCGACGGTCTGGCCGGCTTGGGCGGCCGCTTCCAGAATCGTCGTGCCGGGCAAGACGTGAATCGCTCGCCCCGACGGTTCGAATGTCACCCTCACCTGCTGCTTACCCATGTGCGTGTCTCCAGGCGGCCAGGCGGCCAGTATGGGCCAACCCACCGGAAGCTTCAAGCGGCCTGGCGAATCAATATGGCATGATAGCGCGGCCGCGACGAGGGCAACGAAAAAGGGCGTCCGGTTTTCACCAGACGCCCTGGGTTGTTAGCGTGTGTCGCCCGCTCACGGCGAGTTCATCTCGATCGCTTCGGGCGTGAACCTCTCGTCGGTCAGGTCCATGTTGAACTGAATGTCCTGGAACAGATAGGTGCAGAACCGTTCGCCCTGCCAGTCGAAGCCTTCCACGCAGATCGGAACGAGGTATTCCAGGTCGATGTAGATTACGGTCAGCGCGGCCGGGTAGTCGTCCTTGGCGGGTAGCTCACGCTTCAGAACGATGGTTTCGCGATCGGCGACCTTCGCGTAGCCTCCGAAACTGGTCGTCAAGTCGCCGGCTTCGTGGGCTTGGCGGTAGACCTCCAGCAGGTTTTCCAGCGATCGCTCGAAGCCGAACGTGTTGATCGGCCGAAGCGTGTTCTTCATCACCTCGGGGTCGGTGGGCTTGCGCCGGACCACGCCGCCGGTCAGCAACTGCAAGAAGCCGCTGGTCGGCCGAACGAGCATCTCGTTGTTCCACTGGCCTTCGATGTACAGGGCGCGGTCGCCCATGGGCATGGTCAGGGGCTCGCCGTTCTCGGTGTTGCGCCACATCATGGAGACGCTGTACGGCTCGGCCCGGAAGGCTACGTCGACGATCTGCCGCGGGGTGGTGTGGTTGTTGATGCGTTCCTGCTTGATGAAGGTGCAGGTATAGTCGCCGTAGCTGCCGCGGAAGTTCTCGAGGCACATCTCCAGCAGCCCGATGTGATCGGTCTGGGCCAGCAACTCGACCTCGTTGACCTGTTCTTCGGGGACTTCCGCAGCGACGGCCTTGCCCATGACGACCACGGCGCGGTTCTTCGCGACCGGGCCGGCAGTGGTCTCTTGGGGCGTATAAAGAACGGCCAAGATGCCAACCAACAACAGGCCCGCCACAACGGACAGGCGACCCGAGTTGGTTCTCACTAGCCACTTCAGCATATCAATTCCTCTCCAGCGGTTCCCCGGCGCAAGCCGGTCTGCCGTCGAGTCACTCCTTGACACCGCACGACAAAGGCCGCCTACATATGAATCGACGTTTCATGTCGATGGCCTTTAGGGCGATGCCGACGAGTTTAGGACTCCGTTCTTATGACGGCGCGGAACTCTCTGGGGTATTCGCCGCGGCCCCAAACATCGGGGATCGGTCCGCGGAAAATTGATTTCGGGAATTATAGGCCTGACCCCGGGGGTGGTCAAGAGAATCCAAGAAACTTATTGGGCCCAAGTCGGACAAGATGACTTCCGCAACCAATGGCTATGGCATGTGTTATGGAATTAGCCCTCGTAAGCGTCGCTCCCGTGAGTGGTTGCCGACGCCGGGCGCCTGGCCCGGCGAAACCGGGCCATTTTGGCCCCACGGACGGGGGTTGACGGGGGCCGAGGGCGTCCATATAAAGGACCGACTTTCAGGGCCCCGGCGTTTGGCGGCCCACAGCAAGGAGCCTCCATGAACCTCGTTACCGGCGCAACCGGCCTATTGGGCAGCCATATTGTCGAGCAGCTTTGTGCGGCGGGGCAGCCCGTTCGCGTCCTGATCCGCCCGACCAGCGACACCAGCTTCCTGGATACGCTCGGGGTGGAGAAGGTCCTGGGCGACGTGACCGACCGCGACAGCCTGACCGCCGCGATGGACGGGGCCAAGACCGTTTACCACGCGGCCGCCCAAGTGGGCGATTGGGGCAAGTGGGAATGGTTCGTCAATGTCACCATCAATGGAACCGTCAACATGCTGGATGCGGCCAAGGCTGCTGGCATCGAGCGGTTCCTGCATGTATCCAGCATCTCCGCTTACGGCCACCCGGACGGGAAGGGGCTCGTCATCGATGAGTCGGCCCCCCTGGGCGTGGGCCTGCACAAGTGGAGCTACTACAGCCGAGCCAAGGCCGAAGCTGAAAAGCTCGTCTGGGAAGCCCACCAGCGCGGCGATGTACCCGTGACGGTGGTCAAGCCGAGTTGGCTCTTCGGCGAGCGCGATCGCGCATCACTGCCGCGCCTGATCCGGGCGCTGCGTGCGGGCAAGACCAAACTGATCGGTGACGGCAGCAACCGCCTGAACCTCACCTACGCCGGCAACGAGGCCGAGGGCTGCATCCTGGCGGCCACCAACCCCAACGCCCTGGGCGAAAGCTACAACCTCTCCTGCGACGGGGAGATCACCCAGGCCGAGTACTTCAACAAGATCGCCGCTGTCGTCGGCGCCAAGCCCGTCAAACGGAAGGTGCCTTACAAGATCGTCTACCGAGCGGCGTTCCTGATGGAGCTGTTCGGGCACCTGTTCGGCCGAAAGAAGCCCCCGCTGGTCACGCGCTACTCGGTGTGGCTGATCGGGCGGCAGTGCTTCTTCAGCCCCGACAAGGCCCGCAAGGAACTGGGTTGGCGGCCGACGGTGGGCTACGACGAGAGCATCGCCCGCTCCGTCAAGTGGTGCCTCGACAACGGCGTGGTCTGATTGGCCTAGACCGCCGCGGAGACTTCCGAGAGCAGGTGGTCCATGTCCAGGGGCTTGGGCAGCAAGGTCCGCGCGCCGCAGCCGACGATTCGCTCCTGATTCTCCGGTGACGGGTAGGCCGTCATGGCGATCACTTCGGTGTGGCGGGTGGCGTCCTGGCCCTTGATGAGCTTGCAGACCTCAAAGCCGTCCATGCCGGGCATGCGCAGGTCAAGGATCACCAGGTTGGGCTTGATGGTCGCCAGGACCGTTCCGGCCTGGAAGCCGTCGTGGGCGGTGTGGACCTCGTAGTCGGGGTGGACGGCCTTGATCGACCGCGAGACGAGCTGGGCGATGGCCGGCTCGTCGTCGACGATCAGGACGCGCACGGTCTTGGGGGCCATGTCCTCCGGGATCGGCATCTTGTGCTTGCGGAGGAAACCCACCAGGTCTTCCGGGTCCACGCGTCGATGGCCGCCGGGCGTGCGGTGGGCTTTAAGGAGGCCTTGGTCGATCCAATTGGCGACCGAGCCGGGATCGACATGCAGCTTCCGTGCAATGGCGAACGTCGACAGGTTCTTAGCCAACGTCATTCTCCTGCAGTGATGCGCTCGGGGTCATCGCAAGCCGTTGCGGCCCGATGGCGCTGTGAACGTGGTCAGAGCATACAGCTTCCGCGACCCCATTGTCCGCAAAATCACAATAAAGTCAACACTCAATTTTAGCCTATTCCGATCTGGCAGAGATAGTTGTAGCAATGCTTTGTGGCAATCAAAGACCTGGCCGAGTCGATTTCTGGCAAGAATTATCTTGTGAGTTCGGCCCCGCAGGATGTGCCATCCCGCACCTAGACCGATGCGCCCCTTGCAGCCGATAGAACGCTGTGCTATCTTCCGTCCGCCGTTGACGGGGCCAGCGTGGGCGAGACCTAGCCGTTGTCTCCGGGCGCCCGCGTCGGCCCAATGACAAGGACCTGTTATGGCCCGAAAGAAGTCAACTCCATCTGTCACTCGACGACCCGCCAAGGCCGCCGGCCCCAAACGATTCGTGGGCCTCAGCGGAGCCCAGATGCTGCACGAGTTGCTCCTCGAGCAGGGGGTGGAAGTGATGTTCGGCTTCCCCGGCGGGGCGGTGCTGCCGATGTTCGATTCCTTCTACGGTACGCCGATCGATTTGGTCATGCCGCGCCACGAACAAGGCGCCACGCACATGGCCGACGGCTACGCCCGCTCGACCGGTAAGGTCGGCGTGGTGGTGGCCACGTCCGGCCCGGGCGCCACGAACCTGGTGACGGGCCTGGCTACCGCCAACATGGACAGCGTGCCGATGGTGGCCTTTACCGGGCAGGTCCGCAGCTCCCTGATGGGCAACGACGCCTTCCAGGAGGCCGACACCCGCGGCATCACGCGCCCGGTCACCAAGTACAACAGCCTCGTCGCCGACGTCAAAGATCTCGGCCGCGTCATTCGCGAAGCGTTCTATATCGCCCAGACCGGCCGACCCGGCCCGGTGTTGGTCGACATCACCGTCGACGCCGCCGCGGCCATCTTGGGCGAGCCCCCCGACCTGGCCATGTCCCTGCCGGGCTACTCGCCGGCCGTCAAGATCAACCCCGCCGAAGTCGCCGCCGCGGCCGAGACAATCAACGCCGCCAAGCGACCGGTCATCCTGTCCGGCGGCGGGGCCATCGGGGCCCAGGCCGTCAAGGAAGTGAATCGCCTGGCCGAAAAGGCCGACGCGCCCGTGACCACCACGTTGCTGGGGCTGGGGAGCATCGACGAACAAAGCCCGCTGGCGCTGAAAATGCTGGGCATGCACGGGACAGCCACCGCCAACTTCGCCGTGCAAGAGTGCGACTGCCTGATCTCGGTCGGTGCGCGGTTCGACGACCGCGTCACCGGCAAGCTGGAGACCTTCGCCCCCAACGCCAAAATCGTCCACATCGACATCGACCCGACCTCCATCGGCAAGAGCGTGCCCGTGGACGTCGGCGTCGTTGGCGACGCCAAAGCCGTGCTGGCCAAGCTCCTGCCCCGCATCACCCATAAGCGTCACCGCGCGTGGCGCAAGAAGGTGCGCGACTGGCAGGCCAGCCACCCCTTGGCCTACGAGACCGACGGTGACATCAAGCCGCAAGAGGTCATTGAGAATCTCGGGGACATGACCGACCACGACGCCATCGTCGTCACCGGCGTGGGCCAGCACCAGATGTGGGCGGCCCAGCATTACGGGTGGCGCAGGCCGCGGCAGATCATCACCTCCGGCGGATTGGGCACCATGGGCTTCGGCGTGCCGGCCGCCATCGGCGCCGCCATCGGCAACCCCGGACGAACCGTGGTCGATATCGACGGCGACGGCAGCTTCTGCATGACCATGGTCGAGGTCCTCACCGCCGTTCGCTACAACGTGCCGGCCAAGTTCATCGTGCTCAACAACGGCTTCCTGGGCATGGTGCGTCAGTGGCAGGAGTTGTTCTACGATCGGCGCTACTCGTCGGTCCATACCGCCAGCCCCGACTTTGCCCAAGTGGCGGAGGCCTTTGGGGCTCGCGGCATCACCGTCACCGGCCGAAGCGAATTGGCCGACGCCTTGAACGAAACACTCACCCACGACGGGCCGGTGGTGCTGGATGTGCACGTCGCCCCGGAAGAAAACGTGTACCCCATGGTCGCGTCGGGCAAGGCCCTGCATGAAATGAAGCTCGGGAAACTGGCCTAGTGGTTTGTGAGACCTACAGCCTGGGTGCCATGGCCACGCTCGCGTGGCCATGTGGGCCATCGAACAGGAAGCATGCTCACGCAAGCGTGAGCATGGCACCCCACGAATCAATTGTTGTAGATCGCCAGGGCTGACCACCCCGGCCCATTGGAGCAGATTGATGAGACACGTCATTAGCGCGTTGGTGAAGAACGAACCCGGTGTGCTCAGCCAGATCTCGGGGATGTTCGCCGCCAGGGGCTACAACATCGACTCCCTCGTGGTCGGTCGAACCGAAGACGGCACCCTCAGCCGCATGACCATGGTGGTCCTTGGCGACGACCGCGTTCTCGAGCAGGCCGTCAAGCAACTGGCCAAGCTCGTCAGCGTGGTCGACGTTGGCGACTACAAGGGCTCTCCCTGCGTCGAGCGGGACATGATGCTCGTCCGTGTGTCGGCCACCGAGCCCATGCGCGCCCGCGTGCTGGACCTGGTCCACCTGTTCCGAGGCCGCGTGGTCGATATCAGCCACGACAGCCTGGTGGTCGAACTGGTCGGCCCGGAAAGCAAGATCGAAGCCTTTGTGGAATTGGCCCGCCCGTACGGCATCGTAGAGCTAGCCCGCACCGGTATCCTCGCCATGCCCCGGGGCCTCCACAAGCCCTGTACCCACACCGCCAAGCGCAAGCCCAAAGCCAAAGCGAAGAAGAAGACGGCCAAGGCGAAGAAGCGCTGACCCTTCCGGTTCGGTCTTGGGGCGACGGTTGGGCCAAGTGGGGTATTGCTGATGACAGATGACGCAACCAAGCTAGGGGCCCCTAGGAATAGGAGCGCGCTTTACAGCGCGATCTTCTCGGTCGTTGTGCTCTTGTTGGCCGGTGGGGCCGCGCTGGTCTACTCGCTTCCCCTTATCGTCCCGGTGGCACTGGCGGCAGCGGCGATGACTCTGGGGGTCCGCGTGTTGCTGATTCGCCGGGCGGGGCTGGCGGCGAAGGTGGTTGCCGGCATGGTGTCGGTCCTGGGGTAAACCGGGACGGCCACCATTTCACGCTTGGGTGTTTCCCGGAGGCGCCCCAGAAAATGGAAACCGTTCCGATTAAGAGCCCAGTCAATTGCCCCGAGTTCGCGCAGTCTTCTGACTTCTGTGAATTTAAGTTTTTCAGGTGTTCCACCGATTGACAGGCAATCTATAGAGTGCTGGAATTCAGCGTTCGGCAAAGGAGAGATTCAGTTCCCCAAGAGCGGGTCCGGTTTCTCACATCAGTTCTTCTCGTAGGGGCAATCAGCCCTCGGCGGGCTGGCGCTGCTGAGACGTGGAAGAGAATGAACTGACGAAGCCCGAAAGGCTTCCGAAAAGGAGACCCATCATGGCATTACTTAAAGGAAAGAGAGTGAGCAGAGCTTTAACGGTGGTGATTGTGATCGGCGTGTGTCTTGGCGGCGTGTCTCTTGTCAATGCTGCTGGGATCCAGTCTTGGGGAAGTGATGCCGAGGGCTGTGTCAGCGGCACCCCTGGTGGTAATGACTTCGTGGCCATCAGCGGGGGCGCTCACCATAGCTTGGCGCTGCAGTCCGACGGCTCAATTGTGTCTTGGGGCAATGATGACTACAACCAAGTCGGCCATACGCCAATAGACTTAGGTTTCGAGGCCATTGCTGCCGGCCAGTATCACAACCTCGCCCTTACGTCGGACGGTTCGATCATCCCTTGGGGAGCTGACGCGGACGGACAGGTCAGCGGCACGCCGATTGACAACGGCTTTGCCGCTGTCGCAGCGGGTCGCTACCACAGTTTGGCGCTGAAGTCTGATGGCTCGATCGTGTCTTGGGGCAATAACGACTACGGTCAAGTGACCGGCACGCCTGTTGGCGATGGCTTTGTTGCCATCGCTGCTGATAGAAGTCACAGCTTGGCGCTCAAGCCAGATGGGTCGATCGTTGCTTGGGGACGCGACAACAACGGGCAGGTCGGCGGTGCGCCAAGCGACACCGGCTACACGATGATCGCTGCTGGCAGCTGGCACAGCCTGGCCCTGGATACTGATGGTTCGATCATCTCTTGGGGCGAGGACACCGACGGACTAATCAGTGACACGCCTGATGGGAATGACTTCATAGCCATCGCAGGCGGCAGCCACTGGAGCTTGGCGCTCGAGAGTGATGGGACGCTTGTAGCTTGGGGTAATGACTCCTACAGCCAGCTCAGTGACATCCCAGTGGGAAATGAGTTCATAGCTATTGCGGCAGGGGCTAATCACGGCCTGGCGCTGGTCCCCGAACCCGCCTCCCTGGGCCTGCTATCGCTAGGCGGTCTGGCTGTCCTACGGCGGCGACGGAGCAAGTAGGGACAGAACAGATCGGGCGTCCTTTCTCCTGACCGGCCGCATTTAGCCTACAGAGATGGGAAGAAGCCAATGGTATGGGGTAGTGAACATTCTCGCCATGCTTCTGGCAGAACTGGCCGAGGGCCGTCAGGATCAACATTCCTCATTGGCGTTGGCCTACTCGTATTGTTCTTCTTGCCCTGGCTGGAGCTCTCCTGTGAGAGCGAGGACGAACTCGTGGTATGGGGCAGGGCGACTGGCTGGCAGATCGCCTGTGGTAGGATAACGGACTGCAAGGACAGCCCATCCAAAGAGGCGAAGGAGCCGGCCCCTGAGTTTGAGTCTTTTCCTAGAAGACGGCCGTGGGTCCATTTGGGGCTCATCGTGCCGGCGTTCTTGATCGTCCTGTCGATTGGAGGACTGATCGGCGTTGTGCCGGGGCGCAGCTTTCTCATAGCCATTTCTGTCGCTTCCGTCCTGGGGCTTGTGGCTGTGCGGGCCATCCTCACTATTGACTACACTGATGATGCCGCGCGGTCAGGTGACCGGGAAAGCCCATCCACAAGAACGAGCAAATCAACTGCACAAGGACGTGGTGACATCCAGATTGCTGGCGGCCAGGAACGTGAAGACGGATTCGTAACTCGAGTGATGTTTCCAGTCTGGTTCTCACTATGCCTTTATGGTCTCCTCTTCATCGCGGGTGTGGGGTGGCTTGCGGCGCTAACCTGGCGAGAAAGAGGAAGGACGCGCGGAAAGTCTCCGCTTCTCGAGTAGGCGTTCCATCTACGCAACGATGCGTTGGGACTCCTGGCCCCGGGCGTGGCGGCGGTGACCGTCCTGTCAAGTCTGCGCTCCCACCAAATCTAAGATTACTCGGCCGTCATCAGGCGCGAACGGGTCAGTTGGTCGAAGCGTATACTTGGGGCGTCGAGAAAACTGAAAGGTGAAGGCGGAAAGCTGAAAGGGGAGAGAGGGAAAGTGTCTGGGGGCGCGCACCGTTGGGGGGCGAACAAACGCGTGCGCTACACCCGACACATGAACAGGCGCGCACGGGGTCTTTGTTCGGAAATGTTCGGAAGTGTTCGGAGATGTTCAGGGGGTGTTCCATGGTGCGATTCGCACACGATCAGCGAGATGAAATCCAACGGCCGGCGCGGGGGCGAATTGAGACGGCTACGTACATGCTCAGCCGCTTGGGGGCCGGGGTGTTGGCGGCGCAAAGAAGAAAGCCGACCCTGGGGATCGAACCCAGAACCTCAGCTTTACGAAAGCTGTGCTCTACCATTGAGCTAGGTCGGCGTCGGGTGCAACGGGGCGAAAGAGTCTACCCAAATCAGCCGTCGTTGTCGAGGCGTCTACGGCGAGGCGGGCTGACTCCCGGCGGTCGTCGGTTGCGTTTCCGGCGGTGGGGGTGGCGGCGATGGCGGGGCGGGCACGTAGACGAACCGCTGGGCGGCGGTGGCCGGCCAGGGGCGGCCGTCCGCCCAGGGGGCCACGTAGCTGGCCACAAAGCCCGGCTGCGTGACCGCGGTGTGGGTGTCCCCGCCGACAACCATGTCTCGCTTGATCTCCACCTGGTACAGCTTGGTGTAGGTGCGTTTGTGTTGTTCACTGTGGTGGGCGGCCGGCGGATCAAAGCCGATCAGCCCCGCCGACGGGCCGTGCAGGCCGTCAATGTTGCCAAGCAAGACCGTGCCCAACCCCAGCAGGGCGCCGTCGTCGCGGTTGTAGAAGTTAACGATGCCGCGTCGGACGTGCGTCAGCGCCTCGGCCATGTCGTGGGCGCTGGAGATACTGGCCGACAGGAGCACCACCGCGTCGAGCTTCTTGCCGGGGGGCATCTTCTCGGCGACCAGGACCGCAATGCCGCCTCCGCCGCTGTGGCCGATCAGCACCACCGGCGCGCCGGGGTGGGCGTCCATATACTGGACCAGTTCGTCGCGAATGCCGGCCGCCGCCAGGTGCGAGCCGATCACGTCGACCTGCTTCATCAAGATGCCAAGCAGCGGAACGGGGTTGCCCCAGGATCGGATGGGCAAGGCTTCCCGCAAGCCCGCGGCGACCAATCCGTGGCGGATGTCGCGGTTAATGCCGCTGGGGCCCTCGATGCCGGGCAGGATCATCACCATGCCCCGATCGAGGCGCTGCTCGGTCATGAACTTGGCGTTGTCGTCGCAGCCGGCGGCTGCAGCGAGCGCTGCCGCGGCTAGAATGACCATGGTGAGGTTATGTCGCATGATTGGTTGATGGCTGCGGATCTGGGCGCCTTCTCGGCCCGTGGGGAGTCGCCGCAATTGTAGCGAGCGGGGCGGTCGTGGCAAGGGGCCAGGGCCGACTTCGTTAAACCATCGACCGAGGGGCTTTTTTTGTTGAAAATGCTTGCCCGGGAAAACAAAGATGCCAGTGTGGCCAGACGCGCATGCGGGCCCGCAGGCCGGGGTAACGGCGATGGCAAAACGGAAGAACAGCAAGAAAGCAGAGAAGATCAAGGACGAGGACGGGCTTGTGCCGGTGGTGGTGGCCGGATCGGCCGACGAGGCCGAGCAATTCCGCCAGGTCTTAGAGGATCACGACATTCCCGCGGTGGTCGACACCGACGAGGGGGTAACGGGATTGGCCGAGGCCGTCTCGGACGAGGTCCAGCCCGACGAGAGGGAACAAGGCGTGGCGGTACTGGTCCCCGAAGGCATGCTGGATGAGGCCGGTACGATCTTGGCCGAACGGGAGGAGTTCGACGTCCTGGCCGAGGAGGACGTCGCCGACGAAGACGACGATGACGGCGACGACGTCGACCTGACCGACGGCTTCGAGGAAGACTGGGGCGACGAGCTTGACAAGGAGTTCGTTGGCGACGAGAAAGACATGGCCGAAGACCTCGATAGTGATGACGACGAGGGCTTTGGAGACGACGACGAACGATAGCCAACTAGGCCTGAGATCAGGCGAGGCACTCATGACAAAGGCGAAGGACGGATCCAACGAGCCCGAGTTCTCCGGTAGCGAGAAGCGCAAGGGCGAGCGGCGCGACGTGGTGGATCGGCGCGCGGGGCTGGACCGGCGGCGCGGGCCGGGGCGACGCCGAACGGAATCTCGTAAGGCGGCCGAAGAAGGCCAAATGAACGAAGAGCAGTGGGAATTCCTCGAGGCCATGAACGAATACAAGCGGCTCAATAACCGCCCCTTTCCGACGTGGTCGGAAGTGTTGGACGTGATGCGGGCCCTGGGCTACCGTAAAGTGGCCGAGCCGGGCCAGATCGAATAGGACGAAAGAGCAAACCGCCAGCCAGGATATGGCCGATGCAATTCTTGGGATCACACAATTCGCTTGTCCCGCTTTCGGCGATGACCATCATCATTCCATTGGCCGGCTACTTTCTGATTCTGGGGCTGCTCAACAGCCGCCGGCGTCCGCAGTTGCTCCGCTCGTCCGAAGATGCGGTCTTGCTGCTGGGGACGCTGAGCCTGTTGTTCGTCGGCCCCCTGGCCGGTCAGCTCGGCCCGCGCGTAGCGCTGGCGGTTTACGCGGCCGGGGCGGCGACGGGTATTGGGTGGATGCGGTTTTCGTCCCCGCGTGCTTGGGTGGTCTATAACCTGCCGAACTCCGATGTCCGACGCGCCGTCGCCCAAGCCCTGACGCACTTGTCGATTCCATTCGATCGCAGCGAGGGGGGCTTTGTCCTTCCGGGCGGGTCCGAATTGGAGGTCCGGCCGTTCCCGCTGCTTCGAAACACCGTGATCCGGCTTCGGGGGAGGATGGACGGATTTGCCGCCCCCTTTGAAGAGGCGTTTTCGAGGTCACTTCGGATGGCGGAAGCCCAGCCGCATCCGGCTGCGTCGGCCTGCGTCTTGCTCGCCACGGTGATGCTGGTCCTGCCTGCGACCCTAGCTGCTGAGCGTGCGGGGGAGATTGTTCGCATTATTGCGGACTTGCTGCCCTAACTCAAAGCCATTTCCCACATAGAACTTGGGGGAAATGCCCTAAAGAATCGTTGTATCCACTTCCGATAGTGACCCTGGACGGACTGTTGTGCGTAGTACCCCTGCGCTCTGACGGCTGCAGAGGATACGCCAGGTCTGGTAAGGCCCGGCCAACACGGACGGGTCGTCGTGCGACGCTGTAGACCCTTGGCGCCGCGTGGCGTGTGAATAATGACGGCAAGGATGACGAGCAATTCGAAGCTGCACCGAGCCCTTCTCTGCCGGGCCCTGACGGCGCTGATGCTTATCGCATTGGTGTGGGTGGCCGGTTGCGACACCGTTGCTGACGCGCTCAAGACCGACACCTGGCGCTTCCTCCAGCCTGACAAGACCATTCGCCGTCCGGATCGCGCGAGCATCCACGCCGTGCTGGGCCATCTTGGCGCTGCCGACGTGACCGAAGAAATCCTCCCCAACGCCGCGTTCCCCGTTCCGGCCGACTACGAATACAGCGAGGACGACTACGTCATCGGTCCCAACGACGTGCTCGACATCGGCATCATGGATCTGTTCCAGCCCGGTAGTGAGACGCTGATCCGCCGCCAGGTTGAGACCAGTGGGTTCATCGATCTGCCCCTCCTGGATGAGCGTATCCGCGCCGAGGGCATCACCAGCCAGCAGCTCCGTGACCAGATCAAGGACGCCTACAGCCCCGATTTGCTTCGCGATCCACGCGTCAGCGTGACCATTGTCGCCCGCCGTCAACTAACGTTCTCGATCCTGGGCTCGGTGGTCAATCCCGGCACCTACGACATCACCAAACGGGACATGCGCCTGCTGGAAGCGTTGGCGTTGGCCCGCGGCGTGACCAATCCCAGCATCCGGTATATCTACATTATCCGCGCGCAACCGGCGGCCGCTGCCGGCCAGGACGAAGAGCCCGTCGACGACATAACGCTCGAGCCGCCTTCCGGCCAAGTTGAGGACCTGCCCTCGACGCTTCCGCCCCTGCCCGGGCAGGACCGGCCCCCTGCGCCAGATCCGGGCGCGGACGACACCGGGCCGTTGCCGCTGCCCCTGCCGGAATCCGCCAGGCCTGTCGAAAGCGGCCTGCCCATGGAAATGGAGTCCTTGCCGACCGAGATCCCGCCGCTTCCGGACCTAGGGACCCCCGCCGAAACACCTGAGACCCCCACCACCCTTCCGGCCGAGCCTGAGGGCGATCGGCCGGCCGACGAGGACGGGCCCGTCGACCGGACTAGCGCCCTGTTACGCTACGTTGAGACCGTTGACGTCGACGTGTTGGAAGACACGGCTGACAAGCATGGGCGTTTCTGGCGCTATCAGGACGGGCAGTGGCGTGAGGCCGACCAGGCCGTTCCTTTCCGCCCGTCTTTGGGTGAGACCAGCGCGGTTCCCATGGGACAAGGGCCGGAGGACGAGCCTACGGGCGCCGGCCACAGCTCTCCCTACGACGATCCAACCAGTCAGCCCACCACGATTCCGGGCGGCGACAGTGTCGCCGACGTCGCCGACCCCTTCGATTGGAACCGCGCGGCCCGGTCGGACATGGCTAGGATTATTGCGATCAATTTGTCGAAGCTGTACGATGGCGATCCGCGGATGAATATCATCATCCGAGCCAATGACATCGTCCGGATTCCCGAAGTCGAGATCGGCGAGTTCTACATCATGGGCGAAGTCCATAGGCCGGGCGTTTACAGTCTGACCGGGCGACGCGTGACGGTTAAGATGGCCCTGGCGGCAGCCGGGAACCTCGGCCCCCTAGCGTGGCCTAGCAACTCGATTCTCGTCCGCCGGATTGGTGAGAACCAGGAACAGATTCTCCCGCTGAACATAGAAAAGATCATGCAGGGCGAGGATTCCGACGTCTTCCTGAAGCCCAACGACGTAATAGCCGTAGGAACACACGTAGCGACCAACTTCATGGCCGTAATAAGAAATGCGTTTAGAATGACTTACGGATTCGGCTTCATCTACGACCGTAACTTCGGGGATACCTACACGCATCTTGGCAGTGAACGGTTCACCCGATGGTAGCCGTTGGTCGGAAGGCGTAGCTCGCTCGCAACAGCTTCTCCGACAACGATCTATGGACGCATCTGATAACACATCCAGGCCCGGCCGATTGGCCGAGATGATCTCCGAACCGACTGAACCCAAAGGCGTCAGTTGGTTCACCTGGTTTTCGGCGACTCAGATCGTCGTTCTGGTCGGGGCCGTGGCTGTCATCAATCTCAAGCAGCTTGGGTATTTGCTGGATGATCTGCAAAGACCCAACTGGTCCCACGGATTCCTGATTCCGTTCTTCAGCATCTATCTGCTCTACAGCCGTTGGCAGGACATCGTCAGCACCGAGCGGAAGACCTGCTGGCTAGGTCTTCCCGTTCTGATCGGGGCGGCCCTGCTACACGTGGCGGCCTATCGGGTCAACAACTCCTGGGCCTGCCAGGTGACGATGATCCTGCTCCTGGCATCGCTGCTTCTATTCCTGGCTGGCTGGAAGATGTTCAAAGTGGGGTGGCTTCCGATTCTGTTCCTGCTATTCATGATGCCGCTTCCCGACCACATTTACGGGCGGATCGCACTGCCTCTTCAGAACTTCGCAGCCGCTTGCACCACGGGGGTGCTGGCCTTCTTCGGGGTGCAGATTGAGGTCGACCAGAGCATGCTTCTGGTGACGGACATCAACCAGGTGGTTCAGACCCTTCGGGTCGAAGAAGCCTGCAGTGGCATGCGACTGCTGATGGCGTTCATGGCCTTGTCGGTGGCCATGGCCTATCTGACCGACCGACCGCTCTGGCAGCGCGTTGTGCTGGTGGCCATGGGAATCCCGGCCGCTATCTTCGCCAACGTGCTTCGGGTGGTCATTACGTCGGTGATGTTCGTGATCGACAAGCGTGAATTCGGACAGGACTTCATGCACGAGTTCACCGGGATGCTGATGCTGATACCGGCCGGGCTGCTGCTCTGGCTGATCGGCGGCCTGATGAGCCGTCTGTTCGTGGAAGTCGACGACGAGGACGACTCACCCGCCGCCGACGGAGCCCCGGCATGAGCGAGAGACCCCATCCAACTGCATCAACGCGTCCGAGCGGCCGAAAGGTCGAAGGGGCGGTGGCTTTCGGGATCGCCATTGTGATCGTGGTGGCCGCCGGTTTGGTGGGCCATGCCTTTGCGTGGGTGGAGAAACTGCCCGTTCCTTGGCCTGAGGGCCTTCAGATCGCCCCCGGCTTCCGGAATCTTCAGTTGCCCAACGAGGCCGGGCCCTATCGCGCCGCCCAAGACGGCGACAAATACTACGACCACACCGGGCGCTTGGACGGCGCGGACAATATTGTCGATGCCAAGGATCTGGACACCCTTGGCATCGGACGGAAGGACGACCAGCGGCGTTTCCCACAGCGGCGGAGCAACTGGTACGCCAGTCGCCAGTATATCGACACTCGGAAGAACGATGGCGAGCCCTTCCAGTGGTGGCGCCTGAACGTCTACTACTACACGGGTGTTCGGGACGCCGCTCCCCACGTCGGGGAGATCTGTATCATTGCCGGGGGCGGCATTATCGACGAGCGAAAGATCGTTTCATTCGGCCCGTGGCCCGCGCTCCGGACGCCGTGGCACGCGGGGGCCGATTTCAAACGAATTGGGGCAAGAACTTACGCCAATGACGGCACGCGGCGTCGGCAGGTGGAGTACTATGTCTTTGTCGTCAACGATCGGCCGATGTCCGATCGGCTTAAGGTTAAGAACTTCCTGAACCGCTTGACGGTCACGTATTCTTACTTCGCAAAGGTTCAGTTCTCGCCGTTCGAAATCGGCGATGCCGACGCCGCCGCCATCGACCAGGCGGCCGAGGATTTCATCGGGTATTTGATGCCGGCAGTTCTGGATATGATGCCAACCACCGACGCGATCGAGCGTCTTGAGGAAACAGGTAACCAGGCCGGCAACGGCCCTGATGCAGAGAGTAAACATGGCCAAGAAACGCAAGAAGATTAACCCCCGCGTCCTGATCCTACTGGGTGTGCTTGGCGCCCTGGTGCTGCTGGCCGGTGCCTACTTCGTCGTTAAGAAGCTGCCCAGAGACCCCGCTCCGCTGTTCGCCAAGGCTGACGCCGCCTATGAAGCCGGCGAGTTTCGTCAAGCGATCAGGTTCTACAGCAAGGGCCTGATCCAGCAACAGCGGAAGAAGATCGAAGACCCCGACCGGGTGTACGACCTGGCGATGTCGGAACTGCAATACGCCACGAGAACGCCCGAGCTGTCCAAGCCGCAAGCCCAGAAGTACTTCATGCGCGGGTACAAACGCTTGCGCCAGACGTTGACGATTGATCCGCATCATCTGGACGCACATCGACAGATTGCCGCGATCTTGTGGCGCCAATTGGCCCGGGGGAACCCGGACGATTACATCAAGGAAGCCGACGAAATTCTATCGCTCCTGGACGATCAGGAGGACCGCGAGGAAAAGGCCGGGTTCTACTTCCGCAGAGGCCAAGCGAAGGCCTTGCTCATCCACCTCAAACCGGAGTACCTCGACGGTGCGCTGGCCGATTTCGATGAAGCGATTCGCCTCGAGCCGACCAATCAGGACTATTGGCTGACCGGCAAACTGCGTCTTCTGCTGCAGCAACGGCAGTATGGCGAGGCGGAAAGGACCGTTCTGGCCGCCATTGAGGCCAACCCGAACAACGCGCAGATGTATGTTGATTACGCGCGCGTCTTGATCGATTCGGATCGCCGGAGCGAGGCCATCGCGCAGATCGACAAGGCCATTAAGGTCGAGCCCGGCAATCCGGTCGGACACTTGGCCAGGGCCAACTTCCTGATCAAGGACCAGGAATGGGATAAGGCGATCGCTTCGCTCGACGAGGCGGCCGAGGTCGACCCCGACGACCTGCGCGTCTATCGCCTTCGGGCGTTCGTTCTGAAGCGCCAGTTCAAGCTGGCCGAGGCGAGCGAGGAAATCCGGACCGGCCTGGCTGTCGTCGAGAGGCTTCTGACCAGCGAAGCTGAGACCCAGCCGGATATTGTGAAGTATCAGCAGCTTCAACAGACCAAAGTGGACCTGTATTTCGACCTGGCCGATTCGTTGCTGGACGAGATCCATGCCGTCAACGACATGACGCCCGAGCAGGAGCAAGCACTCCTGGACGAGGCCCGCAAGGCGCTGGCGGCGTTGGATACCCTCATCGTGTTCCGGGAAGGCGAAGCCCCGCCTCGTTACCTGAAGATCCAGGGACGATTGGCCATGATCGACGGTGATCTGCTCGGGGCCCAGCGCAAGCTGGAGGCAGCCTACGAGAGCTTCGAGAAGCGGAATATGTTTGAGCCTCAAACGGGCAACCTGCTGGTGCGCGTCTACCTGCGGCACCGCCTGCCCGCCAAGGCCGAGGATGTGCTCAATCGCTTCATCGAGCGAGGGTATGGGGCGCAGCCGTCGGTGCTGTTGAGCAAGGCGCGAATCGCGATGCACTATCGTGAGTTCCATCAGGCCCAGAAACTGGTCGAACGTGTCTTGCAGCGCGACCCCGACAACGCTTCGGCCAAAGAGCTGAAGATGTTGTTGAACATTCGTACCGAACGGGGGGCCATTCCCACCGAAGGCGAGCTGCCGATTACGGCGGTGGCCTACCTGCTTCAGCAATCCGAACGGAAGTGGCTGGAGGGCAAGCGTCAAGAGGCCTTTGAACTCGTCAAGGACCTCTACGACCGCATGCCGGAGAACAACGCGGTGCTGCATCGGTTGATGACGATGTACCTGCGGCTCGATCAGAAGGCCCAAGCGCAGGCGATTCTTGAGCAGGCCATCGAGCGCAATCCGGAGAATCAGAATCTCAAGGACGAGCTGACCATCCTCAAGTTGCCCAATGATGCCGAGCGCACCAAGGCCCGTCTGGAAATCGCCGAACGGATCGAGGATCCGTATTCCCGGGCGATGGCCAAAGCGGGCACCTACATGATGGTCGATGACATGGCCAACTACATGGTCCACCTGCAGGAGGCGTTGGAGGTGGCCGATGCGGACTCGCGGCCCCGCGTGGTGGAACGGTTGTTCCGGACAGCCCTGCAGGAAGAGCAATGGGACACGGTCGACGAGTGTGTGTCGATCGCGGTCGAAGAGAACCTCGACGGCGCCGAGGGCGATGTCTTTCGCGCTCAGGTGCATCTGGCGCGTAACGAGGCCGATGAAGCCATCCAATTGCTGAGCGGCGTGGTCGAGGATCGGCCGCAACACCGCGCCGCACGGATGCTGCTGGGCGAGGCCCATCGCCTGAACGGGGACCTGTCCTTGGCGGCGGAGCAGTTCGAGTGGATCTATAACAACGACCGCGGGTACGCCCTGGCGGCGGTCCAGATGATCCAGGTCTCCCGTGCCCAAGCGGATTGGCCCGCCTGGCAGCGCTGGGTCGAGCGAGCCCACACGCTCGTTCCCAACAACCCCTATGTGGCCGACCAGTACCTGGAGATGATCGAGGAAGGCTCCAACCCTGAGAAGATCATCGAACGCCGCGAAGCGATTCTGCGCAATTACCCCGACGACCTCAACAACCGGATTCGCCTCGGCGCCTTGTACGAGCGCACCAACCAGATCGCCAAGGCTGAGGCGATGTACCAGTCCATTATCACCCGGACCCAGGACCGGATCGGCGCCGCGGCCGTCCTGATTCGTTTCTATGATCGAATCGGGCGAACGGGCGGCATTGACGCGATTATCTCGACCCTCCTGGATCAGGCCAAGACTCCCGAAGACAAGGTCTCGGTGTATCTACTCCACGCGCGGTTCTTGCGTGACCGCAGCCCGGACCAGGCGCTGTTTGTGCTGGACAAGGCCATTGCGACCGATCCGGACGATCCGAGAAGCTACGAAGCCCAAGCTCAGATCTTTGCGCTGCAGAACGAGATCGATCAGGCCGTCGAAGCCGCGGAGAAGATCGTGGCCCTGATGCCGGATGACTCCGGTCAGTTGAAGCGATTGATCGTGTATCGACTCGAAGCCGGCCAACTGGACCAAGCCGAAGCGGAACTCAAGCAACTGCTCGACGCGGACCCCGAAGACGTGATGGCGTTGACGCTTCAGGGCTCGGTGTTGGCCCAGCGTGACGATATTGACGGCGCCCAGAAGTATTACAGCCAGGCGCTCAAGATCAACTCGGATTCGGCCCTGACCTTGGTTCGGCGGGCCGGGCTCTACATTCTGGAAGACGACCTTCGGGCCGCCCGGGAAGATCTCCGCCAGGCCGCCAGCATCAGCAAGAGCCCCGACGTTACGCTGGAGTTGGCACGGGTCTATCGGCAGCTGAACGATATCACCAGCGCCCAAACTTCCCTCCAGAGCATCATCCGCGACAATCCGGGCTTCAAGCCCGCCTACCGGGAATTGGCCGACTTGTGGGTCTCGACGCAATCCTGGAATCGTCTGACCCCCTTGCTTGAGAAGGCCCGGGAGCAGTTTCCGCGTGAACCGGCTTTCGCGCTAATCCAGGCCCAGGTGTCGCAGTTGCAGGGCAACGATGCCGCCGCGTCCGCCGCGATCGAGAAGGCACTGCAAATGGACCCGAGCAACGAAAGCTTGGTCCGTCAGTATCTGGTCCACTTGCTCGACGCCAAGGACTACGAGACCTTCAACGCTCGGGCCCCGCGGTATGTCGACCGGGAGGGCTTCGGCCCGTGGGTCCGATCCCTGCAAGCCCGTGCATTGGCCGAGCAAGGTCAAATGGCGGAAGCCGACGCGCTGTTCGAACAGGCCGCGCGGGAGGCCGAGGGGGGCAACGTCGGCTTCGTTCTACAGCAATACCGTCACGTGACGGACTTGGCGGCCGCATGTGAGCGCGGGAAGAAATGGGTGGACTACCGCAAAGACGATTGGGCCATCCATGCTGCCGTCGGCACGCTGCTTCGCGAGAACGGGGACCTTCAAGACTCCAAGAAATACTTGGAAGAGGCGATGACCCTAACGGACCATAAGGTCCAACAGGCGGACATCCAGATTGGGATGGGCCTGACCTACATGGACCTGCAGGAGTTCGACAAGGCCGAGCAAGCCTATCTGGCGGCGTTGGAGCTCATGCCCAACAATGTCTACGCCTTGAACAACCTCGCTTACCTGTACGTGGAGAATCTGGACGCGCCGGAAAAGGCGCTGGATCTGGCGCGGCAGGCAGTGGCGGCCTCGCCCAACAACGGCAGCGTTCTGGATACCTATGGCTGGACCCTAGCCAGGCTGGGCGAATACCGGGACGCCGTCCGTCACCTTCGCCGAGCCACTCAGTTGCTGCCTTCGGCGGCCACGCGGTATCACCTGGGCTGGGTGCTTGAGCAGCAAGGGAACATCGCCGAAGCTCGAAGACAATACGAAGCGGCGCGGGCCAATTTGGTCGATCAAAGAGATACCCCCCTGTGGCAGGATGTCATGACCGCCTTGGAGCGGGTCCGAACGGACCGATAGGCAATCGACCGAAATTGCCCCAAGATGACGCTGCAGGTTTGGCTCGTTGCGGCCGATAATCTGTTGGGAGTAAACCAGGTATGACGGCAACACCGTCTGGACAACCTCCGGCGCCGGTGGGAATGGCGCCGATGGCGCCGTTCGGCATGCCTCCCTTCGGGGCTGCAGCGGCGCCGGTAGGCGCCGGGCAAACCGGCGGCGGGCTGTCGCCCAAGGACATCACTCAGATTCTGCGCAAGCGGTTCTGGCTGATTCTCATCATCATTGTGTTGTTCACCACGATCGCCGGTGTGGCGACCTACCTGTGGTGGCGATACGCTCCCAACTACACGGCGCAGGCGGCTCTGGAAGTGCAGACCCCCATGAGCGGCACGAACCAGTTCGACGTGCCGACCGATGCGATCCCCAACTTCATGCCACAGCTTCTGGCGACCCACGCCAGCCTGCTGCTCAACGACGCGATCCTCCAAGAGGTCGCTCAGCGAGAGGACGTTCGCAAGACTCGGTGGGCTCAGGATGCCCCCAAGGGCGAAATGGTCAATCGTCTCAAGGCGGCCGTTCGCGTGGCCCCGCGCGTCAAGACCAACCTGATCTACATCATGGTGACCATGGGCAGCCCCGAAGAGGCCGCCATCGTCGCCAACGCGCTGGGAACCGCCTATCAGCTTCACAGCAAGCTCCAGAGCCAGCAAGGCCTCCAGGAGCACAGCCAAACGCTGAATACACAGATCAACGAACTCCAGACCGAGTTGGACAACATTCGGATGGAGATCGAGAATCTTACCGCCGAATCCCGGGTGGCCGATTTGGCTGAACGGGGCAATGTCAAACGGCAGGAACTGGAGGAACTCCAGCGCCAGGCCATTCGCCTCCGCACCCAATACCTCCAGGCCAAGACCTTCAATGACCGTCTGCTGGAGGCCCAGGATTCCGGCGTCCTGCTCGACCAGCCCGAAGTTCGGGCCGCGCTGTATCAAGACCCCAACTATGCGGCCCTGCGGCAGCAGGAAGCTCAGTGGAGTACCGCCGTTCAGAACGCCAAGCGAAACTACGGGCCCCTGCATTCGTCCGTGGCGCAGGCCGAAGCCCAACTCAACGCCGTGGCCGCCCAACTGGCCCAGGCCCAGGATGGCGGCCTCCAGGCCTACATGGCCCGCAATGCCTCCGAGATCAAGGCCATGTACCAGCAGTTGGCCGAACTGCAGGAACAGGCGGGTCTTATTCAGGAAGAGGTCCGCGATCTGTACGTGACACTGGCGAAGCTTCGGCAGCTGCGCCTGGAGGAGTCGAACCTCTCCCGGAGCATCGACCGCATGGACGTCACCATGCGGGACCTGCAGTACCGGATGGCCCTTCAGACACCGGTGACGCTGGTCCAGGCCTTGCCCCCCAGCCGACGCTCGCAACCCAAGCCGGCGCTGATGATCACCGGCGGGGTGGTGCTCGGCATTATCGTTGCCTTGGGCCTGACGGTCCTGTTGGAGATCATCGATACCTCCATCAAGCGTCCCAGCGACATTCGCCGTCGCATCGATATTCCGCTGCTGGGCATGGTGCCGCATCTGGACGATTTGGATGAGGACATACCCGATCCGCGGCTGGCCTTGCAGATGTTTCCCGATTCGCCGGTCGGCGAGGCGTTTCGCCAAATCCGTACCCGCGTGATCTTCAGCGCGCCGCTAGAGCAGCAACGCGTGCTCATGGTGACCAGCCCCTTGCCCGAGGATGGGCGGACCACCGTGGCGGTGAACCTGGCGATGGCCATGACCCAAGCCGGGTCCAAGGTCCTGCTGGTCGACGCCAACTTCCGTCAGCCCATGCTGCACCAGCTGTTCGAAGGTGTCCAAGACGCCGGGCTGAGCAATGCCCTCATCCAGCAGGACGACTGGCGGAATCTGGTCTTCCAGGCCGGTGAGAACCTCCACATCCTGCCGGCCGGGCCCTTGCCCCCAAGCCCAGCCGAGCTTCTGGCCGGACCTCAGATGAAGACGCTGATCGATGAGGCGTTGACCGAATACGACCGCATTCTGTTTGATTCGGCCCCGTGCCTGGTGGTGACGGACCCGTGCGTACTGGCGTCGGTCGTCGACGGCGTGATCATGGTCTTTCGGGCTGGCGCCAACACCCATGGGGTGGCCATGAAGGCGCGGGACCGGATGAACGAAGCCAACGCCCGTCTGTTCGGCGCCGTCCTCAACGGCGTCCAGGCCATGCCCGGCGGCTACCTCCGCAAGAACTACGAGGCGTTCTACGAATACCGCGAACGCCAGCCCTTACCGGCCTGATCGGCCGGGCAATTAGACTCTCCGCGGTCCGCATTCACTCGTCATGCGGGCCGCTGCTTTTTGCGCTCCCGGCGACATGGGATTGACGTTCCTGCGCCCCAATCGCTACAGTGGTC
The DNA here is from genome assembly GCA_964428895.1 of uncultured Planctomycetaceae bacterium. GTDB lineage: Bacteria > Planctomycetota > Phycisphaerae > SM23-33 > SM23-33 > HyVt-337. The sequence continues at coordinate 30,232 of CAYRZU010000022.1, forward strand.
AGTCTGATAGATCGCCCGTACTCGCCAGCGTAGCTCAATTGGCAGAGCTCCGCTTTTGTAAAGCGGTGGTTGTGGGTTCGAGTCCCTCCGCTGGCCTTCTCGGCATGGCGATCGATGGATGGAAACGGTTCGGGCCCTAAGCGCCCGCGACCGGAAAGAACGGAAAGAGAGGCCATGGCCACACTCGCCCCCAAGAAGGACAGACTCGCCGGCCGTCGCTTGTGGATCCCTCGCATGACCTACGCGGGCGCGCGCATGGCGGCTGCGGCGTTCCGATCGGTCGGCATCGATGCGGCCGTCACGCCCGAGTCGGACGATAGGACCCTCGAACTGGGAGGGCTGTTCAGCTCCGGCGAGGAATGCTACCCCGCCAAGATCACCCTCGGCGACTTCATGCGCATTATCCACGCCGACGATTTCGATCCCGAGACCGTCGCCTTCTTCATGCCCATTGCTCAGGGCCCGTGTCGATTCGGGCAGTACAGCCCGTACCTGCGACACGTACTCGATCAGATGGGGCACCACGACGTGCCCATCATCTCGCCGACCAGCTCCAACGGGTACAACGACGTGGTCGCCTACGGCACGACATTGCGACGTCGCATGTGGCGGGGCATTGTCTCCGGCGACATCCTCCGGAAGGTCCTGTTGAAGACGCGGCCCTACGAGACCCAGCCCGGCGCCGCCGATGAAGCGTTCGAAAAGTCGCTGGACCTGGTCGAAGCGGCCATTGCCGATCGCAACCTGACTGATCGACAAAGCCTGGCCGAAATGGTCAAAGCCATGACCGCCGCCCGCGGCCTCTTCGAGGCGGTTCCTGCACGCTACACGCGCGACCGCCCGCTGATTGGCGTGGTGGGTGAAATATTCTGCCGGCTGAACACGTTCAGCAACTATCAGGCCGTCCGGCAGATTGAAGCCCATGGCGGCGAGGCGTGGATATCGGATGTGACCGAATGGGTCTTTTACACCAACTGGGGCCAACGCTGGCGACTGAAGCGGCAGGGCAAGGGCGTCTCGTTGGAGAGCCTCAAAGCTGTGGTGCGCGAGGCTTTCCAGGTGCGCGACGAAAAGGCCCTGCTCTCACCGTTCACCGAGCACTTCGTCGGCTACGAAGAACCCCACGACATCTACCACGAAGTGCTCAAGCCGAGTTGGCCCTACCTGCCCGCCGACGGCGCGCTAGGGGAGATGGTCCTGTCGGTCGGCAAGAGCATCTACCTGCACGGCAAGGGCGCCGACGGCATCATCGACATCAGCCCCTTTACGTGCATGAACGGCATTGTCTCCGAGGCCGTCTATCACGATGTCTCGCGCGACTACCATCAGCTGCCGATTCGGAACTTCTACTTCGACGACAGCAGTTCCAACATGCAGCGCGATCTGGACATCTTCATGGAACTGGCCGACAGCTACCGTCGTCGCAAGACCACCCAACGCCAATACCCGGCCTACTTCGAGGCCGGCTCGTAAGCGTCCGGCCTGGAGCAACCGCATGAGTACGGCGGCCCAACAGGTGATCGGTTCGGTGTCGCGCTCGGATGGCGCGGGGCCCGGACGCCCGGTGGCGGTGGGATCCGAACAAATCGCCGCCTTCAAGGCGTCCATGCGGCGCTTTGCCGACCGTTTCGCCTCGCTGCCGGTAGCGACCCAGGCGACCTGCCCGGCCTGCGGACAGGTCGGGCCCGCCGCCTTCGAGCGGATCGGGCGACAGGTCGTGCTCACCTTCAACTGCGCCGACTGCGGCCCCAGGCGGCAGGTCCATCACGATGCGATCTGGACCGATCTGGCCGGCGACGTCCCCGGCAGCGCCACGGCAACCTACCACGGCAGCCGGATTCGGCCTCTGCATCGCCGTTTGCCGCGGACCGTCGAAACGCTCTGCCCGGACTGCAGCGCCGTGATTGTCGGCCGAGTCTTCGTCGAAGACGGCGCCGTCCATATCGAAAAGACCTGCCCCGAGCACGGCCACGTGCGCGATTGCATCAACAGCGACGCCACCCTCTACGCCAAGGCCGCCTGGTGGAGCTTTGAAGAACCGGCCGGGCTCGAAAAGCCCCACGTCACCGGCGGGGCCCATTGCCCCTCCGATTGCGGCCTGTGCAACCAGCACCAGTCGACCACCTGCCTGGGGCAGATCGACCTGACCAACCGCTGCAACATGGCCTGCCCGATCTGCTTTGCCAATGCGGGCGTTACCGGCCAGGTCGCGGAACTGACATTCGACCAGGCCGTCCATCAATTGCAGATGCTCCGCCAACTTCACCCCACGCCCGCCACGGCCGTCCAGTTCACCGGCGGCGAACCGACCATTCACCCGGACTTCCTGCGAATCGTGGCCACCGCCCGGGACATGGGCTTCTCGCACATTCAAATCGCCACCAACGGCATCCGATTGGCCGACCAGGCCTTCGCCCGCGCCGCCCACGAAGCTGGCCTGCACACGCTCTATCTGCAGTTCGACGGTGTCGGCGACGAACCCCACCGCCAGACCCGAAACTTCCCCGGCTTGTGGGATAAGAAACTGGCCGCCATCGCCAACTGCCGCGCCCTCGGCATGAAGATCTGCCTAGTGCCCACCATCCTCAAGGGCGTCAACGACCATCAGGTCGGCGAGATCTTCCGTTTCGCCGTCGACAACATCGACGTGATCAGCGGCATTAGCTATCAGCCCGTTAGCTTCACCGGCCGAATCGATGAGTCCCGGCGGCGCGCCCAGCGTTACACGCTTGGCGACTTGGCGAACGACATTGGCGCCGCCTCGGGGGCTTCACCGCTGCGAGACATGTACCCCCTGAGCATCGTCGTGCCGCTCAGCCAACTCCTGGAGGCCCTGACGGGCAAACCCAAGATTCGTTCGAGTTGCCACACCGATTGCGCGTTCGGGTCGTACTTCCTGGTCTCGCCGACCGGCCAGGTCGTGCCCTTTCCGCAGGTGATCAACGTGGAGGCGATGTTCACTCAGATGAACCGCCTGGCCGCCCGGATTGCCCAGCGCGGCCGACCGACCTGGCTGGACAAGATCCGGGCCCTTCGCATCTTCAAACGCAACTTCAACGCGGCCGCCGCCCCGGAGGGTCTCACCGTTCGTCGCTTCATGCGATCCATGATGGGCATGCTCGATAAGAGCGTCGGCCGCGGCGATGGCGAGAAGCTCAACTACAAGACGCTCTTGTGCGCCGGGATGCACTTTCAGGATCGATACAACTTCGATGTCGAACGCGCCAAGCGGTGCGTTATCCTGTACTCGACCCCCGCGGGCCTGTTCCCGTTCTGCACCTACAACTGCGGGCCGGGCTATCGGGCCCTGGTGGAGTCCGCCTACGCCGAACACCTTGCCGGCGCCGCTACGGCCGCCGGAGATGCCGACGGAGACTCATGAACATGCGCTACGCTCTGCTAACGGTATGTGTCGTCAGTGTGGCCCTGGCCGGTTGCCAGGAGGTGTGGCCCTACTATGAAGAGGTGCTCGAATCAGCCAAGCGGCCACGTGACCTGACCATTGACGTGGACATGCCGGCCACGCTGACCACGGGCCAGGCCGTTCCGGTCACGCTAACCGTAACCAACGGTACGGACACCGATATCGAGATCGTCTCTCCCTCCAGCGCCCAGGTGTTCGTGCGCCTGCAGCAGCAATTGTCGGCTGGCTGGGGCACCTACCGCGTGTACCCGCAGACCACGCTGACCGTTCTGACGCCGTGGACGCTCGCGCCCGGCGAGGCCCAAGTCTTCATTCTCGAACTGGTCGCCGCGGAAGACTGGCCCACCCACGAGCCGCTTCGAATGATCGGCGAGGTCAACGGCTATCCGCTGGCCTCCGAGCCCGCCTACTTCCAGGTGAGTAGCCGCCCCGGAGGTCGCCGGTGATCGAACGGTCTCAGCCCGGCCCGGCCGACGATCGGTCTTACACCGGCGCAGCCGACAACACCACCGCCGCCGCGATCGGCAAGGCCTACGACCACGAGTTCGCCCCTTCGGCCGATCCCGACAAACGCCCCGAACGCCCCAGCGACGGGCGCCTCTCCAGCGGCGCCTACCTCCGTCGACGAACTGAACAAGCCGATGCCGCCACCCCCGCGCACCTGCAGCTTCAGTTTCACCATGCGCTAGAAGACTGGCTAGGCCGACGCCCGATCCGCTGGCTGCTGCGCCGGCTGGCCCGTTGCCATGCCGATGGGGCCACCACCCTCGAACGCGTCTTCAACAGCCTCCACAATCCTCACGCCTCGCCGTGGCAGAAGCTGATCTACGGCCCCCTCCACGCGCTGATTGAGCTCGTCATCGGCCGCCAAGCCGCCCGGAAGTTCAGCGCCCCGGACATTCAACTCCGGGCCACCATTCGCGGGATCAACATCGTCGCTGAGTCCGTGGGCCAGTTCGGCCTGACCATCCCGCAGAAGTTCTCTTCGCCGCTATTTGCGGTGTGGAACTTCACCAATCGCTGCAACCTCAAGTGCAAGCACTGCTACCAAGACAGCGACCACAACCGCCTCGCCGATGAACTGACGCTGGCTGAGAAACTCGACCTGGTCGACCAGATGGGCGCCATGTCCATGCCCATGCTGGCGATCTCCGGCGGCGAACCCACGATCAGCCAAGACCTCTTGCCGGTGGTTCGGCGGGCGAGTGGCTACGGCATGCATCTGTCGTTGGCGACCAACGGAACCGCCCTGACGCCGCAACTGGCCGACGACCTCGCCGATGCCGGCATGCGGTACGTGGAGATATCGCTGGATTCGGTCGATCCGGCCCGCCATGACGCGTTTCGGGGCGTGGCGGGCATGTGGGATCGCGCTGTGGCTGGGGCGCGCCTGGTAGCGGCCCACGACCGATTGCGACTGGGCATTGCCACCTGCGTTCATCAGGGCAACCTTCACGAGGTCCGCGAGCTGATGGACTTCGCCGAGAATGATCTGGGGGCTGAGAGCTTTGCCCACTTCAACTTCATTCCGGTCGGGCGCGGCCTGAAGATGGTCACCGGTGATCTGACGCCCGCCCAGCGAGAGCGGCTCTTAGCGATTCTCAACGCCAAGATGCAGGCCGGCGGTATGGGCGTTATTTCCACGGCACCGCAACTGGGGCGGGTGTGCCTGGCCGGCGCGTTGGTGGGAGACGATCGCGTCGCCTGCAGCCACGCCGGGGGCGGCAGCGGCGCCAAGGCCCGAGTGGTCGCCAAGTACCTCGGGGGGTGTGGGGCGGGGCGCACCTACATCTGCATTGAGCCGGCCGGCAATGTGACCCCGTGCGTGTACCTGCCTCACCGCGTGATGGGCAATCTTTGGGAGCGGCCGCTCCGCGAGATCTTCCGCGAGAGCGTCTTCTGGGACATCCTCAACGACCGCGACTGCCGCCTACACCACTGCGAGGTCTGCACCTTCAAGCCCTACTGCGGCGGTTGTCGTGCCCGGGCCGACGCCTACTTCGGCCAACTCCACGCCGGCGATCCCGGCTGCATCTTCAACGACAAGCACTGGCAGGCGCTGGTGGACCAGGGGGTCGCGGTGACGGGCGAGACCACCGATCCGCAGCAGATGGACTTACCGGAGATGCCGCACGGGCTGGCTTGACTCACGGCGCAATTCAAAATGCGGATTGCGAGGTATCAGCAACTCCGCAATCCGCATTCTGCAATCCGAACGAAGCTCACCCCTTATCCCAAAGCTCCTGTTCGGTCCGCAGCGCCTTGGGCGGTGAGAAGATCTCGTGAAAGAGGATCGCCTTGCGGACGCTGTCTCTGCTGGACAGGTCCACCAGTCGTTTCATCGGCGCTGCGACGGGCAGGGGTTTTCGCTCGGCCGGGGCGGGCCTGGGCCTAGGCGGCTGGGCTTGGGCTTGCGGCTGGGGTTCGGGTTGGGGCGTCTTGTGTTGTTGACGTTTCGGTGGCGGAGGCGGCTCGGGCGGTTCGACCTCGATTCCCATACTCCGCAGCGCGGCGGCTGCCATAGCTTCCTGCGCGTCGGAGTGGTCCTGCGGCCCGGATGGGGGCGCCTGCGGGTCGCGCCGCATGTTCGCCGCCTTGCGTCGCTGGGAGGCCTGACGATGCTGTTCGTCCTCGGCCTCACCCAGCTTCCGCATGATCCACTTGGCGAAGGAAATCGCCCCCGCCACAAGCACGATGATGAGATAGATGAAGATCTCGCCGCCGTTGCCCTCAGCCAGAATGATCGGGTCCATCGTCATGAGGGGCTACTTCTTGTCCTCACCGCCGCCGGCGCCGCTGAGGCCGTCACGCATCTTGGTGTCGGCCTGGATGTTTCGCAGGCGGTAGTAGTCCAACACGCCCAGGTTGCCGGATCGGAACGCTTCGGCGATGGCCTTGGGGATTTCGGCTTCGGCGAGCACGACCTTGGCGCGGTTCTCCTGGACCAGGGCCTGCATTTCCTGTTCGCGGGCCATGGCCATGGCGCGGCGCTTCTCGGCCTCGGCCTGGAAGCGACGCTTGTCGGCCTCGGCCTGGTCGGCCTGCAGCTTGGCACCGATGTTGTCCCCGACGTCGACGTCGGCGATATCGATCGAGAGAATCTCGAAGGCGGTGCCCGCGTCCAGGCCTTTGTCCAACACCCGTTTGGAAATCAGGTCTGGGTTTTCGAGCACTTCCTTGTACGTTTCGGCTGAGCCGATGGTGGTCACAATGCCCTCGCCGACACGAGCGATGATGGTCTCTTCGGTAGCGCCACCGACCAGGCGGTCGATGTTGGCCCGCACGGTGACGCGACCCTTGGCCTTGACCTGAATGCCGTCCTTGGCGACCGCGTCGATGGTGACTTTGCCGCTGACGGGGTTGGGGCAATCGATGACCTTCGGGTTCACCGAGGTCTGGACGGCGTCGAGGATATCGCGACCGGCCAGGTCGATGGCGGTGGCCACGTTCCACGTCAGGTTGATGTTGGCTCGGTTGGCGGCGATCAGCGCCCGGACCACGTTGACCGGTCGCCCGCCCGCCAAGTAGTGGCTTTCCAGCTCGGTCGTACTGACATCCAGCCCGGCGCGAATGGCCTGAATCCGAGAAAGCACGATCACGGAGGGGTTGACCTTCCGCAGCCGCATGCCGATTAGATCGAAGATGCCCACCTTCGCCTGGGCCGCCAACGCCTGCAACCACAGTCCCAGCATCGGCAGCACCAGCGCCAGGAAGACCAAGATGACCAGGATGATCAGAGCCCCAAACACCCACGGTAAGACATTCCCGCCTTCCTCGGCGGCCTGAGCGAGTAGCGTCATGTACATCGGACGATCCTTTCGTTGTGATCGCGGAATCCCGCGAGTCTGTCGTGTCAATACCACCTGGCTGCGCCCAACGCAAGCGATCCATCCGAATCGCCCGTTCGGGCCTACGACGCCGTCGACGATTCAGCCGATTCGATCGGCCGAACCACCACGTTGACCCCTTCGGATCGGATTACTTCAACGGCTTGGCCCTTATCGATCAGCCCGCCCTCGGCCAGGGCGACCACGCGCTTGCCATCCACGCGGACCGCCCCCGAGGGTCGAAGCAGCGTTTCGGCCACGCCGGTCTTTCCGATCATGGCTTCGAGCATGTCCGATTCGGGCGCTCCGCCCCCGGTGTCGGCCGGGATGCGGCGCAGGAACAACATGCGCCCCAGGGCGGTCTTGGGTAGCCATCGAATCATGACAACCACGTACACGGGCATGACCACGATCAGGGCGGCCAGCAGGATAACGCCGAATACTACCGAGAGCTGCCAGGCTAGGTACACCGCGCCGCCCAGACAGCCCAGAATCACCACCGTCAAGATGCCGAAGGTCGGCGTCAGCACTTCCACAATCGTCAGAACGAAGGCCGCCACCACCAGTCCGGTGATCAGGCTAACCTGTCCGAGCTCACTCATCATCGATCCTTTCCACCACCACGCGATTGCCGTCGCGGTGCAACACCCGCACGCGCCGGCCGGGCTCAACGCTGTCGCCCTCGGTTACCGCATCGACCAACGCCTCGCCGAACCGGACCTTCCCGATCGGCCGACACATGCCTTCCACCACGCCGATGTCGCCGGCGACCACGCCGTGGACCGGGGCGGCCTCGGTGGCCGTCGTCTGCTCGTACGGGCCCGCCGCCGCCAGGATCAGCTTGTTGGCGATCGGTATCTTGGGCAGATACTTGCTCAGAACCGCCACTCCTATGACGGCCAAGACCAGGCCCATCATCAAGGAAAACAGCCCATCCGTGAAGAATTCCCAATCCAGATCCGTCCGGGGAATCGGCAACTTTCCGGGCGTGTTCGGTAGGATAATCGCCAGCAGGCCCACCAGGATGCAAATCAGGCCCGCGACCCCCGCGATGCCGAACCCTGGAATCACCGCGACCTCCAGGATCAGCAAGACCAGTCCGATCGCCAGCACCGCCATCTCCCACCACTCGGCCATGCCGGATAGGTACCGCGAGCCGAACACCAAGGCGAAGCACACGATGGCCACAAATCCCGGCACGCCGAACCCGGGCGAGCGGATTTCGGTGTAGGCCCCCAGGATGCCGAGCATGAACAGCAACCCGGCCACAACGGGGTGAGTCAGGAAGCGGACCAACGTTTCCGACCAGGTGTCGGTCAGTCGGTTCGCTTCGCCGGCCAGGCCGAAGTGTCTGAAGACGCCGGGCAGGTCGGAAAAGGACTGGTTGGCCAGGCCGATTTGGACGGCTTGTTTCCCGGTGAGGACGAGGACCTCGTCGTCGGCGTCCACGGTCCGAAGGTAGCGCCAGCCGGCGCCCGGGTCGGGTTCGTCGCCCGGAGGATTGGCCACTTTCTGGCGCCAGCCTTCGCCGGCGGGGTCCACGAGCTTCAGCTCGCCCGTTTGTTCATGGCGGACCAGCCAGACCTCGATCCCCATGGTAATCATGCTCTCACACAGCGGAATGGGATACCCGTTCTGCTCAGCCAGCAACCGGATCTCCGCGCGGGCGGGCGCTTCGAACTTGGCCCGCTCTGCCTCGGGGATCGGCACGAGCCCGCCCTGGCCGTCGATCAGGATCGGCGTGGCGGCGCCGATCTTGGTGCTGGGCGTTACGATGATTTCGTCACAGGCCAGCGAAATGATGGCCCCGGCGGAGTAGGCGTCGGGGTTCACGAAAGCGACGGTGTAGGCGCCCGCCAGGTCTTCCGTGATCATGTCACAGATGCGCTTCATGGGCCTGGAATCGCCGCCGGGGGTGTCCATGTCGAAGATCACCAACTCGGCGCCGCGGGCCTTGCAGAGCATGACCTTGCGTCCGATGGTGTCCGCCAGGGCGTTGGTAATGGGGTCTCGGACGGGGATCACGTAGGCGTCGGTGACCTCATCGGGGAGTTGAGGGATGGGGATCGTCGGCGTGCGGGGGGCGAACCAGCCGTCTTCGCGGAGGGTGGCGCCGGCCGGCGCGTCCGGCCAGTTCGGCGGCGCCGAGTCGGCCTCTTGAGCTCTTGCCCCCGCGCACAGAACCACCAAGACCAGTCCCAGCCAAACCAACTCGCACGTTCGCATCATGGGTATACCCCTACATGGGTCGCTGCCAGTCGCTGCGCGTTGCCTGGCCAGTTCGTATTCTATCCCCCCGACGGTGAGGGCACAACGGGTCACAGCAAACGGGTCAGGCCCAGGAGGATCAGAACCGCCCCGCCCAGCAACGGCGCGACCACCAGGGCCAAGAACCGCATGTCCATAAACAGCCAATCGGATTGGCTGGGCGCGCGGTTGTCGTATCCGCCGCGGCCGGAATCTTGCTCATCGCCGCCCGCCCATTGCCATAGTTGGATGATTCCCCACATCATGGCGGTGGCGCCCAGCGCGAGAATGGCGGTAGCGAGGATCATGGTAATGCTATGGACCTGAGGACGGGCCGACCGGAGTTGCCCGACGGCCGAAGGGAGTGTAGAGGCCCGGTCCATCGATGGCAAGAACGGGCGGAAATGAAGATGGCCCGGGGAAGGAAGCGCCCGGGCCATCTGGAATAGCGTGTTGGGGTGCAGTTGTTAGGCCGATGAGCCTAAGCCGACGCGGCGGTCGGTCGGCTGTGGCGAATGCCGATTGCGGCGTTCTCCAAGGCCGTCACGATGCCCTCATGCAGCTCCTCAGCACGGAAGAGGGGCTTCATCAGTAGCTCATCGCCCCCGCGCTGCCAGGCGCGCCAGGCAATGTCATAACGGTCCATCCAGCCGGTCAGCAGGATAGCGGGGCGGTCCTTGATTCGACCGATCGCTTCGAGCACGCCGGAGTCGGCCAGTTCCGAGGCGACAATTGCCAAGTCCGGCTGCCATCGTTGCGCCTGCACCAGGGCCAGCGAGATCTTGGGCTGATGGACGACCAAATGAGCGTGCGATTCGAGATGGGTGGTCGCTTGCTGAGCGAAGCGCCAGTCGGGGTCGACGATGAGAACTTTCATGATGGGCTCCTGCCTTTTTGACGGCCTACACAAGCCGCCGGGAACTCCCGTTCCCACTTGAGTTATCGGCAGGGACAGCCAGAAATGTTGAGGCTTGTCTTGAGGGCAATTGTGGATCCGCCGACCGGGGGAACTACGGCCAGACAGCGCAACTCATCTATTATCAGCAGTTACGAGAGGACGCCCAGGTGGCAAAAGCGGTATACTAAGAATATCGAAAATAATCATGCTCTTCGTCCGCGCAGACGGGTCCCGGATGTGGAAACCGGTGAAGATACCGTCAGTCCGGAGCTACTTAAGGTTGCGGAAGAACCGCTGCTCGGGGAAGGCCTGGCCGGGCGAGTCGGTGTGCGGATCGAGGTCGCGGTAGAGGTACACGTTGGCCTCGGTAATCCGGCAGGCTCGCCGGAGCTGACGGGTCAGGCGGATCAGCGTGCTCAGCAGGGCTTCGGAGGGGCCCAGGCGCCCGAAGTCGCCCTCCAGGACCACGCCGATGCTGTCGGCGTTGAAGTCGTCGTCGGCGGTGAAGACGTGACGGCCGGCGAGTTGGTCATCCCAGAGCTTCGTGGCGAAAACGTAGGGCTTGCTGTTGGCGTCGACGCCAACGCGGAAGTGGCACCATTGGGCAATGTCGCCTTCGGCGCCGGTGGCGTGGATGACGATCTTCTGCCACTTGGCTTCACGAAGAGAGATGTTCTGCGGCGTCAGCCAGCTTGCATCGGCCCCGGCGGACCCATACGCGGCCAACGGCTCGGCGTTCGGACGGATTGGAGCGGTCTCCATGAGCATCAGGAGAAATGCCCCCGCCGTCATCGCAACGAGCAGGACAACAAGCGTCGCTATCGTACGTTGGTTCGCCATGCGCAAACCTTCTACCACCCTTACGGACATCACCCACGCGAGAGACCTGTCCGATTTGGCCGAGGATTATAGATGTGGTATCGGCCGGTAGCAAGGCATTTCGGCAGTATTTTTGGCTGGCTGGGGGGGGATTTCGTCAGTCGACCTCGTCGTCTTCCTCATGCACTAACCCTAGTTCACCCAAGGCCCTGCGTGCGGCCTCCTGCTCGGCCTGTTTCTTGTTCATGCCCCACGCGCTGGGGAAGTGGCGCCCGTCGATGACCACGCCCACTTCGAAGCATTTGCTGTGGTCGGGGCCCTTTTCGTCCAGCAGGCGATAGTCGGGCGTGGTGTTCCAGTGTCGCTGAACGTGTCGCTGGAGCATGGATTTGAAATTGCGCTGATGCTCGGTGGCCAGGGCGTCGTCGACATAGGGCAGGGCGTTATCGAGGACGAAGTCGCGAGCCGGTCCGAGCCCGCCGTCGAGATAGACCGCGCCAATGATCGATTCGAAGGTGGCCGCCAATACCGATCGCGGGATCCCTTCCGGCCGACCCATACCCTTGCCGAGCAGCACGAAGTCGCTCAGGCCGATCTCCTCGGCGATGAAGGCACAGGTCTCGCGCGACACCACCGACGACTTGATCTTGGTCATCTCGCCTTCCAGCAGGTCGCAGTAGTTCTCGTACAACGCGTGAACGATGACCACGCCCAGAACGGCGTCGCCGAGAAACTCGAGTCGTTCGTTACTATCGAGGCGGGAATCGGTGACGGACGCGTGCGTGAGCGATTGCTCCAGCAACGTGATGTCTTTGAATTGATAGCCGATCCGATCCTGACACGTTCTCAGTAGAGCGTCTTCCACTGCTCGTCATCCCAATGTCAGGCCGATCGCGACAACCGCACCGAACGTCTCCTCAGTTGCGGCTGTCGCAAGCGGCCTGAGGCTCACTTGCCTGGTCAACCCGGATTATAGGGTCTACTTTGAAAAGTGACAATGGTCCGATATCAGGCGAATTGGTTGCGATGCGCCAGGCCGTAGGTGTAGGTCTCGTCGAAGAACGCTCGCAGGTTCTCGACGGGGTTGTCGGGCGTGATGCCGTTGCCGGCCGTGATCATGCACCCGCCGTCGGCGCGATCGTAGGTGTCGATCATGAACCGGACTTCCTGGCGGACCTCCTCGGGCGTGCCCCACGGCAGGATCTGCTGAACGTCCATGC
>CAYRZU010000023.1:0-41587 GCA_964428895.1 uncultured Planctomycetaceae bacterium
ACTGTGACTTAGCGTTCACGCACACCTATTCCCAAAGTCGCTGACGTTGAACAAACTATTACAAGGAGCATCTTCGTTCCTGGCACGCGCGTTTCCGAGCACCTCTGGTGAGAGCTTTGCGCTTCATGCATGAACCTAATCCAAGTGAATTGGTGGCCGCCATGCTTCGAGATCCAATTGAGAGCGTGAGGACTGATGCGGTTGGTACGCTCGTGTCTCTGCTCGATGCTTCTGGAGAGATTAGAATCCTCCTGTCTGCTGATCTTGACCCACACTACGCGAACTGGCGCGTACCCGACCACGGGTGGTACTTCGGTTCGTGGATGGATCCCGTTAAGACAGTCACGACCTCGCGCGTCACTGACGCAGCGAAGGCGGCCGACATTTCGCGGAAAGAGACACGCGCTCTCTACGAAGATCTCGCACCAATCTTCAGGCTGGAACTCAGCTGGCGGAGATAGTCCTCAGAGCGTCAGCCTGATCGAGTGATAGAATGCTGGGTACTGTTCAGCCTTTGCTTTCTTGTCCCCCTAATCCCCCTTTCCTGCAGGGCCTTTCTCGACCAACCATCAGAGGTCAGGGATGCGCGCTGGGGTCGACTTCGACGCACTAGATGGGGTCGGAGATCTGTTCTCGAAGGCCGCGGCAGGCATCTTGGCCTGGGCAATCCCCAGCACCCAGGGCCAGGTGGCGATCTTCCCTATCGTCGTTGATGCGCCGGTCGGCCAAGCGGAGGCAGTGCCGAGGCGTTCGACAACCTCAATCACTGTCCGGACGCTTTCTCCGTGGACGCCCCTTATGCTTCCACGCCAACCGGCTGGGGCAGGAAGCTGTGCTTGGCCAGGAAACGGAGGGAGTCCTCGAAGGCTCCGGCGTCGACCTCGAGAGACCAGACTGCATCGGGGGCGTGTTCGTTGAGGGCAGCCAGCACTTCGGCGCAGGCCATCTCGCCGTCGTGCACGCCTTGGTGGCGGTCGGCCTTGCCGTTGTTGTTGTGGAGGTGGCTGTAGCCGATACGGGCCCCGAGGATCTCGATCCACTCGATCACCCTCGGCTGGGGCTCGAGAAAGGCGTGGCCGATGTCGAGGTTCAGCGTCATCCGTGGATGATCGAGTTCGGTGTAGACCGCCAGCATCTGGTCGATCATGGCCATGGGCGTATTCTCAAGGTAGATGTGGATATGGTCGGGGCTTTCGCCCAGCAGCCATGAAAGCGTCTCCAGCGCCTTGGCCTTCCACGCGGCAAAGTCGTCGGCCCCGGCTGCCCCGTCGCCGTGAACCACAATGTGCTCGACCCCGAAATCCTCGGAGACCTTCACCGCCCAGTTGAGCTGCCGCCGCGTAAAGGCCTCGATGTCCGGATCCCCGTTGCCGATGTCCACCCCCTCAAACGGCGCGTGCAGGCCCAACGGAGACAGGTCGGACATCTCCTGGCGGTGAGCCGCCTGCCACCCGTCGACCTCCATCAGGAACGGGTTGACCAGAATCTGCGTTTCCAGCCCGTACCCGTTGGCCCGGCAGATCGGGGCGGCCTTGTCCAGCCGCCGCATGTCGGCCATCACGAACGCCTTCATAGCCAGTCTCCTTACGCAACCGTCGCGTGTATCTGTACGCTCCATCATAGGCATTGTCCAGCCGTCAGGCTTGCCTTGTTGCTTTCCCGGCCGATTGGTATCATCCGGCCTTTCGTGGCGGGCGTGTCGGCCCGTCGCGCCGCTATCTCCGTCAAGCTTGAGAGGATTCGATCCATGATGTTCACGGCCCTGCTGTTCGCCGGCTTTGCCGCGCTGTGTGTCTTTGCCACCACCGCCATCAACGATATCACCGAGCGCATCGAGCCGCCCACCGAGTTCCCGCCGCATCCGCGACTGTTCCTGAACCAGGCCGAAATCGACGACCTCAAGAAGGCCATGGCCAACATCGACTGGCTGGGAGAGTACGTCAAGGAACTGACCGCCGACTGCGAAAAGCTCGTGGCCGAGCCGGCCGACCTGCCCGGCGAGGGCGAGGAAAGCCATAAGGACCTCGGCGAGAACGCTGTGAACCTGGCGATGGCCTACGTGCTGACCGACCGACAGGAGTTCGCCGCCGCCGCCGCCGACATCCTGCGAAGCTACATCGCCACCTACCCCACCTACCCCATCACCCTGACCAAGGGCCGAGCCACCAGCGCCGCGCTCGGCGAGGCCGGCTGGGTCATCCACGTGGCCGCCGCTTATGACCTGATCTACAACTCCGGCGAACTGTCCGACGACGACAAGGCCGGCTTCGAAGCCAACGTCCTGAAGCTCGGCGGCGAAGTCCTCCGCATCTGCAACCACCGCTTCCGCAGCAACTGGCGCAATCGCGCCATGTCCGGCTTCGCAGCCGCGGGGTTTGCCATCGGGGACCGCGACCTGATCGACGAAGCCCTCAACGGCGTCCGCGCAGAGACCGAAAGCGGCTACGGGTTCGCCCGCGACGGGTTCATCCAGCACGTGGCCACGGCATTGCTCGCCGACGGGACCTACTACGAACGCTCCAACGGCTACCACCGCTTCAGCGTGCTGAATTACACCTTCCTGATGGAAGCGGCTCGGCATAGCGGCATCGACCTGTGGCGCCTGGAAGTCTGCCCCCACGACCTCGACGCCGGCGCCGACGTGGAACGCGCCTTTGGCGCCGCAGCGCCAAAGACCATCCAGCCCATCTACAGCATGCCCTTCTACAACGCCTTCAGCGATTACTCCCTGGCGGCCGTCGCCAACGCGGGGCACTACTCCCTTGGCGAGAGCGACCGAAACATGGCTTTCGAGGCGGCCTGGAAGATCTACCGAGACCCCAAGCTTGCCTGGATCGCCCAGCGCGGCGACCGCAAGCCGGCCTGTGCCCTGGACCTGGCCTGGATGGACCCCTACCTGCCCGCGGGCGAGTTCTCCCTGGCCGAAGACGCCACCGTCGGCGTCAACGGCGTCCACACCAATTGCTGCACACTGCTGCCCTCGGGCGGCCTGACCATCCTCCGCCAAAGCGCGGACAAAGATGCCGCCGGCATTCTGATGACCTACGGCAAGTACGGCTCGGGTCACAGCCACCCCGACAAGCTCAGCATTGTCTTCGACGCCGCGGGCAAGCAGATCATGCCCGAAGTCAAGTACAGCGGTTACGGTGGCGACAGCTTCCTGACCTGGACGAACCAGACCATCGGCCACAGCACCGTCACCGTCGACGAAATGGCCCAGCATCCTCAGCGAGACCAGGACTCCGGCTGGGTCGCCGACGTGCCCGACCACCCCGTCCGCGGGCGACCGGTCATGTTCCACGCCGGCGAGCGACTCAAGACGTTCCGCGCCGACTGCACCGCCGCCTACGACGGCGTACTGCTGGACCGTACCATCGCCTTGGTCGATTCGGTGGTGGTCGACTTCTTCCGTTGTCGCTCCGAGGACGAGCACCGGTACGACTACTCCTTGCAGATCGATGGGATGCTGGCTGACGCCGCCCCGGCCCTGGGCGATGAAGAGCCCGGCCCCCTGGGCGAGAGCTACGGCTACAGCCACATCACCAACCTGCGTCGCGGCCAATTCGATGCGGGCGCCAGTGAACTGACGTTCGCCATCGAAGAAGCCCCGGACCTCAAGTTGGCGTTCTTCCCCGTCGGCCAGACGGAAGTCGTCTCTGGCCTGGCGATAGAGGGCCCCGAAGGCGAGCAGACCTCCACCGTGGTCCTGCGAGCTAATGGACAATCGCGCGACTTCGTAGCCACCATCCGAACCGCCGACGCTGACTGCACCGGATGCCGCACTCTGGACGACCTGGCCGACGGCCTGATGGGCGTGGAACTCACCCGCGCCGACGGCCGCAAGGACATTGTCATCAGCACCGAAACCAGCGGCGACCACACCGCCTGCGGCGTCAGCTTCAGCGGCCAGGTCGCCCTGCTCGCCGTCGACGCCGACGGCGCCGCTACGCTGGTCGACGTTGCCGAATAGCCCGAACACATCGGAGACAATCTGGTGATCTACTATCTGCCGTTGCTGGCGGTGCTGGCCTTGGTGGTTTCAGCCTGTGCGCAAGATCGCGGGCCCGAGGCCCTCTACCGAGAGTTCCCGCGCGTCGAGCCGCCCGAGGCGTTCCCCGATCATCCGCGACTGTTCCTGAACCAGAAGGAAATCGACGACCTCAAGGCCGCCATCGACGCCGACCCGGCCTTTCGGGAATTGGTCGACCGCAAGCTCGCCGAGCTTCGGCCCCAGGCCGATGACCCGACACTGCCCACCGACTCCATCGGCGGCAACCTGGAAATCGCCAACCAGGCCGCCAACTTCGCGATGGCCTACGTGCTGACCGAGAATCGCGCCTACGCCGAAGCGGCCGCCGCCATCCTCAAGCGTTACGCCGAAGTCTTTCCCGGCTACGAGCCCCAGCCCCTCAAGGGTCTGGCCACCAGCGCCGCGTTGGATGAGTGCGTTTGGGCCGTCAACGCCGCGGCCGCCTATGATTTGATCTATAACTCCCCTGCCCTGACCGACGAAGACAAGCGCGGAATCGAGCAGGATGTCTTCCGCGCCAGCGCCGAGGTCCTCCGCCACTGCAATCACGCCTACCGCAGCAATTGGCGCATCCGCGCGGTCGGCGGCGTGGCGGCCATGGCGTTCGTGATCGGCGACCGCGAACTGATCGAGGAGGTCTTCAACGGGGTCCGGAACGAAGAGGGCATGCTGGTCCGCGATGGGTTCGTCAATCACATGGCCTGGTCGGTATTGGCCGACGGCATCTACTACGAACGTTCGCAAAGCTACTCCGAGGAAATCGGCGACGCCTTCGCCCACGTGCTCGAGTCGGCCCGACACAGCGGGATCGACCTGTGGGACCACGAGTTTGAAGGCGCCGACCACGACGCCGGGGCCGATCGCGACCGGCGCTTCGGCGCCAGCCGCCCCAAAACCGTCCGTAGCGTCTATGACGCCGTGCTCTATCGCGCGTTCGGTGACGGCACACTGGCCAAGGTCGCCAACAGTTACTGGAACCACACCAAACGGCGCGACGGATGGTCGGCCGCCTGGCGGGCCTATGGCGACGAACGCTACGCCTGGCCCCTGACCAACGACCCCGACGGCTGGCTGCACGATTTGCGGGACCTGCTGTTCATCCCCGCCGAGCTGCCGGCCGGGGCGCTCGACTTCACCGTCGATCGCAATCTCGGCGTCACCGGGCGCCACACCAACGGCTGCACGCTGCTGCCCAACGGCGGGTTCGCCATCCTCCGGCAGGACGCCACACCCGATGCCGCCGCCGTAGCCATGACCTTCGGCGATTTCGCGAACGGCCATTGTCAGGCCGACCTGCTGTCGATTGTCGTCTACCGCAACGGCCACCACCCCCTGCCGGACACCAAATACTTCCGCTACATCGACCAACACCTGACCTGGTCCAAGCAGACGATCACCCACAACACCGTTACCGTGGACGAGTTCTCGCAAATCCCCCAGGTCGATAGCGACGATATGTGGATCAGCCCCCCTCGCGGCGAACCCGTCTTCGGAACCGTCGAGTTATTCCACGCCGGCGACAACCTGAAGGCCTTTCGCGCCTCGACCAACACCGCCTATCCCGGTGTCACCATGGATCGCACCGTAGCGCTGGTCGATTCCGTGATCGTCGACTTCTACCGTTGTCGGAGCACCGACCAGCACCAGTACGACTACGCCCTGCACGTCGACGGCAAGCTGGCCGAGTGCTCGGCCTCGCTCGGCGAACGGGAAGACGCCCCCCTGGCCGGCAGCTACGGCTATCGGCACATCGTAGACCTCCGCCGCGCCGCTGTTGCCGACGGACCCATTCGGCTGACCCACACCACCGACGACGGCTCGGCGCCGATGCTGCACCTGACCCTCCTGCCGGCCGCTCCGTACGAGCTGATTCTGGGCCAGGGCATTGAAGGCTTGGAGGGCGAACGGGCCGAAGTGGTTGTGCTACGGACGACCACCGCCAACGCCGACTTCGTCAGCGTGATCGACCCCGTCACCAACGGCGCCCCCCCGCTCGACGTCGAACGGCTGACCGATCTGCCCGATGGCGTCCTGGGTGTAGCCGTCACCCGCCCCAATGGATCGAAGGACATCGTTCTCAGCGCGGAGACGGCCCGCACCTTCACCTACGCCGGCCAGGACATCACGGGACGCGTGGCCCTGCTGCGGCAAGAGGCGAACGGTTCGACCGTGCTGGTCGACGTCGCCGAATAGCCCCGACAGGCTACGGTTGATTTGGTCGACGAGGTCGGCCGAATCGCGACAAGTCCTGCTGGACCTGTAGAAGGTTCTTGCGGGCGGGCCCGTTCGCCGGATCGATCCGCAACGCTCGGCCAAAGCACTGCCCCGCTTCGGTCAGTTGAGCCTGGCCCTCCGCATCACCACCGGCGAGGCGCTGGCGGCCTTGCAGGGCCAGGTTCTGGCCTAGCGCCATCCACCACTCGCCCGACGCTCGGGCGGCCGGATCTTCGAGGGCGGCTCGGCAAAGCATCTCGACGTGCTCAAACCACCGCAAACCCCTCAACACGCCGACGCCCGTCTGCAGCGCCGACAGCGGCAGCGCATCCGCCTGCCGAAGCGATTCGATGTAGGCGGTCACATCGAACCGATCGCGCGTAATCTCGCTGGCCTCGATAATCACCGCATGTGCATCGATCCGCCGCACGAACACCAGGAAGGAGACGTCCACGCGCACCAACACCCAGCGGGCGCTCGCCAATAGCCGCCTCGCCAGCGGCATGTTGATCCCCCATCCCTGCAACACCACGACGTCAAGCTCCCACTCATCAAGCCGCGTGATCGGCTCGTGCCCCATCGACACGTCCAGCACGCGGGCCATCCGCGCCGGAGTCATCGCCCAGCCGTTCGTAGCCGCGGGCGCAGCCGTCGCCCTGTCACTATAGAAGACCACACTCGACGAGCTCGTCTGATCCGTGAACACTGCCTGGGCGTGGGGCAAGTTGTCATCCAACCACTGGCACGCGCCGATCGGAAGCATCAGCCGGGAGTAGCCCCTCCCGAAACGCCGATCGCTCGGCTCGGACCGGTAGAACTCACTGGTCACCACCCCGGCGAGCCAATAGACCGACAGAGCCCCAATCGCCAACAGACCGACGGGGCCCGCCCAGCGAATCGTCCGCTCGCGCCGCGCCTGTTCGTCGGCCGTCCCCGTGGCGCCGGCAGCCGCACGCCAACGCAGCCACGTCCACTGAATCGCCGCCGCAATCAACGGCCCACCAAGCAACGCCGGAATGGCCACGTTCCTCCGGACCGGCAGCGCCACCACGCAAAATGCGATCAACATCATCGCCAGCGCCCATCGGCGATGCCACAGAAGCAACGCGCCTCCGCACGCGCCGACCACCAAGAGCCCCGCCAATGCGCGCATCGACCGCGCCTGCGACCACCCGGGCCCAAACGGAGCTCGCAGCTCGCCGATGATCCACCACGGATGCAATTGCCCCTGCGACCCACGCTCGAGGGCCTCTTGGGCCGTCTCCGGGCTTACGTCGTGCTGCCTCAGGTAGCTCAGCATTCGGAACGGGAACGTCAGGTTCGCCGGACCGGCCGGATGAACCATTCCCGCCGCCACGACCAACGCCAGGCACACCATCAAGCATACCGCCCGGCGCCGCGCCTCCGTCGGCGACGATTCGCTCCCAACGCGCCCGGGCCACACCGCTCGGCCGGTCGCCGCCAGCGCCGCAGCGCCGACAATCCCGGCCCCCAGCAACCAGTAGCTGTGGCAGTTCACCGCCACCACTTGCAGCACCACCACCGCCGCCACCGACCGCCACGTCATCGGCCCAAGTACCAGGCACAACTGTCCGATCAGGCATAGGTAGATGAATAATTCCGGCCGCACCATGAACCGTTCCTGCGCCACCAGACCTGTCATCAGCCAAATCGGGGCCAACCATCCCAGGGGAATCCCCAGTCGGCGAACAACGACCGCCTGGGCCAGCCCTATCAGCCCCACGCAGACCAGAAGGCTCGCGTTCATGGCCGTCCAGCCGCCCAAGTCCCACAGCCCCGCCAAGACCACCTGGCTGAGCCAGTTGGCATTGGGGAAATGATACTGACCGTCCCGGTCAAAGGAGGAGCCCGGCAGTAGATCGCCGCGATCGGCGGGGTCCAGGGGGGGCGCGATGAAGGTGTCTTCTTGGACGATGTGCCCGCTCTGCCAGAACTCCCGCCCGCAAGACAGATGGTAGCCCAGGTCCACGCTCGCGATCGGCCGATAGGCCAGCGCCAGCAGAAACGCCCCCGCACACGCGCACGCCAGAACAGCCAGGCCCAGCCGCGACCGGCGCCCGGCCGCGCGTGACGATAGAGATCCGTCATCTGGACCCGAATCGAATTGGCCTAACTCACGATCGATCGGTCAGACCCTCCGGTAATGTCTCAACGAAGCGCCGAATCTCATCCCGCACCCGTCGATAGCAATCCAGCGCCTCGACCTCATCGGCCGCTTGCGCCGCCAACTTGGGCGGATCGTCAAAGCCCACGTGCACGACCTGGGCGCCGCCCGGGAACGTGGGGCAGTTCTCGTCGGCATGGCCGCACACCGTCACCACGTAGTCGAAAGCGACATCCTTCAACTCGTCGACGTGCTGCGATTGGTGCGTCGAGATATCCACCCCCGCCTCAGCCATCACCGTGACGGCATTGGGGTTCAGGCCGTGCGTTTCAATACCGGCTGAATACGCCTCCATGCAATCGCTCTTCAGCGCCTTGGCCCACCCTTCCGCCATCTGCGATCGGCACGAATTGCCCGTACACAGGAACAGCACCTTGAGTGTGTTGTCCGTCACTTGTCGTCCTCGATGATCTGTAAGACCTCGCTGATTTGACCAATCCTAGGCCCGTCGAACGGGCCGGCGAGCTCGGGATGCTCCTCCCCCGGGGCATGGATCAACACCGGATGAGCGCCTGCCCGTTGAGCCCCGCCCAGTTCATCGCCGGCGCCGTCGCCCACATACAGGCATCGCCCCGCCGTCACGTCGAGCCGCTCGAACGCCATCGCGTAAAAGCGCGGGTCCGGCTTACTCAGGCCCAGCTCGCATGACAGCAGCGCCACGTCGAACAGCTCCGCCAGTGGCAATGTGGGCCAGATCTTCGCGGTGTCGGCCGAGCACGCGCTCATCATCCCCAGCCTCAGGCCTTGACCCCGTAGCGCTGCCAACGTGTCCGCCGCGTCAGGCCGAGGCGTCAGGCCGCGCTTGGTATAGTCGTATCGAATCTCAGCCGCCCGCTGAAGTTGGGCCTCGCTCGGTGACAGGCCCAGCCGCTCGCACGTCCAGGCCATTGCGTCCCGCTTGCTGGCGAAGGCGCCGCGGTCCCGCAATTGTTGGACCTCCGGGCCGGCCCATAGCTCTGTGAAGGCAGCCGCGTCGGCTCCCAGGGCTTCAGCGGTCGCATGGACGCTGTTGAGGTAGTCGTCTTGCTGCAGGCCCGGGACGAGCGTCCCCCACAAATCGAAGATGACCGCGTCGTATCGCATAGCCGCTATTGAACGGACGCGACCTCCACCGGCTGACCTATCTCCAGCGACCGGTAGGCCGCTTCCAGCATGCGCATGGTGTTGAGGTTGTCCTGCACCGACGTTTCCGGCTGGCGCCCCTGCTCCGCCGCGTCGCACAGGTCCAGCAACCAATGCGCCGCCGATTCCTTGAAGCTGAACGGGTTGGCGATCTGCCGTTCGTTCTTGTCGCCGTCGATCACGGTTAGCGTTTGGTAATCGAGCACCAACGCGCCCCGTTCGCAATCGAGGCTGGCGCGGTTAGCGCCACCGAAGCTGGAGAAGCTCTCCGACAGATTCACCAGCACACCGGACGGGAACTCCACCACCAATGAGACGCCCGTATCCGGCCCGCCTTCGACAGCCGGCGAATTGACGCCGCGACAGTAAATGCGCGACGGCTCCTCGTCGAACAGATATCGATACCCGTCAAGCCAGTGGATGGTCATGATCGCCATCACGTATCGGCCGCGCGTGTTGCGCCAGCCTTGGTCACGCCGTAGCCCGGCCGCCGACTGGATCCACTGCAACGGCCGACCGATCTCACCCGAGGCCAAGACCTCCTTGGCCAAGTGAAAACTGAAACACTTCCGAAAGTTCTGATCGACCGCGACCGGCACACCGGCAGCCTCGGCGGCGGCGGCGATGGCCTTGGCTTCGTCGAACGTCTCCGCCAGCGGCTTCTCGCAGAACACCGGCACGCCCGCATCGACCAACGGCTTGACCACATCCAGCCGCACGTGGGTGGGCGTGCACACCACCGCCACGTCAATATCGCCATCGGCCAGCAGGTCGTCGAGCTTCATGTAGCGCCGGGCGATATCGTACTTGCCGGAAGTCTCGGCCAGGTTCTGCTCATCCGGGTCGACCGCCGCGACCACCGCGAACCGTTCCGGATGAAGTGCGATCCCGTTCAGGTGCATCGACGAAATCCCGCCCGCGCCAACCAGTCCCACTCGCCAAATCGTCTGAGTCATTACCATCTTCCTACCCGGCCGTCGGTGTGAAGATCACCTTGCCGGTTTCGCCTGCGGTGAAGGTCTCGTAAGCGTCCGCCGCTCGTTCGACTGTATATCGATGCGTAATGAACCGCTCGGGAGCAAGCCCGTCGGCAAAGAGCTGACACAGTTCGTCGTATTCCGTCACGGGAAACACCGTCGAGCCCGACAGCGTTAGCTCCTTTCGGTTGAAGTAGCTCGCCGCGCTAATGGTCGCCGCGTCGGATTCACCGATGGTGGCCACGTGGCCGAAGTAGGCGGCCGCCTCGGTCGCCGCGGTCAGCACGTCGCCCCGGCCGGAACACTCCAACGAACGATCAATGCCGGCGCCGCCGGTCAATTCGCGAAGTCGTTCCACTATGTCTCCGTCGGCCGGGTCGATCAGTTCCGCCGCCCCGAGCTTGGCTGCCAAGTCTCGCCGCACCGCAATCGGCTCGATGCCGATCACACGACAGCCCATCTGCGCCGCAATGGCCACCGCGCCCAGGCCCATCGGCCCCAGGCCGAAGACGGCCACAGTGTGCTCGGGCTGTGTGCCCATCCGCTTGATCGCGTGGAACGGCGTGCCGATCGGGTCCTGCAGAATCGCTCCGTGCTCGAACGTCATGTGCTCGGGCAGGATCAGGCACTGGCTCTCTTTGACGGCCACGTACTCCGCCTGGAAGCCATTCTTTGAAAAGCCGTGCATCAACGCGCCTTCATCCCGACAGTAGGTGTAATAGCCTTTCTTGCACGGCCCGCACTTGCCGCACGTGCTGAAAGCCATCATGAACACACGGTCGCCTTCCTTGAGCGCCTGCGGCTTGTCAATCGCCACCACCGTGCCGGCCCCCTCGTGCCCCGGAATACACGGAGCCGCCCAGTCCTTTTCATACAGGCAATGCAAATCCGTGCCGCACAGCCCGGCCGCCTCGATCCGCACCACGACCTCGTCCCCCTGGGCGAAAGGTTCCGGCCAATCGATGACCTCCAGGTTCGGCCCTTCATGAATCTTCACGCCACGCATGAGCGATCTCCTTGTCGGCAAGGCCTACACGCTACCGCCGCCCGGCCGGCAAGACAACCGCCAACGAAGCCAAACACCCCCAATGTGGCGTTTACATTTGCCGCCCGGCCCGCTATGGTTCGCGTTTTCGCCAGAAGCGAGGAGCTGTGGATATGGCTAAGAAGCGTTACGCTCACGTGGGCCTGGGCGGCCGGGCCCGGATGTACCTCGAAGCGATCGCCGGTGAATACAGCGACCACGCCGAGATGGTCGGCATCTGCGACCTCAACCCCGGCCGGCTGGACCTCTACAACGACGAGCTTGCCGAGGCCGGTCACCCCAAAGTGCCCGCCTTCACGTCCGACAAGTTCGACGACATGATCGCCGAAACCAAACCGGACGTCGTGATCGTCACCACCGGCCCGGACGCCACGCACAGCGACTATATCGTGCGGGCCATGGAACTCGGCTGCGACGTCATCACCGAAAAGCCCATGACGACCGACGAGGTCAAGTGTCGGCAGATCCTCAAAACCCGCGCCGCCACCGGCCGCAACGTGCAGGTCGCCTTCAACTACCGCTACAGCCCCCATCGCGCCGTGGTCAAGGAACTGATCATGGAAGGCAGAATCGGCGAGGTCTACAGCATCGACTTCACCTGGCCACTCGATAACGACCACGGGGCCGACTACTTCCGCCGCTGGCACCGAAACCGCGAGAACAGCGGCTCGCTGCTGGTCCACAAGGCCACCCACCACTTCGACCTGATCAACTGGTGGATCGACGACTACCCCGAGGAAGTCTTCGCCCACGGCTCGCGGCGCTACTATCGGCCGGAGACCGCCGACGAGCTTGGCCTGGTCAACCGTACCGAGCGCTGCCACACCTGTCCGGAATCCGCCAACTGCCCGCACTTCCTCGACATGGCCGGCAGCGAAGGCCTTAAGAAACTCTACCTCGACCACGAACACCACGACGGCTACTTCCGCGACCGCTGCGTTTTCAGCCCCGATATCGACATCTGGGACACCATGAGCCTGTCCGTCCGTTACAGCCGTGGCGCCCTGATGAATTACACCATAATGGCCTACGCCCCGTGGGAGGGCTATTATCTGTCCTTCACGGGCTCGAAGGGCCGACTCGAACACAACAGCTCGCAGTTCGGTTACGTCTCCGGCCGCGACGACGAACACGGCAAGGTCCACGACGAGGGGACGACCATCGTCCTACAGCCGCACTTCAAGCCCGTGGCCGAGTGGGAAAGCTTCGAGCCTCCGCCGGCAGAGGGCGGCCACGGCGGCGGCGACCCGATCCTGCTGGCCGATATCTTCGACCCCGACCCGCCGGCCGACCCCTTCAAGCGCAAGGCCAGCCAAAAGGACGGCGCCTACTCGATCCTGATCGGCGTGGCCGCTTACCACAGCATCGACTCGGGCAAGCCCGTCAAGATCGCCGATCTCATCGGCGACGCGCCGCTGGAATAACAGCGAGGGCGATTACGCGGCGGCGGCCAAAGTGACGCGGTTCCGCCCGGAAGCCTTGGACTGATACAGGCACCGATCGGCACGAACGATAAGCGATTCGATGGTCTCTTCACTACCAGCGATGGCCGCCCCAAAGGACGCGCTAACGCGCACCTCCCCCCCGTCGGCAAATAGGAATGACTGTTCGATCAACTTCCGAACACGATCAGCAATGGTCAGCAGCTGATCGCGGTCGACGTTGACCACGACGGCCAGGAACTCGTCCCCGCCCCAGCGGCCGATCGTGTCGAACGACCGCGTCATGTTGGCCAGCGTATCAGCAACCATTTTCAACGCCTGATCGCCGACGTCATGGCCGAACGTATCGTTAACGCGTTTGAAGTGATCGATGTCGCCGAACAGCACGCCCACGGCCCCGCCGTAACGGCGGGTCTCGGCCAGCCGGGAAGTCAGGCGAGCTTGCAGATAGTGGCGATTGGCCAGTTGCGTCACCGGATCCAGCATGGCCAAATGGTGCAGTTCTTCGACTTCCCTGGACAGACGTTGGCGATCCGGCACGTCCGAGAACACCTCCGCCGCGCCAATGACGCCGCCATCGTCACCCCGAACGGGGAAGACCCGGACGAACACCGGCATGCGATGACCGTCTTTGTGATGAAGGTAGACCTCCGCCTCACGATCCTGTCCGTCAATCAGCGTGGCGGAGACCGGGCACGATTCGTCGCAGAGGCACCGGCCCTCGCCATCGGTGTGACAGAGCACATTGTCAGCGCAGGTTCTGCCGACGACATCTTCCGCAGAAAACCCCGTGATACGCTCCGAGCCGCGTGACCAGAACTCGATCTTCCGATCGCTGTTCAGCAGATAGATGCCATCGTAGAGGTGGTCCAGCAGCATGGCCGAGAACGAGTCGGCCGACAATCTTTCCATCAATGCACTTGCCATAGCCCAGTTCCCCGTAACGGACAATGCGCAAATAGTGCCTGTCCCTGTTCATATTCATATCGGAACCCCCTTCCCACGGATTCAGCCTCTTCCCGCCGCGAACAACGATAAATTCTGCAAGATGATGAACCCATCCTGGCCTCAGACGGACCAGAATAGAGACGCCATGAACAGGCCGAGCGGACAACTTCGCGATGAGATGCTGGTAATGGCCGCCCAGGACGGCGAGCCGACGGCCATGAACGAGCTGGTCAGCCGATGGCAGGAACGCCTCTGGCGACACGCGTTCCGCCTGACCGGTCAACGCGAGGCGGCCTGGGAGGTCCTCCAGGAAGGTTGGCTGGCCGTGGTCCGCGGCCTGCGACGGCTGGATGACCCCAAGCGGTTTCGGCCATGGGTGTACCGGATCATCACGCACAAGGCCGCCGACTGGATTCGCCGCCGCCAACGCGACCGACGGGCCCAAGGGCCGCTCGATGACGCCCAGCCGCCCCCCGACCGCAGCCGGCCCGATCAGAGCCGTGTGGACGATGTCGACGAAATCCGCGCCGCCCTGGCCGGCGTGGGCAGCCCCCAACGAATCGTCCTGGTGCTGCATTACATCGACGAACTACCCGTCGCTGAGATTGCTGAGGTCCTGAACATCCCGCCCGGAACGGTCAAGAGCCGCCTCCACAACGGCCGGGCTGAACTAAGACGCCTGCTGGCACGCAATGCCGCCAAGGAGTAACACCATGAGTAATGACAATGACATTCGAGACGCCCTGAAGAAGGCCGACTGGGCCGAAGAGTTCGACGCTGCCCGGGACCAGACCTTCCACGAGATGCTCGCCGGGACTTTTCGGGGCCGTACCCGCTGGATGACGATCCTGGTCTACGTCTACATTCTCGCCTTCACCGCCCTGATGGTGATCAGCATCGTCTCCTTCTTCGGAGCTGACGCTGCCGACACCCGCGCCCATATCCTGTGGGCGACCAGCTTCCTGATGTCGGCCGTCTTCGTGGCGTTCCTGAAGCTCTGGATCTGGAACGTCATGAACCGAAACGCCATCGCCCGGGAGATCAAACGCCTGGAAATGCGTGTAGCCGAATTGGCCGAGCAAGCGGGCAAGTAGCCATGGCATTCAATCGGTGTGCGCGGGTGCGCGGAGCGCCCGCGCCGCCGATCAACCCTAGGCCTGGACCATCTCTTGGACCATATCGGTCCACTGTTCATACCGATGCGGCTCGTTGCGGCTGGTGAGCGTGCCGTTGAGGATGAACTCCATCTGACAGCCGTTGGCGCGACCGACATCGAGGATGGTCTGAATCTCCCGCCGACACGGTTCGATGTCCCATCCAACCCCCTGCAGCAGCGACGGCGTGGGCTTGGCGGAGTAGATGAAGTCGCCGCCGATCTGCTCAGCCCCCTCGGCCCAGTTCACGAACGGGCTCATCGACACCCGCCTCAGTCGCGGAATGCGGCGGACGATCTCCATCTTCTTGTGGAGCGGCTCGCAGCATCCGTAGCAGTTTAGGCCGAACAGTTCCAGCAGCTTCACTTCGTGTCGCAGTGCCAGATCCCAATGCATCTCGGGCGAGACCTCCGAAAGAATCTGCTCCGTGCCGAATCCCCACTGGTCGATCAGGCGAACGTGCTCGCCGTCGAAGCCCGACCCCGGCAACTCATCCGTGACCGCCTGGCCACCCGAGCCGACGTGTTCGTTGCCGTTGTTCATGGCGAGCAGGTGTTGGGCCTCGCATTGGTGGGCGGCGTCGATTTCGCTGGCGACCATGGCCTGGACCATTGCCTCCAACCATTTCGGCCGATCCACGATATCGAGCAAGATCTGCCCCGCCCCGCGCAGGAACACCAAGTAGTCCAGCGCGCACGCACACCAGCCCGTAGCCTCGATGACGTGAACGTCCATGATGTCGCCGACCAGATCTTCCAGGCGTTCCTGCTCGACGCGCGTGGTCTCCCAGTCAGGCGAAATGGTGCGTTTGGGAAAGGTTGCCCCAGGATCGGCGTCGTCAGGCAGAACTTGCCCGTAGACCACCCCTCGCCGCTGGCCGGTCGGCGAGTCGGTGTCGATGACCTGCTGATCGTCCGCCTTGCACAGCCCGGAATCGTTGAAGACCAGGTAGGTGTCCACCTCAGCCGTTATCGGCCGATCGTCACGGATGTGCTCGAACGCCCACAGCCGCCGGCGGAAATCGATCTCCAGTCTCCGCGCCGACTCGTGCTCGCACTGACACGTCTCGGGCGGGACGAATTCCTCCCACGCGTCCTCGATGTAGACCAGCACCGGAGGCTTACACAGGTCCATTCGGTTCTGGCGCCGCCACAGGTCGAGGCGTTCCTGCTGGATCGGGAGTGCGGCGACCTCGGCAACCTGTTGGGCTAACTCGCGAACGATCTGGCGCTCGTCGGTGGGGACGGGATCCATGGCCCACATTGTCGGCGCGCCGTGGCCGGCGAACAAGGCCGAATGCAGCCGTTACAGCCGGTGGGCGGTGCGGTCGATGATCTCCTGCTGATACTCCGGCAGCAGCGCCACGAACCGGTCGCAGAAGCCCCACACGCGGACCACCAAGTCGCGGTGAGCGTCGGGGTCGGCCTGGGCAGCCCGGAGCATCTCGGGATTGACGCAGTTGATCTGCAACTGCGGGCCGCCCATCGCCAGGAACGTCTTGACCAGGGCCATGAACTTCTCCAGGCCTTCGTCGCCCGCCATCGCGACCGGGTCGAAGGTCATGGTCAGCGAGAAGTTCCACTGACACAGCGACGTATCCAGCTTGGTCGCCGACTTCATGACGGCGGTCGGGCCCTTGGATTCCGTACCGATCGCCGGGGCCATGGTCGGAGAGAGGCGCTCGCCTTCGTTTCGGCCGTCCGGCGTGGCGGGCAAGCCCTGACCATGCATCACATGATGGGCCTGGTGCACACCGGCCAGGAACCGTGAGCCGTCCGGCAGGCGATGGCGGTTGACCTCACGGCAGCCGAAGGCGACCAGCTCGCGGCCGATCAGATCGACGGCATCGTTGTCGTTGCCCCACTTGGGGGCCGCCCGCAAGTGTTGCTGCAGGCTCTGGGCTCCTTCGAAGTTCGCCTCGCAAGCGGCGCGCACCTGGGCGACGGTGGCCAGTCCCTTCTCGTAGACCACGTCATGAATTGCAGCCAGCGAGTTGATGGTGCAGACCGGCTCGCCCAGGAAGACGCCCTTGTCTCGGTAGCGGAGTCCGCCGTCGGAGGCGTCCAGGCCGGTCTCAATGCAGTCGTCCATCGCCACCGACAGCAACGGGCAAGGCCCGCCGGGCAGATCGAGATTGCTGATGAAGTCGCTGAGACGTTTGGCGATCGCGTCGGCCAGGCCTTGCTTGAAATGCGCAAAGAAGGCGTCCCACGAGCCCGGCTCGCCCGTCGATTCCATCGCCGCCAGTAGCGTCTGGGCCATCGGAATGTTGCCGGCCGTGTAGAAGTCGCTCTTGCCGAAGATGGTCACATCCTGACAGGCGTCGACGGCGTAATCCCGAGCGTCTTCGGCGGGGAAGCCCATCTTCTCCATGGCGGGGACGAAAGTGTCGTCGTTGTAGACCGAAATCTGCGACAGCCCCTCCCGCCACAGCTCGCACACGGTGCGGACCAATTCCGGCGGGCTGTCCTTGTGCAGGCGGACGGCCGGCTGAGGGTCGGGCAGCTTCAGCCGACGCACCGAGTCCAACACCGCCCAAGTCACCGTGTTCGTGCCGTCGGCGCCGTCGGGCTTGAGGCCGCTCAACATCAGCGTGTTGTTGACGAGCGAATGCTCCTTCCAGAGATCGTCCTGATCGTTGCACTTGATCACGAAACAGTCGAGCAACTCTCGCGCCCGATGGTGCTCGCGCGAATCCGTGGGCCAGTACGGCTCGATCACCTGATCGAACCGGCCCAGTGTCACCAGGCACCCCACCTCCAGCGTGGTCAGCTGCCAGATCCACCAATACAGCTGGAGCGCGTCGTGGAGGTGTCGGGGGCGTTCCGTCGCAACGTGCCCGCACACGTCGGCGATGGCCAGCAGGTCCTTTCGCCGTTGCCCATCGGCGGTCTCGGCCATCTCCGAGGCCAGGTCCGCGTATCGGCGGCTGAGAAAGCCTACCGTTTCGCACGCCACCACGAAGCTGCGCAGCGCATTCTGCTTGGCCGGGTCGGTCTCGGCAGCCAGGCGGTCGCGAGACATCTGCGCCAGCCCACCCAGGCCGTGCGCGAAGACCTTGGGATAGCCGGGCACGTTATGGGTCGAGGCACGGAAATGATATCGAGTCCCTTCTTCCTCGGTGAGGTACTGCGGCAGCACCGGCCAGGTGTTCTCGGCCGGAACCGGCTTGGCGATGGTCCGCATGCCGACGATCACCTCATCCGGCTCGATGGCAATTGGCATCTGCTCGCACAACATCCGCAGGGCCTCGGCCCGGCGCTCCGCCACGGACAGCGAGGAATCCGGAACGGACCACTCCTCCGGCGGCTCGATCCGATGGCGAAGATGCTCGCCGTTGACCATCCGCTCGCGAAGCCGCTGCACGCGTACGCTCAGTTCCGTTGCGTCAATCATGGGGTGTCCTGTCTATCGGAAACGTACCAGCTGCAGACCTCCGACCCATCATTCTATCGGCCTGGTCTCATTTCGAACAGATCAAACAGATCGACCGAGAGGCCAACGCAAGAAACGTCGAAAAAAGGCCCATTTTCGTGCCCTTCTTGAAATATCCGGGTCGGCATGGCATTATATGTAGTTTAGTGGTGTGGCCGTTCGGACGGAGGGTACCCCAGGCGCCGCCGCATCCGAACTGTTGCCTCTTACCGTGGTGCCCCATGGATCAGAACACGCAACCCGATCCGCTGGCCTCTCTGCCGAAGGATTTGATCGAACACCTGGACGCCGCCGGCATGGCCGACGAAGTCATCGCCGCAGCCACCCACGACCTCGACGAGCACGGCAAGTACACTGACGGCCATCTGGTGCTGACCGACCGGCAGCTTGGCGCGTTCGTCCAAGCGGACGGACACTGGCACGGCCATTGGCTGGAGCTGGAGGGGCTGTCCGAGGCCGTTCTCGTTGAAGGCCTCGGTATGAACGTGCTTCAGCTTGTCGCCGACGGGCAACTGGTGGCCGAGTTCCGCTTCACGCTCCAACACAGCCGAGATCTCGGCCGCTTCCACCGCCAAGTGGAACGGCAGGTCCTTGGCGAAAGCCAGGACACCGAAGACGACCTCCGCCCCCGCCATGGCGACGAACAGCGTGGCCGTTGCCCCAAGTGCGACCGCCCGGTCCCCTCCTGGTCCGAGGTGTGTCGGGCCTGCATGAGCCGCCGGAAGATCCTCTGGCGGTTGATCGACTTCGTGAAGCCCTACAAGGGCCGCGCTATCGCCTCCTTCTTCCTGGCGTTGGTGATGACGGGGCTGGCGCTGCTCAATCCGCTGCTGTCAAAGCGACTGATTGACGAAGGCCTGGGCGCCGGGCCGAGCAAGTCGGCCAGTTGGGGAATTGTTGTCAGCACGGTGGCCATGATGCTGTCCCTGCT
This sequence comes from uncultured Planctomycetaceae bacterium, assembly GCA_964428895.1. Classification (GTDB taxonomy): domain Bacteria; phylum Planctomycetota; class Phycisphaerae; order SM23-33; family SM23-33; genus HyVt-337. Next base: position 19,484 of record CAYRZU010000023.1, read on the forward strand.
GGCGGCGCGAGCCATCGGCCAGTGGGGCCAAGTGCGCCTCTCCGGTGACGTTGCTCGCAGAGTGGCCCGGGCCATTCGACATGCTGTCTACTCCCACATGCATCGGCTGAGCCTGGATTTCTTCGCCAAGCGCCAAACCGGCGCCTTGGTCACCCGTGTCACCAATGATACCGAGCGCCTGTGGAGCTTCACCGCGTCCATCGCCATCGAAATGGTCCTGTCGATCCTGACCATCATCGGGGTGGGCATCTTCCTGTTCGCGATGAACTGGCGGCTGGCGCTATTCGCCCTGATGCCGGTCCCGCTGATGCTGTTCCTGACGGTCTTCTTCCACAAACGTCTGCGCCGCAGCTTCCGCCAACAGTGGCACCGCTGGTCTCAGATGACGGGCGTCGTGGCCGACGCCCTGCCCGGCATGCGGGTCATCAAAGCTTTCAGTCAGCAACAGCGCGAGGTGGATCGGTTCGACGACAAGTCCACCGCCCTGTTCAATGAGGAAGCCAACTACATCAAGGGCGCCAAGTCGAAGTTCGGCCCGACCATGATGTTCGCCACGTCCCTTGGCAGCCTGATCATTTGGGTCGTTGGCGGCTGGATCATTTGCAGCGAGTACGATGCGGTCCAAGCCAATCCGGACGCCGCCACGATGACCCTGGGAACGCTGACGGCCTTCCAATTCTTCATGGGCATGTTCCTGCGGCCCGTGCACCAACTGGCCCATATGGACGAACAGCTCAACCGCGCCGCCACCAGCGCCCAGCGGATCTTCGAAATCCTCGACACCGAGCCTCGCATCTACACCAAAGCCGACGCCCACACCTCCGAAACGATCGAAGGCCGGATCGAGCTTCGCAACGTCAGCTTCAGCTACGACGGCGTCAATAAGGTCCTCAAGAACATCGACCTAAGAATCGAGCCGGGCGAAATGATCGGCCTGGTCGGGCCCTCCGGAGCCGGCAAGACCACCATGGTCAACCTGATCTGCCGGTTCTACGACGTAATCGAAGGGCAAATCCTGATCGACGGCGTCGATATCCGAGACTACGACATCACCGAGTTGCGACACAAGATCGGCATGGTCCTGCAGGAGCCCTTCCTGTTCCACGGGCCGATCTGGGAAAACATCGCCTACGGCATGCCCGAGGCCTCGGTGGAACAGGTCATCGGCGCCGCTCGCGCCGCCAACGCCAACAACTTTATCGTCAACTTCCCCGACGGCTACGACACCATGGTCGGCGAACGCGGGCAGACCCTCTCCGGCGGCGAACGCCAACGGATCAGCATCAGCCGGGCCATTCTGCACAACCCGTCCCTGCTGATCCTGGATGAGGCCACCAGTTCCGTCGACACTGAAACCGAAGAGACGATCCAGAAGGCCCTGGACGGCCTGACCGCCAACCGGACCACCATCGCCATCGCCCACCGCCTGTCGACTTTGCGAAAGGCAGATCGACTGGTCGTCATCGACAAGGGCCTGATGGTTGAACAAGGCACGCACGACGAGTTGACCAAGAAGGATGGCGGCCTGTACGCGCGACTGCTCCAGAAGCAACAGGAAATGCAGTCCTACATCGCCCTCCAGACGTGATGACCGAGCCCACACCTATGTCCAACGCCGACAACACGAAACGCAACGCTGCCGACGTGGTTCTGGACGCCTTCCGCGTCCGCAAGCTCGAACGCAACGGCAAGGGCCAACTCGTCGCCCACGTGGAGGGACGCGACGAGCCCCTCGCCAACGTCCGCATCCGACGCTACTTCCCATGGTCGCAGCCGGAGCATTACTTCGCGATCTGCGACGCCGACGGCAAAGAGCTCGCGATGCTCCACACGCTCCACGAACTTGACCCCGGCAGCCGCGAAGTCGCCGAAGCCGAACTCACCGAGAAAGTCTTCAACCCCAAGATCACGCGCGTGCTCAGCCACAAACGCGAATTCGGCCTGACCACCGTGACGGCCGAGACCGACCGCGGCGAAGTGACCTTCGAGTTCAACAGCCGCGAGGACGTGCGGATCCTCTCGCCCACCCGAGGCCTATTCCGCGACGTCAACGGCAACACGCTGGAGGTCGAAGACCTCTCCGCCCTCGACGCCATCAGTCAACGCTTCCTGCGGCGTTACTTCTAGCGTCGAAGATCCCCGCCATGAGCAGCAATCGTATCGCCGGACCTATCTACCTCGAGACCGATCTGGCCCGGACCATCGTTGAGCCCCTCAACGCCGTCACGGCCGCCCTGTTCCTTATCGTGGCCGCGATGTGGCTGGTCAAGCTTCGCAGCCGATGGCGCCAACGCCCCTTCCTGCTGGTCTGTGTGGCGTTGCTGACGGTCGGCGGCGTCGGGGGGACGATCTATCACGCCTTCCGTGGAAACGCGGTGTGGCTATTCCTCGACTGGGTCCCCATCGCCATTTTGGGCGTGGCCGGATCCGTGTACCTGTTCGCCAAGCTGCTCAAGCAGTGGGGGTACGCCCTGCTGGTCGTTCCCGGATACGTGGCCTTTCAGTTCGGCAACTTCAACGTCTTCTTCCAACGTAGCCGCCACGTCGCCATCGCCATTAGCTACACCACGCTCGCCCTGCTGCCGCTCATCCCGGCCGTGATTATCCTCATCAAGACGCGGTTTCGAAACGGCTGGTGCCCCCTGGCGGCCCTGGCCTGTTTCGGCGTGGCCCTGTTCTGCCGACAGTATGATGCGAATTGGCCCGATCTCTTCCCCCGTGGCATTCATTTCCTCTGGCACGTCTTCGGGGCCGTGGCTACCTACCTGATCTTCGTCTACTTCGACCGCCTGCCTGATGTGCTCGCCGAGAGGTCCGATCTCTAGGCGTATCGACGCGAGACGTCCTGGACCATGTCGGTCCATTCCTCGTACCGGAACGGTTCGTTTCGACTGGTCAGGGTTGAGTTGAGCACGAACTCCACCGTGCAGTCGTTCCGCTTGGCGGCGTCCAGAATGGCGATGATCTCGTCCCGGGCGACATTGATGTCCCAGACATCATTGGCCAGGTACGCCGGATTCGGCTTGGCCGAGTAGATGACGTCGCTACCGACGGCCTCGGCGCCGGCAGCCCAGTCCACGAACGGGCTCATCGAGACCCGTCGCACCCGCGGCAGCTTGCGGATGATGTCCACCTTCCGGTGCAGCGGCTCGCAGCAGCCGTAGCAGTTTAGGCCGAACAGGTCGAGGAACCTCGCCTCGTACTGGATGGCGAACTCCTCGTGCATGGCGGGCGAGACCTCCGAGAAGACCTGCGTTGTCGCACAGCCCCAGACGTCTCTCAGCCGAACGTGCTCGCCGTCGAAACCGGGGGACGGCAGCTCGTCGGTGGCGCCCATCCCGCCTGAGCCCACACTGTCCGCCCCGTTGTTGAGGCTGAGCCCGCCCAAGACCTCCAGCTGCCGAGCGGCGTCAATGTCGCTTGCGGTCATCAGCTCCAGAAACCGGTGCAACCATTTCGGCCGATCCATCATGTCGCAGAAGGTCTGCTCGATCCCACGCCATTGGATGAACGTATCCAGCATGGCCGAGCCCATCCCCCGCCGTCCGGTCAGCCGAACGTCAAGAATATCGCCGAACAAGTCCTGCATCTGGGCCAACCGCTCCTGCGATGCGTCCTGATCGGTCGTCACGGTCCGGTTGTGGATGATGTCCTCGGGCACGGCGTCATCGGGGATGGCCTTGTCGAAGCCGGCCGCCGTCCGCTTCCCGTCCACCTGCACACAGCCGTAGTTCCAACTCAACCCGCAACCGGGATCGTTGATCCGCAATCCCACCGGGTACTCGGCCGTGTGAGGCCAATCGTCCCGCAGGTGCTCTGCCCGGTACAAACGCGCCCGCAAATGCCACTCCACGTTCCGGCAGGCGGGGCTTTCACAACACAACGCGCTTTGGGGAAGGAACTCCTCCCACACATCCTCCAGGTAGACCAGCACCATGGGCTTGCCCGCCCGAAGGCTGTTGTGGCGACGCCACTCAGCCAGCTTGACCTGTTGAATCGGATCGGCCGCGACGTCGGCCACGCGCTTGGCGAGATCTCGAAGTATCTGACGGTCTGTGTCGGACATGGTAATCATGCCATTATAGGCCCCCTATCTTGCCCCGGCCGTCGCGGCGACGCCTAGATCTCCCGCAAGCACCTATCGAAATCAGCGATCAGGTCATCGCTGTCTTCCAGCCCTACCGACACGCGCGCATAGGACCCGGCAATGCCCAGTGGCTCCCAGGCGCGGGTGATCGTGACCAAGGTGTGAACGTCGCCCAAGCTGGGCGCCCGCTTCGCTACGCGCAGTCGATCGGCGAAGGCTTCCGTGGCGGCTTGATCCGCATCGATGTCCACCCCCACCATCCCGCCGAAGCCCGATAGCTGCCGAAGGGCCCGCTCGTGCTCACCGTTACCGACCAGGCCCGGATAGCGAACGCCCGCCACCCTCGGGTGCGACTCGAAGAACGCCGCCAGCTTCATCGCGTTGGCGGCGTGAGCGTCCATGCGAAGCGGCAACGTTTTGAGGCCCCGCAAGATCAACGCCGCGTTGAACGGGCTCAACGATCCACCGTGCAGCGTCATTAGGTCCCACGTGCGTTCGGCCAACGTCTCGTCCCTGAAGACGATCGCCCCGCCCAGGGCGTCCCCGTGGCCGCACAGGTACTTGCTGGCGCTGTGGATCACCACGTCCGCTCCGCGTTCCAGAGGTCGGCAGAAATAAGGCGTCGCGAAGGTGTTGTCGATCACGAATGTCGCGCCGGCCGCGTGGGCCCGCTCGGCGACCGCGGCGATATCGATCACCTCGATGTTCGGATTGCTGATGGTCTCCCCGTAGACAACGCCCGCCCCGTCGGCCAGTGCGTCGTCCAGGGCGCCCAGGTCACGTAGGTCGACGGCCTCGGTCTCAACGCCGAATCGCTCAAGGACGGTCCCCAGTAGCGCCAGCGTGCTGGCGTAGATCGTTTGGTGGCGGATCAGGCGGCCCCCGGTGTGCAGCAACGTCATCAACGTCTGCGTAATTGCCGCCATACCGGTGGCCGACAGCACCGTTGCGGCGCCACCCTCCAGGTCGGTCAACGCATCGGCCAACACGTCTAGCGTGGGGTTGCGGTCGCGCGTGTATTCGCCGTCGTTGACGGCGCCCATATAGATCGGCACGGCCGACAGCCCCGGCACGTTGGCCAGGTGGGTGACCCGAGTCGAGAAGCCGAGCGGATTATCCTGCGACGTCATCACGTCTCCTGATCTGCATCTAAGCGAAATCCCGAACGTAAGACCGCCACCAGCCGTCTCGCCCTGACCGCCAGCCGACTTCATCTTCGGCCAGCCGACCTTGCACCGCCGCGAGACGATCCCCAACGCCCTTGTCGACAATCTTCTCGTCGCGTTTGGCCAGGATGTTCTTCATTGTGGTGTGGGCTTTGTCGTACCAGTCTTCGTAACTGGTCTTCACGCGGCCGGTAAAGTCCGAGTAGTAAACGTCCCGCTTCATATTGGCCACGGTATGCGGATCGAAGGCAAAGCTGCCGCCCGATTGCTTGCTGCACGACGCGATGACCTCAAAGGCCAGGCTGTCGGCGTCGGTCTGGATGGGCGAGTTCGCACTCATCAATTGGCCCGCGATCTCATCAGCAACAATCAGATGCTCGTAACTCAGCATGAGCGTTGAATTCAGGATGCCGGTCATGATGATGTTGCCACCGGCGGCCAATCCCATCGCCAGCCCCATGGCGGTTTCCGCCGCGGCCCGCGCGCCCGGCGCGGTGGCGCTCGGGTTGCCCGGGCAGATGCGGCTGGGCAGGCCGTAATGGTCGGCCAGTTGCACCGCCGCCACGTTCAGCAGGCCCGCTTCAATGCTGCCGTGGGAAATGTCCGCGGTGCGGAGGTCGGTCGGGGCGCCAACGAACCCGTACATCGTCGGCACGCCCGGGCGGGCCAGTTGAACCATCGTCACGCCGGCGAGGACCTCCGCCGTGTGCTGGGTTAGCGCCCCGGCGATTGTCACCGGGCAACTCGTGCCGAGCATCACTTCCGGACTGATGATCACCAACGTGCACTTGCGATTCGGCTCCAGCAGTTCCAGGACGATCGGCGCCTGCTCGGTGTGCCACTGCAACGGGCTGAGCGGGTTGAACCAGATGTACTGCTCCCAGATGCTCATCCGCTGCTCGAGCGTGTCGGCCCCGTCGCGAATGGCCAGGCCCAACATGGCCAGCGCCGCTTCGTCCGCCGAGTAATTCCGCACGTTCATGCCGAGCGGCCGCTCGATGCCCTGCCGACCGGCGAGCCACTGCTGCAGGAACGTCGCCTGGGCGTCGGCTGAGCCAAGCGTGACCTCCCTGCGATGGGCTTCGGTCGTTCGCTCCGAATGGAACACCAGATCGCACGGATCGGCGATTAGGTTCTTCAGATGCGCCGCAACCAGCGAGAACTCCGCCGAGTCCCTCTCAACGCAGTCGCGAGGCCGTTGGGCTTCGTGATCGTAGATGGTGTAGGCGTTGCCGTTGATGGTGATGTTGCTGGCGCCTTGAGCGAGGGAGAATTGCTCGCCGTAGCCCAGCGACGGGTCGCCGAAAGTCAGCGTGCTGCGATCGGGGACACGCTGCAAGCAGTCTTCCACCAGCTCCGACGGGAAATACGCTCGTTCACCGTCGATCCGGCAGCCGTTGGCGGCCAAGAAGTCCAACACTTGAGGCGCCTTGTGGAACCAGACGCCCACCTCGGCCAGCACCTTCAGAGACGCGGCGTGAATGCGTTGGATGTCGTCGGCCGAAAGCGCCTGCAATAACATACGTGTCTCCCGAAGGTCCGTTACGGTTCGATCAGTTTCAGCGGAGGCCCCGCCAGCGACGCCCACCAGCGGATCTCCGGCGCGACCTGGCCGTAACCGGCCATCCAGTGGTGGCCCACGCCCTCGGCGTGGATCCAGTCGATCAGATCGGTCGTCCGTTGGCTGAATTGCACCCGAAGCGGGTTACCCGGAAAGACCATCTCCGTCGACAGCGCCTCGCCGGTCAGCAGCGCCAACTGGCAGCCGTCGGCGGACGGCACGAGGTTCATCAATGTCACCGGGCCCGGACGCGCCGGGAACAGCGCGCACACTCCCCGGCCCATCAGGCGAACCGAGTCCAACGTGATGTCACCGGCGTTCTCGGCCAGATCGAATGAACCCGACCCGCAATGCGTCATCACCACCGACCCGTCCGGCAAGGGCTCGAGCCAGTCCGTATTGTGCGTGGGCTCTTCCGTCAGCAGTGTCAGCATGAGCTGGGCCACCGCCCCGTTGACGTCGCCCTCACAGCCGAGCGGAATGCCCTGGTCGGCCAGCAAGCTGGAAGCCAAGCACACGCGGCCCATCAGGTGCGGATAGCAGCCGATCGTCAGCGCATCGAGGCCGAACTCGTCGACCAGCTCCTTGACCGCCAGGTAGACTTTCATGGAGTCTAGGCCCGTCGCCTCGTCCACTTTGCAGCACGCGGCGCGAGCCGTGACCGACTGCCACGCCTGGGCGGCGGGGGTGTCTTCGATTTCGGTGGCGCGTTGCAGCAACTGCGGCAGGTCCAGTGGCACGACCCGGGGGCCGACGGCCTTTTTCAGCGCGAACTCACTGGCGGCCACTTCCGTCATGCCCGCCACCCGATGGCCCGCAATGCCCACACGCCCCCGCCGTAAGCGGCGCTTCAGCGCCGCCGCTCGGCAAAACGACGTCGCCCGTGTCAGCTCGCCGCCTTCTTCCAGGGGCGCAAACACGCACGCGTAAGGATGCTCGAGCTGCTTGAGGAAGCACGTCAGTTGCTGCGAGCCGCACAGGGCGCCGGTCTCCATGCCCGGCAAGGACCACAGCAGCACCGGCTTGGAACAGTATTCCAGCACCTCCAGGGCGAGGTAGTCTTCGTACCAGCACACCGACGCGAATGCGATCACGTCCACATCGGCCGCGGCAAGTGTCTGTCCGGTAGCGACGGCCTGTGCCGGGTCGCCCACCGGGCCGACCTCGACGACCTCACAGCCCGCTGTGGTCAGCAGCTTCGCCAAGTGGGCCGAGGCCGCGGGCGCACGGTCGGCGCCGATTTCCAGCGGGCTCGACAACGCCCCCACACCCACACGAGGGACCAACGAACGACTCGACTCGCTCATGGCAGCCTGCCTTTCGAATCCGGCGCTAGCCGATGGCCTCGCGCCACGCCTCGATCATGCACTCCAAGGCCTCAAACGGCGTATCGGGGAAGATTGCGTCCACTGGATGCAGAATGAACCGGTTGGTCGGCGCCAGGGCGTCGACGGCCCGGCGGACCTCGTCGCGAATGCGGGCGGGGTCGCCCGCCTGCAGCGTTAGCGCGTTTGTCCCGCCGACCACGGTGATGCGCTCAGCCAGCTTTGCCGCAGCCTCCAGCGAAACGTGGTCCTGCACCGGATCGATGAAGTACAGCACGTCCACGCCCGCGTCGGCCAGGCGCGGGCCGAGCTTTTCCACGCCGGTGGTCATGGTGTAGGCGAACAGCTTGCCGTGGGCGTGGGCGGCAGCAGTCAGCCGCGACAGGTGGGGAAACACGTACTGATCGAATAGCGCGGGCGACCAGAAATCGGTCGACGAATACCACCCGCGCTGGCAGACCATGTCCACGCCGTCAGTGGCCGCGGCCAGTTCCGTCCGGGCCAGGTCCGCCTCGGCGATGATGTCCAGCAGCCTGCCGAACGCCTCCGGCGCTTCGAACGACATCATCACAGCGCCTTCGCCGCCGGTAAACCAGACGGCTGCATCCATGCCGAACCCGCTCCACGCCTGTGTGAACAGGCCCTTCTCGTCAGCGAACGGCTTCATCGCGGCCATGCGCTCGGCGAACCATTGCTTCTCGGCCTCGCCGGGGGGCATGAACAGGTGGGCGATGGCGTCCACATGCGACGGGTCGGTCACCGCATGTTCGACCGCCCGCGGAATGTTGTAATCCTCGATCAGCGGCGCGCAGTCCGGTTGCATGGGCCAGCCGGGACCTTCCGGATCGGTCTTCTTGATCGCGTGTCGCAACGGGCCCGCCGGCGTCTGGTACTCCCGCACCAGGACGGGGTAGTTCGGGTCGCCGCCGTCGGCGCCGGGCTCGAGCCGTCTGTCGGTGAAGGTCACCGCCGGGTCGGTCCCCCACGGAACGGAGACCTCGAGGATGTCGTCAATCCCCATCGACAGCCACGCCTCGGCCCGCTTGAATTCATCTTCAAGCTCCCACGGAAACGGGAGCGTGTGGATGTGCTCCAGCCGCTTGGAGTACCAGTACGGCACGTCCTTTCCGTTGGTCTGCCACTTCAGCTTCTGGGGGGCCGGAAAGCCGAAACACCACGCCGTCATCGGCGCGTGGTCGGCCGGCTCGCCTTTGCAGGCCGCCAGGATTCGTTCTCTCGACGTCATGAAATCGCTCCACGGATCACATCAATCATGAACTGCTCTTGCTCGCCATTCAGCTTGGAGGGCACGTTGATGACGACCGACCGTTCAAAGAGGTCGTCGCTGGTCGGGCAGGCGCCCTTGTTGAAATCGCCCACGAACTCGGCATTTTGCGGCAGCGACCAGGGATTGCCGGCCGGCGAGAGCGGCGTCTTGTTGACCAGTTGCGGCACGTTGAAGTAGCAGTGCAGGCCGTAGTCGGCCGTTCGCCACACGTCGTCCAGTCCGGCCGCCTTGACCTTCTCGGCAGCGGCCAGCGCCGCCTCGGCGGTTTCGAGGATCAGCACCAGGAACGGGCCCGTATCCCCCGCCGGATCGTTGAGCGTTCGGAGCGTCACGCCCGGGATGTCCTTGACGGCCTCCTGCAGGCGGTGGTTGCTGGCCCGCATGTGCTCGACGATGGTCGGCAGCTTCTCCAACTGCACGTTCGCGACGGCCGCACACAGTTCGCTCATGCGGCGACCGGTACCCCACGTGAAATCGGCGGGCTGGTCGTCCGGCGCCGCCCCGCGCCAGGGAATGCCCAGGTCGTGGGCGGCGTTCATCTTCCAGTAGAGCTCTTCGTCGTCGGTGATCAGCAAGCCGCCCTCGCCGGACGTGGCGTTCTTGTTGAGTTGGAAGCTGAACATACCCACGCGGCCGAACGAGCCGACCCTCTTGCCCTTGAAGCTCCCTCCATTGCACTGGGCGCAGTCTTCCATCGCGTCAATGGCGTGCTTATCGGCGATGGCCATGATGGCGTCCATGTCACACGGCGCTCCGCACATGTGAATGGCCACGATGAGCTTGGTCCGCGACGTAATCTTGGCCTCCAGGTCTGCCGGGTCGAGCGTGAAACTGTCGTTGACCTCGCACAGAACGGGAATGGCGTTGGCGTGAACGACAACGCCCACCGAAGCCACCCAGAAGAACGCCGGTACGATCACTTCATCGCCCGGGCCGATGCCCATGCCGATCATGGCCGACTGCAACGCGCCCGTGCCGCTGTTGACCGCCAGAGCGAACTTGCGGCCGTAGTACTTCTTGGCGGTCTCCTCGAACGCCAACGCGTACTTGGGCTCGTTGGGCCCGTAGAAACGGAACGGCGCACGGTTCGCCATGACGTCGAGCGCCGCTTGCTGCTCGGCCTCATCCATCCAGTTCGCGCCGGGGAAGGCACAGGGGAAATCGCCGGAAGTCATGATGCTATCCTTTCAATGCACCTCATACGTCGGGAGATTGTAGCCGGACGGGCCCTTACCTCGCCAGACGGATGGTCTTGATCTCGTACGGGCTGAACGGCAGCTCGATCCGGCCGTCATGAATCGCCAGCTTGCCGGTTGGTTCCTCGCGGAAGTTGGTCTCGCCGGCCTCGGCTACCTCAAAGCCCACCTGCAACACGCCCGCCACGTCGCGATCCGTCGGGTTGTAAACGCGAACGATCGTCTCGCCGCCGAAGTCCGACTGTTTCCACGCGCAGGCAACCAGATCGGCCGGCTCGATGACCAGATTCGCGTGCTCGTTGGGCAGGACGCCCTTGTGGGTATCCGTTTCGCAGGCGGCCAGCGGGGTCGTGAAGGCCAGCGCCTTTTGCGGCACGCCCGCGTCCTGCCATGTGCCGCTGAAGACGACCAGTCGCTGCCGGTAGGTGTTGGGGCCTTCCTCCAAGGCGGTGTCGCCGGAGACATCCCAGCCGCACGAGTCGGCCTGGTCGTCTTCGATCTTTCCGGGCATGCGGATGGAGCGGAACAACGTCTGCCAGAGCACGTCGTTTCGGGTTTGCTGTGAGCACGGGCCGTCGTGGATCAGCGCGGCCCCGATGGTGTCGGCCTCGTCGGACAGGCCCATCCAACTGTTGATGGGCTGAATCACGTCCGACTGCTCCCATTCCGTGACGCCGAACGGGATGTCGCGCCAGACGGTGGCGTTGGTGATAGCCGACGGGAAGGCGGCGCGGACGCGGCGACAGCCCTCCGGGGCCGGCCGCCAATCCACGAACGTCTCGAAGTCCACCCAACGGGCGCCGGCCTCCAGGGAGATCCGCTGCCGAAAGATGCCCCAGTCCATCTCGAACGCCACTTCCACCGTCGCCCGGGCCGGGCCCTTCTCGATCACGCTGACCGCCCGCTTGACCTGCGACGATCGCGTCAGCAGCTTGGCTGAGTCCATGAAGTCGACCGGCCGGACCTGAGCGATGCAACCTTCGTCTTCCCAGACGAACAACTCATTGATCGCGGCGGCATCGTTGGCGGCGAAGAGCGTCTGCCCCGAGGATTTCTCCACAATCGACCGCACCAAACCGTCGGCGAGTTCCACGCGGACGTGCTTGTTTTCCAACTGGGTCGGGGTGGCCGACAATTTAGTCTTGGCTTTTGTCCCGCGGGCCCGCAGGTAGTAGGTCCGCCAGCCGGCGCCGGGAACATTGTCGGCCAGGAAGGTCAGTCTGTTTCGGCCGTCCGCATCGGTAACGCGCTGAGCGGGAACGGGCTTGCCCTCATGGTCGATCACACGTTTGGTGTCTTTGTCGACATCGAGCGTCACCAGGGCCGAGCGGCCCCACGCCAGCGGATTGAAGACAACCACGGGCTGGCCCTTTCGGCCAGTGGTTTTGATCTGCCGGGCGAGGAACTCGGCCGACCGATCGATCACGCGCTGGCCCACTCGCCCGGCGTCGAGACTGCGCTGGATGACCTCGTGAATCTGGAATGGCCCCATGACGGTCAGTTGCGGATCGTGGTGGTGGCTGATCAGCAGGTCGTACCAGGCCTCGCGCAGGTCGTCCCGCGAACTGGGCATCCCGGCCACCAAGGCCGACGACGACAACGACTCGGCCGCCAGCAACTGACACTCTACCTGCCGAGACACCTGCCGACTGCGGGCCCGAGACTCATAGCACCCCGTCCAGAAACCCAGGCGGCTTTCCGTTTGCACCGTGGGAACGTCCGGATCGTTCTCGATCGCCCGGAAGAACGGTTCACTGGTGGTGATGATGAAGGAGCACGAGCCGCCGGGGTTGGTCAGCAGCTCCCAACCCCACTCGGTCATGCGGTTGTCGTATTGGGCGGCCTGGACGGGGTCGTTGAGCTCGCGCAGGAAGTCGGGCAGCTTGCGGTCCAGCGGCATGAAGTCGCCGCCGTAGTGATTGAACACGCTTTGGTGGCCCAGCACGTTCTCTGGCGGCATGGGCGCCCCGTGGGGCTCGCCGCCGTAGTTGGAGCGATGGACTAGCACCTTCGAACCGTCCAGCCCTTCCAGCCAAAACTCCGTCTGCTCCCACGCCCGTGGATCGGAGTGCGGGATTTCATTCATTTGCCGCTCGCGGCCGTCGTGGGGGCGCGGTTCCACGCGGATGTATTCGCCCAGGTTGCAGTACTTGCGGCCGGCCTTGGCGAGGATTTGCGGCAGTTGGAGGTTGATGCCGTAGTTGTCAACGTTCCAGAAGGTGGTCGGGCGGATTTCCATTCCGAGCATGCTGGAGATAAGCTGCTCGCCTTCGGTCATCTGGCGAATCATCGATTCGCCCAGCGGCATGAGAAGTTCCCCGGCGCAAATGATGCCCTTGGGCTCCCACACGCCTTCGACGATGCGCTGCCGCAGCTCGTCGACCACTTCCGGGTGCCGATCGATCAGCGGGCGAATGACGCATTCCTCATCGAGGCTGAAAACTTGCTCGGGCTGATCGTGGAGGCCGTCCAGGCGTTCGATGACCTGCGGTAGCTCGCGGAGGATGTAGCTTTGGTAGGTGCTGCGCCACTCGGGGTCGAAGTGGCTGTGCACGACCACGTAGGTTAGCGGCTTGGTGGGCTTGACGGGCACATGCAGCAGGTTCAGCCCGGCCTGGAGCTGAAGCTCCTGGCGGAACGGCTCGGCCCCTTCGACCTCGTAGACCACCGTCACGGTTTCGTCAGCCGGCAGCGGGGAAAACCAGAAGCAGTCGGCCTGGGCCTGGGGGGGCGCGGGGTCGGCGCCAGAAAGCGTGGGCAGGCCCAGCACCGTGGCGGTCAATTGCTCGCCGGGGGTGAAGGCGCCGTCGCCGTCGAGATCGCGGTAGAGAAAGCCCGCGAGAACGGCCGTCGACTCACTGCCTTCCAGCGCGGCCAGGATGTCGCGCTTCGCCAGCAGCGGAAACGCCGCCTGTTCGGCCGCGATGCCGTAACGGCCCAGCAGCTCGGCCCAATCGGCATTGGTCGCAGCGAGGAACTCCGGCGTGAACGCCCTTCGGATGCCGGCGGGGACGGCTGCGCTGCTCATGGCGCCCTTCCTTTCTGTGGGTCTGGCAAGTCGCGAATTGTAGCGGCTCTGGGCCGCCGGGAACACCCCCCCTGCGCCGTCGCTAGCCTGACGATTCCAGCCACGGCGTGGCGGCGTGCCAGGCCAGCACCCGCCGCTTCAGAGACGCTGCCAGCTCGGCCTGCTCGGTCGTACTAACCAGATTGCAGAACTGGTACGGATCCTCGCGCATGTCGTAGAAACAGTAGTCCTCGCTGTCGATCTGCCTCAGTCCCTCGCCTGTCAGCGTCATGCCGTAGGTGTGGGTGGGCGTGCGAATGCCGGCAAAACCGCTGCAGGTCTCCAGGAACGCGTCGGTCTCATCCAGTTCGGTCCGCTGGCCGGTGAGAATCGGCAGCAGGCTATCGCCCTGGACGGCCTGGGGTGTCTGGGCCCCGCAGGCGTCGAGAATCGTCGGCATGAGGTCGATCAGCTCCGCTACCTGAGTCTCATTGACGCCCGCTTTCCACAGCTTGGGCGCCCAGAAGATCATGGGAATGCGGATCGACTCCTCGATCAGCAGTCCCTTGTTCCAGGTGTGATGGCTGCCGAGGTTGTCGCCGTGGTCGGAGGTGAAGACGACGATGGTGTTGTCGGTCAGGCCGTTGGCTTCCAGCTCGGCCATCAGGCGGCCCATCATGTCATCGACCCACGTGGTCGCCCCGTAGTACAGGGCCGTCAGCGTGCGCAGGTCGAAGCCTTCCGGCAGGACGGACTTTTCCGGCAGGTGGTACCAGTAGTAGAGGTAGTCCCACAGATAGATCAGGAAGACGTCTTCGTCGTAGTACATCTGGTCGTCGACGAACACGTTCGGCCGCAGGGGCACGTCGGCCGGGCCGTACATGGTCAGATACTTCTCGGGCATGTCGGCCACGGGCATGTGCGGTGGGGAGATGCTGTAGAACAGGAAGAACGGATTGTCGCGATGATCTTTCAGATAGGCGGCGACCTTCTCGGCCTCGTAGTCGACGGAAAACCCCTCCACGCGTTCTCCGGGCGGAAGCTGATCGACGAAGATCTGATCGGTATGCCGATGGTTGACGCGCGGGTAGACCTTGTAGTCAAAGCCCAGCAAGTCCGGGGCCGGGTGGACGTGCCACTTGCCGATCAGGGCGGTGTCGTAGCCGACCGCGGCGAGCTGCTCCGGCAAGGTGGGGTCCTTACAGTGAACGCGTTCCCAAACCGGTTCGGGCGCACATAGGCCTCCGAACGGAGCGATGGGGTTGGTCAGGTCGCCCTGCCAGGTGCGGCTGTATTGGCCGGAGACGAACGTTCCCCGGGCGGGCGTGCAGACGGGGTTGTTGCTGACGGCGTGCTCGAACCGCACGCCCTCGCGCGCGAGGCGGTCGATGTTGGGCGTCCGGCAGAACGCGTTGCCGTAACAGCCGGCCGCGAACGCCCGCATCTGATCGCACATCACCACAATTACGTTCGGTTTGTCGGACATCGCTTCCTCCAAGAACATTAACGAGCCCTTTAGTTAACTCGCTGACCGAGGCAGCGGTCAACCGGGCCGACCAATTTCGTGGCACAGGTCGATGAACCGTTGCACCCGGACCAAGGGCGTGCCGGGCGTAATCGGACTGGCCGGCGAAAGAATAAACCCGCGCGCCTTTCGCCCGGCGTGGACTTGGCGGACGATTTCATCGGCGAGTTGCTGGTCCGTCGCCTTCTCCAAGCACCAAAACGGATCGATGTTCGCAAACAGCGTCATCCGGTCACCGATGGTCTCGGTGATTTCGTCCATATCGTTAATGTAGCCCTTCATTCTGCACTCAGCCTGGAGGGCGTCGGCCCCGGTGGCGGCGATCAACTCCAGCCGATCCATCACGTCGCCGTAGCAGGCGATGATGACCTTCAGACCCAGCCGATGGGCTTCTTCGGTGAGCGTCTGTCGGAACGGCAGGCAGAACCGCTCGTAGTGGGCGGGGGAAATCAGCTCACCGGTCCCCATCGCTTCCCAACTGTAGATGCCGTCTACCCCGGTCGCTGCGATTCGCCGCAAGGTTTCGACCCCCTGTT
The DNA here is from genome assembly GCA_964428895.1 of uncultured Planctomycetaceae bacterium. Taxonomy (GTDB): domain Bacteria; phylum Planctomycetota; class Phycisphaerae; order SM23-33; family SM23-33; genus HyVt-337. The sequence goes on from CAYRZU010000023.1 coordinate 35,175, forward strand.
CGAGCGCCTTGGCCAGAAGATAGTCCACCAGGTCGGGTTGTTCGACCAGCATCGCCAGCGCATTGGTCATGCCGAAGTAGGACACACACCAGCCCAGCCCCCCGCCGGGCCCGTCCCGAAGGATGAAGTGATCGTCACCGAACTCGGCGACCGCCGCCTCAAGCTGATCGAGCTGCCCATCGCAACTGATCTTCTCAGCCGGGGTGCATGTGATCCGTTCGTCAATGTCCTTACGGTCGAACAGCTGCTGGGCTTCGTTCATCGACCCGTCATAGACGTGGCCGCTCTTGGTGGGCAGGTCCAGCGGAAACCACTCGTCCGTCTGCGTGTCGTGGCGGAACGGCCGACCGTCTCTTTCCACGAACTCCTGCCGTTGCCGCACCGCAGCCGGTTGCCCGCCGGGCATGGGCTCGAGAATATCGAACGGCGCTCGCTCGACGATCTGCCGATACAGCGTCAGGTACTCCTCCGGATCGAGATACGGCAGCCGATAGGCCCACCACGATGGTCGATCCGTCAACTCCGCCACCGCCAACTCCACATAAAGATGATGATACAACACGCCCGTGGGGAACCGGTCCACCGGCTGCCCTTCCAGGGCTGCGACGACTCGCTCCTTAGGCGTCATGAGGCCAACCCTGACAGGTCGTGCCGAAAAGGTCAAGAGAACGTCCAGCCGACCGGGCCATCGACGTATAATCGCTCCGTCGGGGTCGCGCCCGGCCGATGTTCCGGGCCCGGACCGTGTTGCCCCGGACAATGCCCAATGTCTTGACGACCTGCTTGCCCGCTACGTGTTCGGAGGTGGTAGTGATCATCGTTGGACCTCTCGGGAGTATCTGTCTTTCTTGCGTACTTTCAGCCGCTCTCGCAGCAACGAGACAAACAGAATAACGGCTCCGAACAACAATGCCACCACGCCGATCTTCACGATCAGCGAAATGTCCGGATCTCGGACCACGCCCTCGACCAACCGAAACGCGCCAAAGCACAGCAGCAGAATCGCCCCGATCGAGAACAGGATCCAGCCGATCCCGCGCTCCAGGCGGTTGTAGACCGCCGCCCAGAACCGCTCGAGCTCGGTATCGGTCGGTTCGGTGAACTTGATCGCCGCCAGGGACGCCTTCAGATCGGTCAGGTCGGCCAGCTCCTGCCGACAGGCCTCACACGTCTCCAGATGCGCCTCGATTCCCCCCCGCTGCTCGTCCGTCAGTTCACCGTCCAGATAACCGGTGATCAGAGGTTGATAGGTTTCACAGCTCATGGTTGGGCCTCACAAGTTTCTCACGCAGCGCTTTGCGGGCGTTGTGCAGACGCGACATGACGGTTCCGATCGGGATGTCCAGCACCGTCGCGATCTGCCGGTAGGACATCTCGTTGAAGTGACTCATGATGATGATCTCTCGCTGCGGCTCGGATAGGTGGCGGATCGCCCGCCATAGCTGCTGCGCTTGTTCGGACTGATCGGCCAGGGCGGCCGGGCCGGCTGCGGGGTCAGCCGTATCGTAGGTGTCCGACAACGACGCGTGCTTGCGCTTGGCCCGCTTGCGGATGCGGTCAATACACACGTTTCGCAGGATCAACCAGAACCAGGTGTTGAAACTGGAGTCGCCGCGAAATCGGTCGATCCGCCGCCACGCGCGGACAAACGCCTCCTGCGACGCGTCTTGGGCATCGTCGTGGCTACCCAGCATCAGGCTGGCCGTGCCGATCGCCTTGCCCGCGTACTGGCGGACCAGCACGCCAAAGGCCTCGGCGTCGCCGGAACGGCTGCGGCGGACCAGGACGTCCTGTGTGTTCTCGGTCACCATGGAATCTTCCGCTGTCTTCACAGTGTTAGACTCCCGATCTGGCCCCCGCATTCAAGTGTTCGTGCAACTTTTCGCACATTCCCCAGGCCCCCGCACCGTCTGCCAACACCGCCCGCCGGAGAGCCTAACGTCGTCGGCGGAGCAGACCCGCCGCCCCAACCGCCAGGATCACCAGCGTCGCCGGCTCCGGCGTCTCACTGGCGCCGACATCCTGACCGAAGTTGGCCTTCATCGCCATCAGATCCGTCAGGTCAACCAACGTGTCGGTATTGAGATTCCCGTCCCCCCAACCGCCGGCGGCCCCAAATCCTGTCTTCATCTGCGTCAGATCATCCCCATCGACGTGGCCGTCCAGCGTGATGTCCCCCACGTTCGTCCCAACGCCGTCGCCCGGATTGTTGCGATGCCACTCCAGGAAGTTCTCCACCAGGTAAACGATGTCGTCGGCATCGGCGTCGCCGTCGCCGTCCATATCCTTGGCCGGATCGCCCAGGCCCGCCCGAAGCAGATCGACATCATCGGCGTCCACGTCGCCGTCGCCGTCCAGATCGCCGGGGCTGCCCTCGGCGGCCAGCGTGATCGCGTCCAGCCCGGGCGCCCACTCCCGGTGGCCGATCATCACGCTCGTCACAAGCACGCTGAAGGACCCGTCGTCTCCCGGGTTAATGCCCGTCCACATCGCCAGATCGTCATCCACGAACGAGATGTGCATCGTGTCGCCGGCGGAGGCGGGCGTCATGGACACGAGAGGCCCTCCCCGGTACTCCCGCCCCTCGAACGACGGGGTCGCTGAAAGGCCGCTTTCGTTGACGAAGGCGTCGGCGTCTTGGACCACGACCGTCGAAAGGCTGTTGTGGTACCCGCTGGGGGCGGTCGCCACACCGGCAAAGGTGTAGGTGCTGTTCGGGTCGAGGCCCTCGAAGGTCAGCAACTGGGTCGAGCCGGCATCGTGGAGGATCGTGTTCCCCGTGTAGCTGGCGCCCAAGACGTCCGAGAAGACCGTTCCCGCGCTCTGTGCAGCTGTGCCGTCGACCCAGAGATAGTGCCCCCCGGGGTCGACTTCGCTAACGGTCAAGGTTACGCCTGAGGCGTCGCCGGTACCGAAATCGAGCAACTGGCCGGAAGGGATCTGCGAAGAGGACCGGTCGTTGTCAACCGTGAACCCGGTCACGTTGGCGGGCAGGGCCTGGCCCAAGGTGGCCGTCAGGTTGTTGTAGGCAACCCAACTGTAGTCGTCGCCCGTCACGGCCGTCAGATCGGCCCGGGCCGTTCCCACCCATACCACGCCGAGAAGTGCAAGAACCGTTAGCGTTCTCATGAGCAGACCTCCCAGCCGCACAGGCTCTCACCGACGGCCGAAGAAGGTGTCATTTAGAAAGGCTCAACAGGGCCAATAATACATCGGACCCCGGGGCGGGTCAAATTCAGCTTTCTGCCCGAATGCCGATTGCCGAAAAGCCTCAGCCCGCCCGTTGGAGCATGTCCCAGCCCACCCACATCACCGCCACGTCGGCCAGGATGTGGCTGATGTAACAGTCGATCAGCGAAACGCCCTTGACCCGCATCCACGACCAGATCAGCCCGCCCGCCATCGTGCCGACGGCGCCGACCATCACCTTCGGGCCGTCCGCCAGCGTGACGATCGCGAACACGTGATGCAGGCCGAACATCACCGCGCCGATCAACGCCACCGCAGCCGCATTGCCCACCCAACCCCGCAACTCGCTCAGCAGGAACCCCCGCCAGAAGTACTCCTCCAGGAACGAGTTCCCAAAGACGACGATCAACGCCAACGCCCAATAGTAATCGATGATCTTCAGCTCGGTCAGCTTGTCGACCAGGAACTGCGGATCGAGCTCGGCCCGGTACTTCCCGTAGTACGCGCCAAAGATGACGGCCATGGTGAATGCCCCCGTCGCCAACCCAATCCACACATTAGGCCGCTTCCAGCCGATCCGCTCGGCCACCTCCCGTCGGCTCCGACGGTACGCCCGCCACACGACAATCGGCACGAGCACCATCAACATCTTCAATGCCGGGTACGTTACGAACGACATCCACTGCGCATGCACCGCAATGAACGTCTGCGCCGCCTGCAGCAAGAAACACGCCGCTAATACCAACAGCGGCAAGCGAGGCACCTTCGCTTCATTGGTGTTCTGAAGATCACTCATAGTCACGCAGCGCGGCGGATTTCCCAATCCGCCGCGTCACCTCAGGCCTCAAGCCTTCTTGTGTGCCTTCGCCCACTTCTTCTTCATGCGCTTCATTTCATCGGTCACGCGGACCTTCTCGCCCGGACACTGGTTCTTGGGGTCGATGATCCAGTTGCCGGCGCTGTCCTTGAGGATCGGCATGCGCTTGGCCACCGAGGGAGGCCGCGCCACGCGCCGAGGCTTGGCCGCATACCAATACGCCACCGACGACATCTCGTTTTGCAGATGATTGCCGTGCCCGTGCTCGATGGTGACCTTGATCTCCTTGGTGAACCGAACCGGGTTTTCCAGGTGGAACACATAGCTGGTCTGGTAGCCGCCGGTGTAGCCGGCCGTCCCGGGCGTGGTGTGGTGCTCGTAGATACTCGACCCGTTGCGCAGGAACGCGTTGGGCTGCATGCCCCAGGCCTGGTTGAGGTAGTCCTCGCTGCCGGTCCCGTGCAGGTCGGGCGGCCACTTGTAGCCGTCGACCCAGATCATGTCGTCGCCCTCGCCCCACCACGTGCCCTGCAGGTTCGTCACCGACAGGTTACAGCCGATGTAGTGGCCGCGGCCTTTGGTCTCGAGGATCACGTAGTTATTGTCCCAGGCGAGGCGATCCTTGTTGGCGATGTTGGCCTCGGCGCTATTGACGCTGACCTCATGGCCCCACCCGCCGAAGGGATTGGCCCGCCGGAACTCGGCGTGGAAGTAGCCCGTCATGTCGTCCGGCTCGGCCTCGAAGGTCTCGTAGTCGACATAGAAGAACTGCATCTGGTTTTCTTTGCCTTGGTTGACCAGTTCGACCTTGGCGCGCTTGGCGAACGGCATGGGCAGGTAGCAGTTCATCGCACAGCCGGCGTTGAACTGGTTGTTGCTGTTGGTCGAGACCGTAAACGGCATCGATTGAAAACTGTTGACGATGCCATGCCCCAAGCAGAAGAAGTCGCCCAGGGGCACGTTGACCGAGGGGCTCTTCGCGTCGTCCCACGTGATCCGCAGCAGACACTCCCGATACCCCGCCGGCTGCGTCATCCAGATATGCGTAATCCGCCCCGGGCCTTTGATATCCGTCAGCACTCGAGACTCCCCAGCCGGAATGTCCCACCAATCCGAGTTCCGCCCATTGGCCTGCCAAGACGAACACCGCCCGCTCTTCCCATTCGTCATCCGCGCCAAGTGATCCAACATGAGGGGTCCTTTCACGCTGCCAGGTCGCCAGGAGTATATACAAGGATGAACACAGATGTTGCCGAAACACACAAGGACTACAACTTCGCGCGGTGTGCTTCCTTTGATGAATGCCCAGGCATCACCTAGGGCCTCTCACCTGGCGGAAGAATGTCCTTCAGGCCCTCCAGCGCAAACACGCGCCAGAATCCCGGGGGGAATTTGGCTGCGTTTAACCGCCTGAGAACGGCAAGTGTTGCCTCAGCGGCTTCACGGTTCTTGTGGAGACTTCCCATTGCCTCGTGACAGGTCTTGAGGAAGTCGTCAATACGCTCGTCGGTAGCCCCCTCTTTCCGTTCGTTGAGCGGGAGGCCCTTCTGCGCTTCAAAGGATTCGATCATGCCTGAGTAGTATCGTTCTTCCTCCACCACAGATTCGTGCGTGGCGAACCTCAAGAAATGCCTTTCTAGGAAGGTCTCCATCCCAGTGACTATTAGTTCTTCAGATACGCCATTGTCCTCAACGAGCCGAACTAGCCCTTCCCGTAGATCAGATACTTCATGGTCCCAGTAGAGATGCCCGATGGGTCGGTCAACATTCCAAGGAAGGGCGGTCCTCTCTTGCTGCACGCCAACCGCCCCAGCAGCGAAGTACAGGGCCTCCCGCCTCCCACGGCTCTTTGTGTCAGGCAGTTCCCCAATGATCTCACACAATCGTTCAATGCCTTCATGCTTCTTCTTGGATTTCACATTCTCCCATCGCTGTATCGATCCCCCCTCCGCCCCCTGCGGGCACTCATCGCACGGCATCACGCCCCCAACTGCAAATGCGCCTGGACGTGGGCCACTAGGGAAGCAGCGAAGCGCGCCAGGCCAACTTCGCCATTTGGCTCCACGTATTCCCCCTTCATCCCGACCTCAGAATCACTGAGGATCAGGCAGGCGCCATCATACAGACGTTCACGGAGGAGCTTCACGCAAAGCAATTCATAGCGTTGGGCATAGGAGGTGTCCCGGAACTCCTCGAATACGTTGAAGTGCGGTTCATTGACGGATACCGGCGACGTTGAGCCCGGTGCATCCTCAAGAAGCATGAAGTAGCCCAGCCATGGCCTTGGTGAGTCCTGGAACGCCCCTTCTCGATAGGCCGTCCAGAAATCATGGGCATTGCCCACAGATTCTTCGGTCTGACCTGCCCCCCGAAACCTGTTCCAGTCTTGAATGAGAGTCCCTGTTGG